>CATYIV010000066.1 GCA_958407465.1 uncultured Collinsella sp. | reverse complement strand
CGGTCTTTCATGCAGCAGGGGCTCTCAATGTTTTTATGTCCTGCTCATATCGTCTGTGGTGGTTTTGGATGATGGGAAGAGGAGGGTCGCGTGGGCGAACCGAAGATCGTGGTGGTCGACTACCACAAGGGCAACTTGTCGAGCGTTGCGCGCGGGCTTGCGCGCGCCGGTGCCGCCGCCTGCACGTCGGACGATTCGGAGCAGATCCGCCGCGCCGACGGCCTGGTCATCCCGGGCGTGGGCGCGTTCTATGACGCGATTGCCTTTATGCGCCAAAGCGGCGAGGCGGCGGCCGTGCTCGATGCCGTCGCCGCCGGAACTCCGTTGCTCGGCATCTGCCTGGGCCTTCAGTTGTTTTTTGAGCGCGGCAACGAGGGCGTTCCTGCGAGCGAGAGCGCGGTCGCCGACGGCAACGCCTCCGAGCGGGCCGGTGCCCTCTGGGTCGATGGCCTGGGTATTATGCGCGGTTCGTGCACGCGCCTGGAGTCGAGCCGCCTGAAGGTGCCGCACGTGGGCTGGGACCAGGTGCACATGACGCCCGCCGGTGCGGCCGATCCGCTGCTTACTGGTTTTGCCGAGGGTGCCAACATGTACTTCACCCACAGCTACGCGGTGGCCGACGATGCCGATGCCGCCGATGTGCTGGCGCGCACGCACTATACGCGGAGCTTCCCGTGCATCGTGCGCCACGGCAACGTGTGGGGCTGTCAGTTCCATCCCGAGAAATCCTCCGCGCTGGGTCAGCGCATCCTTAAGAACTTCGTCAACATCGTCGAGGAGGCCGGCCGATGATCCTGTTTCCCGCAATCGATCTGATCGGCGGCAAGGTCGTGCGCCTGGAGCGCGGCGACCGCAGCCGCTGCAAGGTATATTCCGACGACCCTGTGGCCGTCGCCCGCTCGTTTGCCGAACAGGGCGCAGGCTGGGTGCATGTCGTCGACCTGTCCGCTGCCTTTGGCGAGGACGAGGACACATGCGCTGCTAATTCGGTGGCGATTAAGGCCATCTGCGGCGTCGATGGTCTGTCTGTGGACGTGGGCGGCGGCGTCCGCTCGCTCGCGCGCATCGACGAGTTGGCAGGCTACGGCGCACGCCGCATCGCACTGGGCACCGTGCTGGTGACCGAGCCGGGTTTCGCCGAGGTGGCGGCCGAAGGCTTTGGCGAGCTGTTGGTGGCTGACATTGCCGCCCGCGACGGCCAGGTCAAGGTGAACGGCTGGCGTGACGGCGCGGGCGTGGCGCTCGACGATGCCGTGGCGCAGCTTACCGAGCTGGGCTTTAAGCATCTGGTGTATACCGACATCGCGCGCGATGGCATGCAGACGGGCATCGATGTGGCGGCGTATCGCCATGTTGCCAAGGTCGCGGGCTTTCCCGTCGTGGCTTCGGGCGGTATCTCGACGCTCGACGACATCCGCGCGCTGGCCGCGGTGGGCGAGGTCGCGATTGAAGGCGCCATTACCGGCCGTGCGCTCTACGAAGGCAACTTTACGCTGGCCCAGGCGCTGGCCGCCGCCCGAGGGGAGGAGTAGCCCATGCTTACCAAACGCGTAATTCCCTGCCTAGACGTCAAGGACGGCCGCGTGGTCAAGGGCGTCAACTTTGTGAGCCTGCGCGATGCGGGCGACCCGGTGGAGCTGGCCCGCGCCTACGACCGCGAGGGTGCGGACGAGGTCGTCTTCCTGGACATTACCGCCACGAGCGACAACCGCGCGACGACCATCGAGATGGCGGCGCATGCGGCCGAGGAGCTCGCTATTCCCTATACCGTGGGCGGCGGCTTTCGCGACTTGGCGGGCATGCGGACCATGGTTGCCGCCGGTGCCGACAAGGTGTCGCTCAACTCGGCGGCCGTGCGTGACCCGTCGCTGATTAGCCAGGCTGCCGCGGCTTTTGGCAGTCAGGCCGTGGTCGTGGCGATCGATGCCAAGCGCGTCGGTTTGCCCGGAGAGCCGGGTGCCGACAAGTGGGAGGTCTTTACCGCGGGAGGTCGCAACGCCACGGGTATCGACGCGGTGGCGTGGGCCGAGGAAGCGGCTCGTCGCGGCGCCGGCGAGATCTTGCTGACCAGTATGGATCGCGACGGCACCAAGGCCGGCTTTGACCTGGCGCTCACCCGTGCCGTGGCGCGCGCGGTGCCGATTCCGGTGATCGCAAGCGGCGGCGTGGGTACGCTCGAGCATTTTGCCGAGGGCGTGATCGAGGGCGAGGCCGACGCCGTGCTGGCGGCGAGCGTCTTTCACTTTGGGACGTTCAGCATTCGCCAGGTGAAGGAGTATATGGCCAGCCAGGGTATCCCTGTCAGATTGGATTTTTAAATGGAGCAAGTGACAACCGCAGCAAAGCTCAAATACGACGCCCGCGGGCTGATTCCTTGTGTGGTTCAGCAGTATGACACCGGTGAGGTGCTTATGGTTGCTTGGATGAACGAGGAATCGGTGGGGCTGACGCTCAAGACCGGCACCACGTGGTTTTGGAGCCGCAGCCGCCAGGAGCTCTGGAACAAGGGCGCGACGA
>CATYIV010000065.1 GCA_958407465.1 uncultured Collinsella sp. | reverse complement strand
CAGCAGGGGCTCTCAATGTTTTTATGTCCTGCTCATATCGTCTCTGCCGGCACCTGGGGACAGTCCTTGCGGGGCGTCCCCACAGCGCCTATGCCAGCTTGTCGATTTGCCCAATCTCCCAAAGCGGAATATTGACGAGCATGCCCTCGTCTCTATATGCCGCCAGGGAGCTCCTCACGCAACGCTCGAGCTTGAATTTTTCGCAGGCTATTTTCAGACTCTTCGCTTTAAGGTTCTCTGCCGCCTTGACCTCAAGCGGAAGCACGGTTCCCGCATGGTCGATGGCAAAGTCGGTTTCGGCATTGCCGGAGGTAGAGGACCAATACGCGGGAGTTTTGTCCTGGAGCAAAAGCTCCTGCGCGACGTATTGTTCGGTCAGCGAACCTTTGAACTCGGTAAAAACAGCGGATCCGTTAAGAACGACGGCCGGAGAGAGACCGGAGAGCGCTCCGAGGATGCCGGTGTCGATGCAGAACAGTTTGAAGCCCGAGAGGTCTTCGGAGCTCGAGAGCGGCGCCTTTAGAGCGGAAACACGTGGCACCTTATGAACGATTCCGTAGTCCGTGAGCCACTGGAGGCTTTCCTCGAAATCGCGTGCGCGCGCTCCGGGACGAAGGGCGCCATAGACAAACTTCTTGTTCTCCTTTGCAAGCTGGCCGGGAAGGGATTTCCAAACCAACCTCATGCGCTCGACGATGCGGGCGGGTGCATGTTTGCCAAAATCGGATTCGTAAGCCTCGATGATTTGCTGTTGAAGCCTTCGGGCTTCGATGAAGTCGCGTGTCTCGGCGAAAGTGGAGACAACTTCGGGCATACCGCCGACAACAAGGTATTCCTTGAGCAAGTGCTCGAGCTTTTCGGTAACGTTTGCTAGAAGGTTCATGTCTGCGGCAAGGATGGCGTCGGCGAGCGGGTTGCCGTCGACGGCACGAACGAACTCGGCAAACCCCATGGGACGCATGGTGAGCTGGTCGATTTTGCCGACGGGAAATGACTCGTTTTCGCGTCGGAGCGCGAGGCCCATATAGGAACCGGCTGCTACGATGTGGTATTCGGGTGCAAGCTCGTTGAAGTACTTGAGCGAGGTGATCCCGCGTGGCGCTTCTTGGATCTCGTCGAAGATGATGAGCGTGTCTTCCGGCGTTACGGTTTGGCCACGTAGGAGTTCTATCTGGGAGATGATGCGCTTGGGGTCGAGGTTCCCATCGAACAGCGAGCGTGTGCTCGGCTCGAGCATAAAGTCAAAACGAATGACGTTTCGATACTGCTGGCTTGCGAATTCGCTAAGAAGCCAAGTCTTTCCTGTCTGGCGGGCTCCCTTAAGCAAGAGAGGTTTGCGATTCGCCCTTGATTTCCAAGCGATAAGTTCACTCATAAGCTGTCGCTGCATATTGCCTCCCAACCCTCTCGGCTAGTATAAGGCTATTTGGGCGTTTCCATCGGAAAATGTGCGAGATAACCACGTTTTTCCATCGGAAAATGTGGGAGACAACCACGTTTTTCCATCGGAAAATGTGGGAACACCAACCTAAGTTGCGGTGGAATAGTTCCTAAATGGGCTGGTAAACTGCCAAAACAGGAACTATTCCACCGCAACTTAGAGCCCCACCGGCGTGTAAAAGAAACGAGCCCGCATCCCCGGGGGACACGAGCTCGTAAAAGCCAAATGGTAGGGGCGGTGGGACGTCCGCGTATTTGCTGCGCAAATCCGCATCGGCTTCGGACGCCTGCCGGCGTCCTCGCCGGCTCGCTGCGGACGCTGCGCGTCCGCTTGACGCTCGCCCCCTCGCGGGTTCGAGCCCCACCGGCATCTAAAAGAAACGAGCCCGCATCCCTGGGGAACACGGGCTCGTAAGCACTACATGGTAGGGGCGGTGGGACTCGAACCCACAATCCTTGCGGCGAGAGATTTTAAGTCTCCTGCGTATGCCAATTCCGCCACGCCCCCGTGAGACTAGAAGTCTAGCACAAGCCGTCCGTTACGCGTTGACGGCCATCGAGTGTTGGCCCGACTTCTCCAGGAACTCTTGGAACTTTGCCTCGTCGCCCTTGTTTTGATACTGCAGGGCCAGCAGGTACTCCAGTCGGCAGCGCTTGACCGGGTCGTCGCCGACATCCTCGAGCATGCGCTCCAGCTCGGGAATGTCGTTGTGGCGCTTGAGGATCATCGTGTCGTACATCAGCTGGCATTCGTGTGCGACCGCCTCGGCCTGACCGCCCTCAAAGCCCTTGATCTCGTGCAGAAGCTCCTTGGACTTTTTGCGGTCCTCCTGGCCAACGTAGTAGTTAAAGGCTTTGATCACCAGGTCGACGCGCTGCATCTTGGGGAGGTTGAGTCCCAGCAGCAGGTCGAACATCTCGCTGGCACGCTCGTGGTCCTCGCGCAGCAGATAGGAGTTCAGACGCAGGTAGTCGCGGTTGTAGCGCGGGTACAGCATGCTGGTGAGTTTGCCGTCGAGCAAACGATCGAACTCGTCCCACTGCTTGGCGGCCATCAATTGCTGCAGGCGTTTAAACGTGGTGCGTTTTTTGACGCTAAAGAACACCGACACGGCGATGCAGATGATAACGACGGCGGTCCAGAGGGTGCGGGAATCGGGCATATTAGGGTCCTTAGTCGCTCATAAAGCGAGCGGTATGACAACACGTACTAGATGTATTATACGCAGCGCGCAAGCAAACTGGCATAAAAGCTCATCGAGGCCGAGTGCCATCGCTCGCTGCGGTACACTTACCTAAAGTAAACCATGAAGGGAGACATTACCTATGAAGAAGATCGTTTTGGCTTGCGGTGCTGGCGCTGCTACTTCCACGCTCGTTGCCCAGAAGGTCGCTACCCTGCTCGACGCCAACGGTTATGCCGACAAGTACGAGATCGTGCAGTGCGCCATCTCCGAGGCCAAGGATTACTGCGACGAGGGCGCTGACCTGCTGATCGCCACCACCGTTGCCCCCGAGGGCCTCACCTGCCCGTACGTGAGTGGCGTGCCCTTCATGACCGGCATGAACCGCGTTGCCGCCGAGAAGGCCGTTCTCGACGTCATGGTTCAGTAGGCGCTGACTGCATGAGTGAGCAGAACGCCAACCCGGTAGAGCTCTTTGGTATGCGCGTTGCCCATGTGGGCATTAACGCCACCGACCCGGCAGACGCCCTGGAGATCGCGGAGCTGTTCTCGACGATGATGGGCCTGCCCGTCATCGAGACCCCGGTTTCGTACTTCAACGATTCGCTGGTCGAGATCATGAAGCAGAACGGTCGTGGCACCAAGGGCCACATCGGCTTTGCCGTTAACGACATCGATGCAGCTGAGAAGTGGTTTGCCGAGCGCGGGCTCGAGGTCAACGAAGAGTCGCGCGCGCTGCTGCCCGACGGTGGTACCAAGCTCGTGTACTTTAAGCGCGAGTTCGCCGGTTTCGCCGTGCACCTGTGCCGCGAGTAGCGCACAAGCTGCCATAGCTGGCAAAAAGGGATAGGGCCGCGTGGCCCTATCCCTTTATTCAAGACTTTAGTCCGCTGGCCGCGCAGCGGCCAGCTTTAAACCACCCGC
>CATYIV010000064.1 GCA_958407465.1 uncultured Collinsella sp. | reverse complement strand
TGCGGCCACCATCACGGGGAGTAGCGCCCATGAGCTGGACGTTCGTGGTGCTTGCGCTGGTGCTCTTTCTCTTCGCGATCTACATTGGCTTTTTGTGCGGCCAGTGGGCGTGCGAAAAGCGCGTCATCACCAAGCGCGACTACTGGATTGCCAACTTTGCGGGAGCGGCGGCAGTCATCCTGCTGACCTGGGTGTTCTCGCTGTTCCCGCTGGTGCAGTTTGCGCCGATCGGCTGGCTCGGCGGCTTTATCGCCGGCCTTAAGATGAGCTTTGGCGAGTCCGTCGGTCCGTGGCGCAAACACGACGAGGTCTTTAACGTTAACAAGGCTCACCGCGCCGCCGCCGACGCGGGCGATGCCGAGGAGCGCCGCCGTGCGCGTCGCAATGGCGCGGCCGACCGACAGCTCATCTCGGTCACCGATGACAGCAAGGGTGCTGACAAGCACGCTAAGAAATAGTAAAAAGAGGTAACTATGGCAGAAAACAAAGACGAACAGCTCACCGACGAGGAGCTGGCACAGCTCCAGCTGGCAGAGGAGAACGAGAACGCCGTCGACCGTCTGGTCAAGGAGCTCGGCTGCCCCACGCGCCGCATCCGCCAGTTTGCCGCCCGCGTGCTGCATCTGCTGGCTGAGCGCGACCCGCAGCGCGTCGTGCCCTGCGTGCCCGCGCTGATCGAGGCACTCGACCGCCCCGAGGCTCAGACCCGCTGGGAGGCTCTCGATGCCCTGGCGGCGCTCGCAACCACCTGCCCCGAGCAGCTGGGCGATGCCTTTGAGGGTGCCGAGACCGCGCTGTTCGACGAGATTTCCTCCACGCTGCGCTATGCCGCCTTCCGCCTGCTGTGCGTGTGGGGAGCTACGGGCGTTGAGCGTTCGCGCGAGGCTTGGCCGATCCTGGACGAGGCCATCCAGTGCTACCACGGCGACCTTGAGTATCGCGACATGCTCGGTTGCCTGTACGAGTTTGGCCAGGGCGAGATTGACGCCGAGGTTGCCGAGAAGCTCGCGCTGCGCCTTAAGTTCGACGCCGAGAACGGCAAGGGCAGCTATCTCAAGGCCCGTTCGAGCGAGATTTGCGAAATGCTTGTTAAACGTTTTGGCCTGGATCTCTCCAAAAAGAAGAAGCGTGCTAGCGTTAAAAAATCTGAGGCCGCCGAAGACGAGGAGTAACAGATTATGGCGCACGATGTAGTCCTGATTCCCGGTGACGGTATCGGTCCCGAGATTACGCAGGCCATGCGCCGCGTGGTCGAGGCCACCGGTGTCCAGATCAACTGGAACGTCCAGGAGGCCGGCGCCGGCGTCATGGACGAGTTTGGCACGCCGCTGCCCCAGCATGTGCTCGATGCGGTCGCCGAGACCAAGGTTGCCATCAAGGGCCCCATCACCACGCCGGTCGGCACAGGCTTCCGCAGCGTCAACGTGGCCCTGCGCAAGCATTTCGACCTGTACGCGTGCGTGCGCCCCTGCCTGTCGCAGCCGGGTGACGGCTCTCGTTTCCGCGACGTCGACCTGGTTATCGTGCGCGAGAACACCGAGGACCTCTACGCCGGCATCGAGTTCGATGAGGGCACTGTCGAGGTCGAGGAGCTCTCGCAGCTCGTCGAGCGCTCGGGCCAGAAGACCTTCGCCGCGGATTCCGCCATCTCAATTAAGCCCATCTCCATCGCCAAGAGCCGCCGCATTGTGGAGTATGCCTTTGAGTATGCCCGCCGCTGCGGCCGCAAAAGGGTGACGGCCGTGCACAAGGCCAACATCATGAAGGCGACCGACGGCCTGTTCCTGCGCGTTGCGCGCGAGGTGGCCGCCAGCTATCCCGATATCGAGTTCAACGACAAGATCGTCGACGCCACCTGCATGGGTCTGGTCCAGAACCCCAACGACTTCGATGTCCTGGTGCTGCCCAACCTGTACGGCGATATCGTCAGCGACCTGTGTGCTGGCCTGGTGGGTGGCTTGGGCATGGCCCCGGGTTCCAACATCGGTGCCGACTGCGCCATCTTTGAGGCAACGCACGGCTCCGCGCCCGATATCGCGGGCCAGGATATCGCCAACCCCACGGCCGAGATCCTGTCTGCGGCTATGATGCTCGATCATCTGGGCGAGAATGATGCGGCCAATCGTATCCGCGCCGCCGTGTCTGCCACGCTCGACGAG
The DNA here is from genome assembly GCA_958407465.1 of uncultured Collinsella sp. Classification (GTDB taxonomy): domain Bacteria; phylum Actinomycetota; class Coriobacteriia; order Coriobacteriales; family Coriobacteriaceae; genus Collinsella. The sequence goes on along the minus strand of CATYIV010000064.1, from coordinate 1,432 downwards.
GGTAAGCAAGTTACCGGCGACGTACGTCGTGCCCAGACCGGTTCTGTCGAGGGCGCGGTGGGTACGCAGGCCTTTGCCGATGCCGTTATCGCACATCTGGCCTAAGACATGCAGTCTGCAAACGCCTAAATAGTACTTAAGTGTTTGCGTATAACCTAAGAATCAATACGCCCGGCGCTCTGTCGGGCGTATTCTATTGAGGACTATGTTTCCTAACAAGGAGTAACTGATATGGGTCTGATTCAAAAGAAGGACGAGAAGGACGAGATCGACGGCATCCAGATCATCGAGCGCGGCGAAGGCCCCGACGGTGATGAGGACGAGAAGATCGACCTGGTCGCCGGCACGTCTGCCGAACATATTGCCGCCGGCACGACCGCCGAGGAGGAGGACGCTCGCCTGGAGGCAAAGATCGCCGCGGACGCCGCCGACGAGAATCTGATGCCCGAGGAGCAGGACGAGGACGACGACTCCGACGTGGACAGCCACGCTTGCAAGCACAAGAAGACGATGATTGCCGCCTTTGTGGTCGCCGTCGTGATTGCCGCCGTGGTCGGCTTCTTTATCGGTAACGGTGGTTTTGGCGGCAAGGGCGTCGGCTCGGCGACCCTCACCGAGGACCAGCTCGATTCGACCGTGGCAAGCTATAGCTACAACGGCAAGAAGAGCGACATCACCGCGCGCGAGGCCATCGAGAGCCAGTACAGCCTCGACACCGTCAAGGGCGACGACGGCAACTACACCGCTCCGTCTGCCGACGTTATCCTGTCCTACGTGCGCAACCAGATTCTGCTGGACGCTGCCGAAGACGAGGGCATTACCGTCTCTTCCAAGGAAATGAAGCAGTACGCCGAGGATTCCATCGGCACCTCCGACTACAAGACCATGGCCAAGCAGTACGGCGTGTCCAAGGACCAGGCCAAGCAGATCGTCCGTCAGTCCGCGACGCTGCAGAAGCTCTATAAGAAGAAGGTTGGCGACGGCTCCGCAAGCATGCCGGCCGCTCCGACCGAGCCTGCTGACGGCAACGAGGAGACCGCGAGCAAGGACTACGCCGACTACATCATCAACCTTGCCGGCGATGAGTGGGATAGCTCAAAGGGCACTTGGAAGGATGCCGACAGCACCTATGCCAAGGCCTTTGCCGACGATGCCTTTACGGCCGATAGCGCCACCTACAAGCAGGCCATGACCGCCTACTACACTGCTTATCAGCAGTATTCCTCGCAGGCTTCGAGCGCCAGCTCCAAGTGGACCGAGTATGCTAACGGCCTCTACGCCAAGGCCAACATCAGCATCTACGGCCTGTTTGCATAAAGAGTTGCACGGCTCATCGAGCATCTAGCCGATAGACAGCAGAAAGCCCGCCAGTACGGAATGAACTGCCTCCCATTTCTTGGACATGAGAAATGGGAGGCTTTCTTTATGCGCG
>CATYIV010000063.1 GCA_958407465.1 uncultured Collinsella sp. | reverse complement strand
TCGGCGAGCGCGGTCATCTTCTTGCCGGTCTCGTAGAGCGCCTTGCCGTCCTCGAGGTAGCCCTCCTGGTCGAAATGCATGATCTCGATCTTCTCGGTTTCCTTCATTTGTCTCTCCTTTCTGGGGTTGTTTCCACATCCCCCATGCCAACGGGCATCAAAACCCGCTTACATTCCGTAACACTCGGCCGCTTTGGCCTTAAGCGCATTGACTGACTCTTCGTAGCCCTCTGCCTTGACCTCCATTTGCTTGGAGACGGCATCGAGATACGGGTGCACATCCCATGACTTCAGACGCTCGGCGATCATTGCCGCAATCGTCTGGAAGAACACGAGATTGGGAATTGCGCTGAGCAGCGGAGCCACCTGAGGCACCACAACCTCGTGAGCCCTACCCTTGGGATGGGCCGTGAGCAGCACCGTTTTTGCCGTAACGTTCGATAGCGCATCGGCGATATTCGCAAGACGCTCCGACCCCTGCGGATCGTCGACAATAAACACCAGGTAGCCTGGGGTTATCTGCATCTCGGGACCGTGGACGAACTCCTCGCCCTCGTGATGCATGGCAGGAATCTTGATGGTCTCGCTCAGTTTGAGCGCCGCCTCCTCGGCAACACCGTAGTTGGGGCCGTTGCCGACGACCATAGCGGGCGTGTGCTCAGAAAGCTCGAGCATGTGGTCTTGGACATATGCCTCGGCGGTCTTGCACATCACGGCATTGGCCTGGATAGCCTCGCGCAGGTCGTCAAGACGCTGGGCAACGCCCTTGGCGTCAATCGTTCCGCGCGCCTGACCGCCGTAAATACCAAAGAGCACCAGGTACTCAACGAGAACCTCGACGCCCAGAGTCACAAAGTCCACCGACTCGACACCCACACCGTAGTCGAGAACGATGTCAGCGTGTTCCTTGATGGGTGCCTCGACGTTTGCCGTGAGCGCAACTGCAGCCATATCGTGTGCGCGCATGTAATCGAGCGCCGCAATCGTATTGGTCGAATAGCCACTCTGCGAGACGGCGATGTTAAGCGCATGCTGTGGATAGGTGTGTTCAAAATCGACGAAGGCCTCGGGCGTCACAACGGACACCTGCATCTGCAGCGCATCTTGCAGGTAATCGCGGGCGCAATCGGCGGCATGGCGCGACGAACCCGAAGCAACGATGCGCAGCGCGTCAAAAGAACCGGACTGGAAAATATCAACGAGCTGCGCTACCAGCTCAGACGAACGCTCGAGGTTCTCTCCCATACGCACATGGGCAAGCTGAACGTAATCGAGCATCTTCATCGTCTCACCTCGTAACAAATCATTAGTATTTGATACCAATCACAGTTACAGGTTACGGCTTTTTGATACCTCTTTGTCGATTAATTTATCCCCTTCGGCGAACGGTCGATTTTGAGCCATGTACGGTTGTATATACAGTCGGTCAAATTGCCCAAACAGACCGGCTGTTACCGCGCGTGATGCAAAACCCCAGCTAGTACGTATAGGTGTAGCCGCCCGCATCGCCACGATTGAAGGACTTTACATACTCGATAGCCTGACCGCTCGCGTCATAGCTCACGCATTCCAAAAGCAAAACAAGATCCCCTTGTTCCAAGCCAAGCAAGCCCGCGTCGCGTGCACCCACCGCCTCGATATCGAGCTTCTCCTGCGCCATGACCGGCTTTCGGCCCAACATCTCATAGGTCTCGTACAAACTGAAGACCGACACGTCAATATCTTCGATTGTGGGAAACAGCAGGCACGGGATGAACGCCATCTCAATCGATACGGGATCGCCGTTGACACAGTTCAAACGCCGAATCGAATACAGCAAATCGTCCTCGGCAATGCCAAACAGGTTGGCATAATATGGGCCCGCATAACGCTTGGAACGCGCGAGGATGCGGACGGACGGCTCACCGCCCGAAGCACGAACCGACTCGCGAAAGCCTCCTGTTCGCTCGTAGGCAACGGGCACTTTCTGCACCACAAACGCGCCCTTTCCGCGGACGCGTCGAATCTGCCCGCGCCGAACCAGTTCATCGACAGCACTTCGAATGGTCAAGCGTGTCGTACCAAATTCCTCGGCGAGGTCTTTTTCGGACGGAATCATGGAACCCGTGGGATATATGCCACGCTCGATACGCTCCTCGACGCGGCGTCGAATGCGCATATAAACCGGGGTGGCATCTACTGTTTCAGCCATTGTTCACCTGCCACGCTCCTCATGCCGTTCTTTTCACCGTTATCGGCAAAGCGGAACTTTGTGGGCAAAATCACCGATTTGCAATGCTCCACAAAACGCATGTCCTTATCAAATTCGATCGTGCTCTCATAGAACACCGGCGTTCCCTCTTCTTGCTGGAGCAGCTCGGCCTCTTCGACGTTCAAACGCGAGATAGAGATATGCTCACGTCCATGCTCAACACGCACGCCACCTTCTTTGAGCAAGACATCGTAAAGGCTCTCACACTCAAAATCGTGCTCGGGAAGCGATGGGCACAGGGACAGGTTAACGTGAGCCGTCTCGATTGACGCCGGCTCGCCCTCGATAAGTCGAACGCGCTGCATGCGGAGCAAAGGAGCGCCTACAGCCACCCCAAGCTTGTCGGCAAGCGCCTCATCCGCCTCGATGGTCCCGGCGGAAACCAGACGAGAAGAGGGGTGCAGGCCGGCAGTCCGCACAGCATCGGAGAAGTTATACGTTTCCTGGAAGATATTCAGCGGCTTGGGAGGACACACATACGTACCCGATCCGCGACGGCTCTCGAGCGTTCCACACGAGATGAGCCGCGTGATACCGGCACGCAACGCCGTACGCGAAACGCCAATCTCTTCGCACAGCACGCGCTCGGCCGGCAGGCGATCGCCGCTGGCAAGCTGATGGTGCTGGATATACCAAAGAATTCCCTCAACAGCACGATCTTTGGGGGGAATTGCATAAGATTCGCCTGCCATTGCACAGACTCCTCATTCAGAAACGTATGCCGCCAAAATTAGGCCAGCCCTCCCATGGCATCAAATTCGGCCTTGATCTTCTCGGCGACATTCCGATACGACTTATATAGGCTTGAATCGCGTTTGACTTCGTCGGTCATAACGGGAATCTCTAATTTGGAAACCTCGTCTTTTCCCGTCTGAACCGCCACAACAACGCCCATACCAAGACACATATTACGCTTGGCAGCGTTTATTTTCGCCGCCTTGGCAGGATTTGCCAGAATACGCTGGGCAAATTCCTGTTTTGAAGCCACTTCCTCGGCCTCCGGATCGCCCACCTCGGCTACTTCGCACTGCAACACGTCCGCATAGTCAAAAATCTTCGGCTCGCCACCGCGTTGATGCACAGCCCACTTGCGGCGCGTGGCATCCTGGTAGATAGCCGGCAAAAATGTAAACCGCGGCGGGTCCAAAATCGTATCCGTGATGGTAAACACATCGGGATCAAAGGCATCCTGCGGGTTTTTCTTCTTGAACAGCCCCATATCAGCCTCCCGTACTAACATTAAACAACTCAAGCTGAATATAGCACCAATTTCAAACTCATGCTTTAGCGTGTCGGTGCGTGGCATCTATAGCTCGCTCAGCGGGGCAATACGGGCGAGGGCCGGGGCGCCTGCTTTGTTTTGAGAAGT
>CATYIV010000062.1 GCA_958407465.1 uncultured Collinsella sp. | reverse complement strand
CCCGCGACCCCAACCTTGGCAAGGTTGTGCTCTACCAACTGAGCCATGTCCGCTTGCGGGTTATTAATTTACGCGAGTTGTCCAAAAGACGCAAGTACTTTTTTCAAAAAACTTGTCTGCCGCATGTTCTTAGTAGCTAAACGCGCTAAAGCGATTGGCTAGGCACACGATTCCAGCGCTCCGCTAAACAGCTTCACCATCTGCACGCGCGTGCCGGCGCCGTCCGTACGACGAGCAACCTCCACGTTATCGACGAGCATACGCATAAGCTTGATACCACGGCCGCGTTCCTCGGATGCGACCGGCTCGCTCGTTTTATCGATAGAATAGCCGGCACCTCGATCAAGCACCTCAACCACAACGCGATCGCCATAGGCCTGAACCGTCAGGACGCACCCGATACCGCCCGCATGGTCATAGGCATTACCCAGCGCCTCCCCCGACGCCAATGCGACATCGTAGCGCTCGTCACGGCGCAACGGAAGCGATTCAAGGAGTTCAGCGATGCGATGTCGGTAGTATGGAAGATTCTCGATACCCTGACGGACCTCGACGCTCTTACTCCAGCGAGGCAGCTCCCCCACCGGAATGGCGGGAATAGACTCCCGTGCCGGCCCCGCGACATGAAGGATATCGACAAGACGTGCAATCTCCAAAAAGCGAACAACTTCACCTGATGCATTGACGAGCGAAAGCAGGCCTTCTCGCCTCATGAGCTCACGAGCGCGCGTAAGCAGGAATGCCAAGCCCGTCGAATCGATAAAGCTAACAGCCTGACAGTTGATGACGACACGACGCACGCCGCGGCCAATCAAAGCATCCAGCCGCCGACGCAGCGCAGGCACCGTGGCGATGTCGATATCGCCCGGTGGCGTCAAAACCGCTATGTCATTCCACTCATTCATACGACCATGGTTCCCAAAAAAGCCCACTCGATGCATTCGTTTCCCCAACCGTGCGGATTCAGCCCGCCCAGCGTCGTCTATGAACGACCCCGTAAAAACTCAAGGGACACCAATGCAATGTCATCGTCCAGCGCCGATTCGGTAAATCGGTCAAGCTCGCCCAAGACCTTGCCGCAAATGCCCGACACGCCCTCCCCCGAAACAGAAAGCAGAAGGTCGCGCAAGCGCTGCTCGCCAAAGAACGCTCCGGTGCGGTCGCGGGCCTCAATCGTTCCATCCGTATACATGAAGAGCATGTCGCCGGGGGCGAACGTAAACACGCCTGTCTCGTACACCATGCTCTCAAAGGCACCGATTACGCCCGATTGGCATCCAAGCAGCTCAACCTCTCCCCCACGTGCCTCACCGCCACCCAGCGGCATCGACTCTGGCCTGATGACCATGGTCGGAGGATGGCCCGCCGAACAATACGTTGCGCGTCCGGCCTTAAGGTCAATCTTGGCGATAAAGGCCGTCACGAACGTCTCGACCCTCGAAAAGCCCATGAGCATGCTGTTAAGGGAGCGTGCCATGCGGGCCGGTCCAGCGCCCTCCCAGGCATATGCCGTCAGGGCCGTCTTGACGAGCGCGGACATCGATGCGGCCTCAATGCCTTTGCCAGACACATCACCCAGAATCATGACGGCGCAGTCGTCGGGAAGACGGATGAGCGTATAGAAATCGCCGCCGACCAACGCCGAGTTCGTGGCCGACAGGTACACCGAATCGGTTGCGATACCCGGAACATCCCCCAGGGAATTTCTCATGCCGATCTGAAGGGTCTGAGCGATATGGCGCTCCTCGCGCTTTTGAGATTCGCCTTCGTAGATCAGTTCAAAGTCATGCGCCAAGTGCACCAAGTAGTCATATTCAAGATCATCAATCGGCTCTTGGCTACCATCACGAAGCAGCAGCGCGCGTGTCGTCGGGCTCTTCGCAACAGAAGCAGGAACAATCGCGTCGTTACTGTGCCTGCCATCACCCTCAGAGCGCGGGCGCCCCGCCTCGATGCCGGAGTCAACGTAGAGACCTTGACAAGGCAGACCGTGCGCCCTAAGCCAGCCTCCCATAGGCATCGATTCGTCAACGCGAGTTATACGGACGTGTTTAAGGTCCTCGGCACTCGTACCGCCCAAAACAGATGCCTCAAAGCCATCAGGGCCAGCCCCCAGACGTGCCGCTGGCGCCGTCGTGGAAAAGAAAAGCTTCTCGGGATCGTCCGGCAAAGCAACGCGACTGCCGCCTTCAAAATCTATGACGTAGGAATCCAGACTGGCGTCATACTCAACAGGGCAAAAATGGCAGTTAAGCATATTGCAGATCTCGGACGATACCGCCTGGGTAGCCGCGGCGGAATCGTCTAGAAAGGCAAACAACTCATCACGCAAGACATTGAGCGAGCGGCCAAGCTCGGCCGTGCGACGGGAGCGAAGGCTCGATGCCATGCCGACCAGCTGGATAGACAGGTAATCGCAAATGACCTCGAGTACATTAACGTCATAGGCGAGCGGTGCCTGGGGGCGTTTCCAACCAACTTCCAGCACGCCAAGGATCTGCGTACCGTAAAAAACGGGAAGACAGATCTCGCTGCGGTACGGAGGCATATCCTGCATGCGCAACAGGTGCTTAGAACGATTGTCCAGGTCCATAAACATACCGGAGGCGGCCTTATCACCCTTAAGGTCCTGTTGAATCGACAAGCGACAGGCACGCGACTCACGAAGAACATACGTCGGAATGCCAGCGCCATACGGCAAAAACTCAGGCAGGTAGCTGTCGTACAGCTCCTTGGAAACACCGCGAAGTTTAAAACCGCCGCTCTCAGAAAAATAGATAGCAGCACCCGAAGCATCGAGCGTTCCTACAAGCTGGTTCAAAACGGTATCAAGTAGGCTGGGCAGCTCATCGGAGCCCACGGTACTCATAATGACCGAGAGCGTGCCAGAGAGGCGCTTGTTAGCCACTCTAAGCTCAGAAAGAGCACGCTTGAGCTGACGGTCGTGCGAATACTGTTCTTCGATGCTATGGAGCGCCACCAGGACACGTGGCGCGCGGCGCCCAAAGATGCGTGGAGGCGTTACGGAGCCCGCACGAACCAAGACGGGGATAAAGGAGCCGTCACTCAGCTTGAGCATCAGTTCGTTCTCGGAGCCATCAGTTTCAAATGGCAGACGATGTTCCGTCGCACGTTCAAAAGCGGACGAGTACAGGACGTCTTTAACATCTCCACCAATGACGTCGGCGCGTTCCTCGCGCATCAAACCAAGTAAGCGATTATTCACATGCAGAATGGTTCCGTCGAGCTCGCAGATGATGACAGCATCGCTCGTGATCTCGACTAGTTGGGCAACGTCTGCCCACTCGTTGCGTTCAAGCGTTTCCATCGTGGACCCCACCGTCTATCGGTAACAAAAAAGCCTCTGAAGAGGCTTCTCAAATGCGATGGTGTCGGAGGCGGGACTTGAACCCGCATGACCAAAAAGCGGTCACTAGCACCTCAAGCTAGCGCGTCTGCCAATTCCGCCACTCCGACATGCTATGTTGTTGATTCGCAGTTCGTTTTGTTAGACCCGCGCGTTCAACGAGGAAGATAATAACCTATGATTCGAGAACTGTGCAAGCACTTTTTTCAAAAAAGTTTACGAATTTGTAAATGCGCAGGTAAATCCGTGTGTTCGGCCCCGAATCGGTGTTGCCTCCCGGCGC
>CATYIV010000061.1 GCA_958407465.1 uncultured Collinsella sp. | reverse complement strand
ATGGCTGAGCGGTATCGATACGCTGGTTCAACGGCATATCGACCACATAGATTATTAACTCGCATTTCTAACAGTTAAGGAGACGGGTGCTTTACAGCGCACTCCTTCGATGATGCCTTCCGCTAGTTGCTATGCCGGTTTCAGCCAACAAAGAATGTGCCCGGGCGCTCAGGTTCACCGTTAGCGTTGGCAACATATGAGATGGGCCAGACCCTTGCCGCGCGCCGATTGCGCGAGAGATGTCGGGCTCCATGTTTATTCCACCTGCTTGTTATCAACCAGTCTCGCAAAACAAAGGAAAATGACCCACGGATTACGGACTGGATTCCGGCGAGGGAGTGGAGCACGGATTGATCGAAGAGGAATGACGCTCTGCTAGAATCAGCAGCGCTGTCGGCAGCCCTTGTGCCGGGCAGAGCCCTCCATCCGATGGGAGGTGATGCCCATGACCGATTTCACCGAGCTCGTGAAGCTCCTGACCGCTATGGTCTCGCTCCTCACGGCCCTCGTCGGCCTTTCCAAGGCACTCAAGCAGGGCTCGAAGCCCAAAAAGAAAGGCCACCGTCGCTAAGACGATGACCCAACTTCATTAAGCAACGGCTCTGCCCAGCTCACTACAACTTGGGCTGCCGTCGGCACCATTCTACCCGCTTGACATTGCTGCTGTCGATGCGCCGTATCAAGAATCCACGGCAGCGCTCGCGGTTGCAAAACGGCCTAACAAATAGCGGCTATTAGTCAGTTCGGCTGTCAAAAAGGCCTAATAGTTGCCAATAGTGGCTAGTTGGCAACGGATTTGGGCTATTAGTTCTAACGGTGCCTATACTATGACCCCACAAACGGGACACGGTTTTCTGCCCGCACGAGGTTTTAAAGTTTAGCTGGAACAATCCGGCAGATTGGAGCACAGAACATGAGGTTTGAACGCCTCATGTCGCTCAAAATACGTCTCCTCAATTGCGCAAAGGAGAACGGTATTTAGCGACAAGGAGACAATGGAATGATTTGGTTCACCAGTGACACGCACTTCGGGCACGAGAATGTCCTGAAGTTCACGGACCGGCCGTGGGAGACGATTTGGCAGATGAACGATGCCATCGTCGACAACATCAACGGCAGGGTCGCCGTGGATGACGAGCTCTACATCCTGGGGGATTTCTCATTCAAGATAACCGCCCAGGACGCATACGGGCTGCGTAAGCGGATCGCCTGCAAGCGCATCCACCTCGTCCCGGGAAACCATGACAAGGACTGGACCCAGCCGGCGGTCGCGGGCGCGTTCACCGTGGAACCGCCGATCTGCGTGCTCAAGATCGACGGGCAGAAGATCGTCCTGTGCCATTACCCCATGGCCGACTGGCAGGGCATGAGCCATGGATCGTGGCACCTCCACGGGCACATCCACAGCGGCGGCGGCGCGTACAACGAGTTCAACCGCAAGCAGGGGCTCCTGCGCTACGACGTGGGCTGCGACGCCAACGGGCACTCCCCGGTGAGCCTCGACGGGCTGAGGAAATGGTTCGCCGGGGTCGACGAGCCGTGCGGCCGGGTGAAATGGCCCTGGTGGGTCAACGAGACCGGTGACAGGCAGGTCGAACGCGAGCTGGCGGCTTACAAGCGGAAAGAGGCGATCCGATGACGGTCTATGTGACAGGCGACATCCACGGTGGGCTCGACATGCAAAAGCTCCGCGACTGGGAGCTTGGGGATAGCCTTGGCAGCGACGACTATCTGATCATCGCCGGCGACTTTGGCTTTCCGTGGGACTTCTCTGCCGAGGAATGCGCCGATATCGCCTGGATGGAGTCGCGCCCCTACACGGTGCTGTTCGTCGACGGCAACCACGAGCGCTTCGATCACTGGGCGGAGCGCCCCATGGAGCCGTGGCACGGCGGGCTGACGCAGCGCCTGTCGGATACTTCGTCCATCCGCCGCCTCATGCGCGGGGAGGTCTTCGAGCTCGACGGGAAGACGGTCTTCACCATGGGCGGGGCGACGAGCGTCGACAGGGCGTACCGCATCCCGTACAGCTCGTGGTGGCCGCAGGAGCTGCCGGACGAGCGCGATTTCGATGACGCACGGGCAAGGCTCGACGAGGTCGCCTGGAAGGTCGACTGCGTCATCACCCATACCTGCTCGACGCGCATGCTCTCGCCGACGCTCTACCCGGACCCAGGCTGGGAACGCCCGGATGTGGACCGGCTGACCGGATTCCTCGACGAGCTCGAGGACCGCCTGGACTACAAGCGCTGGTATTACGGACATTTCCATCGCGATGCCAATCCGGACGAACGGCACACGGTGCTGTATGACCGGATCGTGAGGCTCGGGGACAAACTCCTGCCGTGGGGTGCGTGCTGATGGCTATCTATGCGACAGGTGACGTGCACGGCAGGGCCGAGCACGGGTCCAGCCGGTTTGCCTTCAAGAATTGGCCGCTGGGCCGGACCCTGACGCGCGATGACGTGGTGATCGTGGCCGGCGACTTCGGCTTTGTCTGGGATGGATCCAACGCCGAGAAATACTGGCTCGACTGGATCGAGTCGAAGCCGTGGACCACGTGCTTCGTAGACGGAAACCACGAGAACTACCGGATGCTGGCAGAACTGCCGGTGCGGGAGTGGAACAGCGGCCTCGTCCATGAGGCGCGACCGCACGTGCTGCACCTGATGCGCGGAGAGGTGTTCGATATCGACGGGCTCACAGTCCTTGCCATGGGCGGCGCCACGAGCAACGACAGGCAGTATCGCAAGGAGGGGAGGAGCTGGTGGCCCGAGGAGATGCCGAGCGAGGAGGAGATGGGGCACTGCCGCGCCTCGCTCGACCGCGTGGGCTGGAAGGTCGACTACGTGGTGAGTCACGAGGCGCCGGCCGTCCTTGCTGAGGGACTGTGCCGGGAGCGCGAACGCGAGTATCTGGACGACCAGCTGCAACGATTCCTTGCCGAGCTCGACGGGCAGCTCGGCTACCGCGCCTGGTTCTTCGGCCACTACCACGGCGACGAGTGGCGCGACGACAGGCACCGCCTTATCTACCGAGACATCGTGCCGATCGAAAATGCTGCGCCCGGCTCTAGAAACCCTCTAGAAATGCTCTAGAAGGTTTCTAGAAAATAGACGCTTTGCGGCCTACTCCAATTCAAAGGTCTGGTCGAGGGAGTTTGACCCGGCGCCCATCCCGTCGACTTTCACTTCGATGGGAGACATGTCGTTGAGGTCAAAAATCGACACACCGTCGCATTCGCCTCCCGGCGCAAGCCCTTGCGAAGAGAAGCGGTCTTCCTGCAAATCGGCGGCAAACCCGCGAGATAGCATCTGCTTATTTTGATAAGCCGTGATGTAGCTACCAACAGCGCATGAATCTGCCGATCGGTTGTTAATGGCGTGCCAGCGAACAACGGCAACCTTCCCGCCATCGCCAGCCGAGGAATCATGCACCTCGACGCCGGTGACTGAATACTCCATCTTGCCGTAAACCCCGTCTTCCTGCGCGTTATCAGAATCAGCGACCTGAACTGCCGTCTGACGATCGTCTGCCTGGCTGCACCCAGAGGTCATAACTAGGGCGGCTGCCAGAACACCAGCAGCCCCAAAGTTCCGAGCTAGGTTGATTGCCTTTTTAACAGAGAGATGTTCCATCGACTACTCCAAACTTAATTGTTTTTGAATGCCATCAGCCAAACAGCCAAGCCCCAATGAGCATGACCACTGAAACTGCTGCAAGCGAAGCCCAGACGGCATTTTGACGGGTGATGACACCGCTGATGTTGAGCGCATTTGCGCCGGCACCATCAATGACAGTCCAGACAAGTGCCGTGACCAAAAAGACGACTAGCCCTGCCGTTATCAACTCACGGCGAGACGGCCTTAGCTTGTCGGACATATCTACTCGCCCCTCGCCTGGGCCATGACTTCGACCTTGGCCTCGGCCACGGCCGCCCGCTGCTCGGAGGCGGCGAGGCGGTCCTTGAGGGCGGCGACCTCGGCCATCAGGTCACGCTGGGCGAGGAGGGAGACGTTGAGATCGGCCTGAGCCTTGGCCGCGGCGTCGACTGCGCCCCTCATGCTTTCAATTCGATCGTCTTTTGCGGCTGATTCTGCCAAGAGCTGATTGTTCTCGGAATCGAGCTTCTTGAGCTGCGAGAGGTAATCGGCGACGGTGGCGTGGAGCTCATCGTTCTCAATCTCCAAGCTCGCAGTATCCAGCTCGAATTTCTCTTTGATGGCGGCGACCTGCTCGACGCAATTAGATTCGATGCTCTGAATCTGTTCCGTTGCACTTTTCTTGGCGGCGTCGGCGTCCTCGCGGGCAGCACGAGCCTCCATCGCGGCGGCTTCGGCAGCGCCCACGATGATGCGCTTGACCCGCTCGACCGCCTCATCGAGGACGGCCGATGCGTCGAGCGCAGCCTTCATGCCGGGAGTGGCGTTAGGGTGGTAGCCGTCGACCAAGCGGGCGACGGTATCGGCCTGCGAGAGGCCAAGGCTCGTGCTGATGTCCTTTATGGCGTCACGGGTCTCCGATGAGACATTCAGACTGGTCATTTTCTTTTCGGACTGGACTTGGTTTTCGGCCATGATGCGGCACTCCAATCAACAACGGGCATGGCTCCGCCACGCCGTACGGCTGGGAACAAATACGCGGCCGCTGTTGAGTTGTGTTCGTCCTGCGATCGGTGAGTTCTAAAAAGGCGTCTCAAGTCATGCGTTCACGCAG
>CATYIV010000060.1 GCA_958407465.1 uncultured Collinsella sp. | reverse complement strand
GAGCACAACCTTGCCAAGGTTGGGGTCGCGGGTTCGAGCCCCGTTGTCCGCTCCAACTATCTTACGCGGTTCTAACGAACCGCGTTTTTTGTTGACGCTGCGCGAGCCCCGGGCACCCCATCTTGCCCCTCAATCGTCGGTCGCGTACATAAAGTACGCTTCCCTCCTCTTTCGCGGCAACCTGGGGCACCCGGAGCCCGCTCGCTGTCGTGGCCGGGAAAGTGGGTCTTCCGTTCTTTTCACTAATCGGTCGATTCGTCCCAGGAGGCTTGAACCCGAGAGGGGGCGATCGTTTTGGGGCGTGGCTGTGGCGTTGTTTGTCGCGAATGTCCGCTTTGGGCGTATCATCGTGGGCATCTCGCATAACCTCGTTGCAAGGGAGATACGCCCCATGGCTACAGAAAAGTCTTCTTCGCGCTCATGGATGTCCGATGCCGCGATCTATCAGATCTACCCGCGCTCGTTTAAGGATTCGACTGGTTCGGGTCTGGGCGATATCGCGGGCATTACCCAGCAGATGGACTATCTTGAGCGACTGGGTATCGAGGCCATCTGGCTGAGCCCGTTTTACCCTTCGCCTCTTGTCGATGGCGGCTATGATGTGGCGGACTACTGCGATGTCGACCCACGTCTCGGCTCGCTTGACGACTTCGATGACATGATCGCTGCGGCTCACGCGCGCGGCATCAAGGTCATCGTCGACATCGTGCCCAACCATTCATCCAACCAGCACCCCTGGTTCAAAGCCGCTCTTGCCGCCGGCCCCGGATCGCCCGAACGCGCCCGTTATATCTTCCGCGATGGTCGCGGCGAGCATGGCGAGCTGCCTCCCACCAATTGGAATGCCAACTTTGGCGGCCCCGCATGGACGCGTGTTGCGGACGGTCAGTGGTATCTGCACATGTTTACGCCCGAGCAGCCGGACTTTGACTGGTCATGCCCTGAGGTTCACGCGCTCTTTTGCGACGTCCTGGCGTTTTGGAGCGATCGAGGCGTCGACGGCTTTCGCATTGATGTGGCGCAGGGTCTCGCCAAGGATCTCGACCGCGATGACCTCGACCGGTGGCATCTCGCCGAGGGCGATGACATGGTTGACGACGGCACCCATCCGCTGTGGGACCGCAATGAGGTCCACGAGATCTATCGCGAGTGGCGCCGCGTGTTCGACCGCTATAATCCGCCGCGCAGTGCCGTTGCCGAGGCGTGGGTGCTGCCCGAGCGCCAGTATCTCTACGCGCGTCCCAGCGAGCTTGGCCAGACATTCAACTTTGAGTTTGCCAAGGCCACTTGGACCTATGATGACATGCACACTGCAATCGAGAAGGGCTTGAAGGCAGCCGTCGAATCCGACTCCGCCTCGACCTGGGTACTCTCCAACCACGACGTGCCGCGCGTGGCGACACGCTATGCCCTGCCGCAAATCAAGGCGACGCGCTACCACCAGATTGCGCTCGACTGGCTCTTGCGCGACGGGTCGTCTTATGACGAGGACCGTGAACTCGGCGAGCGCCGCGCGCGGGCGGCCCTTTTGCTTGAGCTGGCGCTTCCGGGCTCGGCATACGTGTATCAGGGTGAGGAGCTCGGCCTTTTTGAGGTGGCTGATATCCCGTGGGCTGCACTCGAAGACCCTACTGCGACCAATACGCACGGACCGAAGCGTGAGAAGGGGCGCGACGGCTGTCGTGTGCCCCTGCCGTGGGTGGCGGCGGACGATCCCGCGCATGGCGGATCGTTTGGGTTTTCGCCGGCAGACGCCGATGCGGCGCCCCATCTGCCGCAGCCTGCATGGTTTTCCGATTATGCTGCCGATAGGGAAGAAGTGGACCCGACATCGATGCTTGCGCTCTATCGTGACGCCCTCTGGCTGCGGCGCAAGCTGCGCGGGTGCGCCAACGATCTTGCGTGGCTCGATCTTGACGGGCGCACCGGTCTTGCGGATGGTGCCGAGGGCGCTGAGGGCGGCGTCATCGCCTATCGCCGCGATAACGGCTGGGCGTGTGTGACGAACTTCGGTGCAGCACCCGTGGAGCTGCCGGCGGGCAGGGTCCTGCTCACCTCATCACCGCTTGCAGACGGCAGGCTCGCGCAGGACAGCTCTGCCTGGATCATGCTCGGTGAGATGCAGGGGCATCTCGCTGCGAGCCTGCGTTTGTTCGCGCCTTTCGTGACGACTGATGCCCTCGCGAGAGCGTCGCAAAACTTTTCAAAAAAAGTTCTTGCATAGGATGCGGGCATCACGTAAGATTAATCCTCGTAAGCGGACATGGCTCAGTTGGTAGAGCACAACCTTGCCAAGGTTGGGGTCGCGGGTTCGAGCCCCGTTGTCCGCTCCATTTGGGCGTTTAGCTCAGGGGGAGAGCGCTTCCCTGACACGGAAGAGGTCAGAAGTTCAAATCTTCTAACGCCCACCAAATGTTCGCAGCTCAGAGGCTATGTCCTCTGAGCTGTTTTGTTTTGCTACCAAGCACGCCGTCAAATATGCCAGCAAATATTGATCCAAGGTCCCCGTAGAGGTGCCGGCAGGTTGCATACATCCTGGCCGACCGTGACCGCAACATGTTGGTCAAGCATAATCTTTTGGATTCTTTTGGCGTGAGCGGCTTGGTTTTGGTAGGATTTGTCAGCGGCTTGACTAAGGGGGTTTTATAACTGCCATGCAGGTAGCCGTGTTGGTAACGTTTTACCGACTTGCCAAGAACCCCTCATAATTAATGCGTCTGCAAAATGACTAATTGCTTTGACCTGCTGAAACACTATATGTTGTGTTTGACCTAAAAAAAGAATACAGGATATAGATGCCTCTTTGTCGTATGATAGATGGCGGACAGAGAACGAGGACCTTATTCGCCCCATTTGGATGGATCTTCGAGCCCCTTGATTGGCTGCGAGGATTGTCCGCATGAGGGCCTATGGTTTTCGAAAACACAGATTGCGCGACGGCGCCGCAAGACAGGGGCAAGCCCTGCCGGGTATCGTTTGGCTCTGAAGCGCAATACGATTTCGACGCGAAAGAGGCAAGAGGATGAAGATCATCAAGCGCAGCGGCACCGAGGTTGTCTTTGACATCGATAAGATTGTCAATGCCATCCGCGCCGCAAACTTGGAGGTCGAGGAGAGCTCTCGTCTTACCGACCGCCAGGTGGTTTACGCGGCACAAAACGTCGCCGAGGCATGCGAGAACGCGGGCCACACCGTGTCGGTCGAGGAGATTCAGGATCTGGTCGAGGACGAGATTATGCGTCTCGACTGCTACGAGGTTGCCCGCCACTACATCATCTATCGCTATGTTCAGAGCCTGAAGCGCCAGAAGAACACGACCGATGACAAGATCCTGTCGCTGATCGAGTGCAATAACGAAGAGGTCAAGCAGGAGAACTCCAACAAGAACCCGACCGTCAATTCCGTTCAGCGTGACTACATGGCCGGCGAGATCTCCAAGGACCTGACCCAGCGTGTGCTGCTGCCCCAGGAGATTGTGGATGCTCACAATGAGGGTCTGATTCACTTCCATGATTCGGACTACTTTGCCCAGCACATGCATAACTGCGACCTGGTGAACCTGGAGGATATGCTCCAGAACGGTACTGTTATCTCGGGTACGCTGATTGAGAAGCCGCACAGCTTCTCGACCGCCTGCAACATCGCGACGCAGATCATCGCCCAGGTTGCTTCCTCCCAGTACGGTGGCCAGTCGATTTCGCTGACCCATCTTGCCCCGTTCGTCGAGGTGAGCCGTCAAAAGATTCGCGGCGAGGTTGCCCGCGAGCTCGAGGAGCTCGGCGTTTCCGCATCTCCCGAAAAGGTCCGCGAGGTTGTTGAGGACCGCCTGCGTGACGAGATCCGTCGCGGCGTTCAGACGATTCAGTATCAGGTCGTGACCCTTATGACCACCAACGGCCAGGCGCCGTTCGTGACGGTCTTTATGTATCTTAACGAGGCCCGTACGCCTCAGGAGAAGCACGACCTTGCCATGATCGTGGAGGAGACGCTTCGCCAGCGCTACGAGGGCGTTAAGAACGAGGCCGGCGTGTGGATTACCCCGGCATTCCCCAAGCTTATCTATGTACTCGAGGACGATAACGTTCACGAGGATTCCCCGTACTTCTACCTGACTCAGCTGGCTGCGAAGTGCACCGCCAAGCGCATGGTGCCCGACTACATCTCCGAGAAGAAGATGCGCGAGCTCAAGCTGTCGAAGGGCGAGACTGCGGGCAACGGCGACTGCTATACCTGCATGGGTTGTCGCAGCTTCCTGACGCCCGACCGCTCCGGTAACGGATTTAACAACGTGGCCAACGCGCTGAACTATGACCCGAACAAGCCCAAGTACTACGGCCGCTTTAACCAGGGCGTTGTGACCATCAACCTGCCCGATGTCGCGCTGAGCTCGCATCAGGATATGGACAAGTTCTGGAAGATCTTCGACGAGCGCCTTGAGCTGTGCCACCGCGCCCTGCTGTGCCGTCATGAGCGTCTGATGGGTACGCTTTCGGATGCCGCACCGATTCTTTGGCAGTACGGTGCCCTGGCTCGCCTTAAGAAGGGCGAGACGATCGACAAGTTGCTCGTGGGCGGTTACTCCACCATTAGTCTGGGTTATGCCGGCCTGTACGAGTGCGTCAAGTACATGACGGGCCACAGCCACACCGAGAAGGAGGGCACGCCCTTTGCCATGGCCGTCATGCAGCGCATGAACGACAAGTGCGCGGAGTGGAAGGCCGAAAGCGATATTGACTTCTCGCTGTACGGTACCCCGCTTGAGTCGACGACCTACAAGTTCGCCAAGTGCCTGCAGCGTCGTTTTGGCATCATCCCGGGCGTGACGGACAAGGGCTACATCACTAACAGCTATCACGTCCACGTGTCCGAGGAGATCGATGCCTTCGACAAGCTTAAGTTTGAGGGCATGTTCCAGCAGCTTTCGCCGGGCGGTGCAATCTCCTACGTCGAGGTTCCCAACATGCAGGACAACCTCAAGGCTGTCATTCGCGTGATGCAGTACATCTACGACAACATTATGTATGCCGAGCTCAATACCAAGAGCGACTACTGCCAGGTGTGCGGCTACGATGGCGAGATTAAGATTGTCGAGGACGATGGCAAGCTGGTGTGGGAGTGCCCCAATTGCGGCAATCGTGACCAGGAGAAGATGAACGTCGCCCGTCGTACGTGCGGCTACATCGGTACCCAATTCTGGAATCAGGGCCGAACCGAGGAGATCCGCGACCGCGTGCTGCATCTCTAATAACCATCCCAGGCCGCCCCGTAGCGAGGCCCCGGACCTTTACTCGCTATTTCGGACAGTCCTGGC
>CATYIV010000059.1 GCA_958407465.1 uncultured Collinsella sp. | reverse complement strand
GTTCTGAAAACTAAGCCCGGCCCCAGCCGGACAGGTCCACCGCTACTCGCAGAGCAGCTTGGCGATTTGGACGGCGTTGGTTGCCGCGCCCTTACGGATTTGATCGCCGCAGCACCAGAAGGTGATGCCGCGCGCAGCCTCGGGGTTCGAGATGTCGCGACGCACGCGACCGACCCAGATCAGATCCTGGTCGGACGTATCCATCGGCATGGGGAAGCGATCGTGAGCATCCTCGGCGCTCATGTCGTCAACGAGCTTCACGCCCGGAGCGGCAGCCAGCGCGGCACGGGCCTCTTCCACCGTGATGTCGCGCTCAAACTCGAGCGTAATACTCTCGGAGTGCGAGCGCAGCACGGGCACGCGCACGCAGGTGCAGTTCACGCGCAGCTCGGGCAGGTGCATGATCTTGCGGCCCTCGTTTTGCAGCTTCATCTCCTCGGAGGTAAAGCCCTCCTCCTTGACGCCACCGATCTGCGGAATCAGGTTGCTCGCCAACTGGGCGGCAAAAGCGCGCGGCTCGGGAATCTCTTCGCCACGGCCCAGGGCGGCCAACTGGGCCTCGAGCTCGGCCATACCGGGAGCGCCAGCGCCCGAAGCCGCCTGGTACGTCGAAACGATCATGCGCTTCACGCCGGCGAGCTGATGCAGCGGCCACGTGGGAACCAAGCCGATGATGGTCGCGCAGTTGGGGTTGGCGATCAGGCCGTGATGCCACTTGATGTCATCGGCATTGATCTCGGGCACGACCAGCGGCACCTCGGGATCCATGCGGAAGGCGTGGCTGTTGTCAACCACAACGGCGCCGCGCTTGACGGCCTCGGGCAGCAGCTCCTTTGCGATATCGTCGCCGGCGGCTCCGAGCACAATATCGCAGCCCTCAAAGGCCTCGGGGCAAGCCTCCTCAATCACAACCTGCTCGCCGCGGAACTCGACGGTCTTGCCCGCAGAGCGTGCGCTCGCTAGCAGCTTGAGCTTACCGACCGGAAACTCCTGCTCATTGAGGCACTCGAGCATCTGGGTGCCCACGGCTCCCGTCGCGCCCAAAATAGCAACCGTGTACTGTTTCATGCTTCCCCCTTTAAAGGTTTTGGCTTTTGCCCGCACGCCGAGCAGGCTGATTATTGTTGCCAGTGTATACAAGAACGGGGCGGACACGAAACCCGCCCCGTCGAAACGAAACCGAAACGAAACGCCCCGCCGTAGATTTATGAGACATGATCCAAAAAATCTACCGAGCAGTCGCTACTTTTTGAGCGCAGCCAGGGTGGGATCGACCGGCGTGGGAGCCTCCAAGTCGGAGACCTTCACAATGCCGTTCTCGTCGGAGAAGGCACGGTAAATGGTCTGAATCGCCAGGTCGAAGTCTTTCTCCTCAACACCGATAATGATGTTGATCTCGTCGCAGCTCTGCGAAATCATGCGCACGCTCACGCCGGCCTGGCCAAGCATGCCAAACAGGTGGCCCGAGATACCCGCGCGGCCGCGCAGGTTACGACCGACGGTAGCGATGAGCGCCAAGCCCTCGACAACCTCGATCTCGAGCGGCTCGACCTCCTGCTGAATGTCGCTCACAAGCGAGTACAGCGAATCGTGAACGTCCTGCTCCTGCACCACGGCGCCAAAGCGGTCGACACCGGTGGGCATGTGCTCAACGGAAACGTCATAGCGCTCGAAGACCGAAAGCGCGCGGCGCATAAAGCCGACACGGGGCTTGGTGCGGTCGCGGGCCACATTGATGGCGACAAAGCCGCGTTTGCCGGTCACGCCGGTAATGATGGGCTCCGCCTCGCCCTCGTCAGCCGTCTCGCTAATGATGGTGCCGGGGTCCTGCGGCGCATTGGTGTTCTTGATGACCAGCGGAATGCCTGCCTCGCGCACGGGGAACACGGCCTCCTCGTGTAGGACGCTTGCGCCCATGTACGAAAGCTCGCGCAGCTCCTCGTAGGTAACGCGCGCAATGGGCTGAGCCTCGGGAACAATACGCGGATCGGCAGAATAGAAGCCCGAAACGTCGGTCCAGTTCTCGTACAGATCGGCGCCAAGGCACTTGGCCAGAATCGAGCCCGAAATATCGCCACCGCCACGATCAAGCAGCTTGATCTGGCCCTCACGCGTCGCGCCGTAGAAACCGGGCATAACAAAGCCGCCCTGCTGGCCGTACTCCTGCACCAGCTCGGAGGTGCGGTTCATGCTGAGCGTACCGTCGTGATGGAACGCCACAACCGTCGCGGCGTCCAGGAACGGCAGACCCAGGTACTCGGCCATCAGGCGAGCGGTGAAGTACTCGCCGCGGCTTACGAGCTCCTCAGTAGAGTAGCCACCGGAGCGAGCACGCTCGGCAAAGGCCGCAAACTCTTCGCGGATGGGATAGGTGAGCTCCAGCTCGTCAGCAATATCAAAGTAGCGCTGGCCAATGTCCTCGAGCAGCTCCTCACACGACACATGATACTTAACGTGAGCGTTAACCAGGTAGAGCAGGTCGGTCACCTTGGTGTCGCCCTTAAAGCGGCGACCGCAGGCGGAAACCACCACAAAACGGCGGGCCGGATCGGCATCGACGATGGCCTTGATCTTCTTGAAGTGTTCGGCGTCGGCGACCGACGAGCCGCCAAATTTGGCAATTTTTATCATGGCGTGGAGGTTACCTTTCTAAAAGCCTCTGCAAACCTGTTTTGCGTGCTCTGATACCATGGGTTCACCGATTGGGACCAAGGTATCCGAGGAGCACTGTTATATGGGAACTTATCATAGTACACGAGGACGCACTTTATCATGCTCAAGTAAGGTGGCAATCCGCACCGGCATAGCTCCCGACGGGGGTTTGTTTGTCTCGGACGAGCTTGGCACCCAGCAGGTCGATATCAGCTCGCTTGCACATAAATCGTACTTTGAAATCGCTCAAAATGTGTTGGGAATGTTACTGAACGATTACACGGACGAAGAAATTTCAGCCTGTGTGAATGAGGCTTACCGCGGTACGTTTGCGAATGAAGAGGTTACACCGCTCGTCAAACTCGACGCTGCGCCGGGCGCTGACGCCCCTCAGACCTATGTGATGGAGCTCTTTGGCGGCCCCACGAGCGCCTTCAAGGACGTCGCCCTGCAGATGCTCCCCCGCCTGATGGCCCGCACCTCCGCCAAGGACGGTGGCGCCGAGCGCATCATGATCGTCACCGCCACATCGGGCGACACAGGCAAGGCAGCACTCGCCGGCTTTGCCGACGCCCCGGGCACGGGCATCACCGTCTTTTATCCCGAGGGCAAAGTCAGCCGCGTGCAAAATCTGCAGATGTCCACTCAGGAGGGCGATAACGTCGCCGTCTGCGGCATCCGCGGCAACTTCGACGATGCCCAGAGTGCCGTCAAGCGCATCTTTGCCGATAAGGAGCTTGCCGAACGTCTAGAGGCCGCCGGCACGGTGCTTTCGAGCGCCAACTCCATCAACGTCGGCCGTCTGGTACCGCAGGTCGTCTACTACTTTGCCGCCTATGCGCAGCTGCTGCGCGCAGGCGCTATCGAGGCCGGCGACGCCGTGGAGTTCTGCGTACCGACCGGCAACTTTGGCGATATCCTGGCCGGCTACTATGCCAAGCGCATGGGCCTGCCCGTCGCCAAGCTCATCGTCGCAAGCGACAAGAACAACGTGCTGGCTGACTTCCTGACCACCGGCGTCTACGACCGCAACCGTCCGTTCTTCACAACCATCTCGCCGTCGATGGACATCCTCATCAGCTCCAACCTGGAGCGCATGCTGTACTTCCTGTCCGATGGCGACTGCGAGCTTGTTGCCGGCCTTATGGAGCAGCTGGCACAAACTGGTCGCTACGAGGTTCCCGCCGACCTGCTGGCAAAGATTCAGAGCGTCTTTGGCTGCGGTTGGGCAAGCGAAGACGAGGTCCGCGCTGCCATCAAGAGCTGCTGGGACGCGAACGGCTACGTGATCGACCCGCACACCGCTTGCGGCTATCACGTCTTTGACAAGGTCGCCCCCGCCGAGGGCGCCAAGGCCCGTGTGCTGCTTTCGACCGCCAGCCCCTACAAGTTCCCGCGCGCCTGCTGCGACGCCCTGGGCCTCGACGTGCCCGAGAACGACTTTGAGGCCATGCGCGTGCTCGAGCAGGCCACCGATACGGTCGCCCCGGCACAGCTCGCTGAGCTCGAGTCCAAGCCCGTCCGCTTCGAAGACGTCTGCGACGTCGATGAGATGGCGAGCTACGTCGAGTCTGCGGCAAAAAAGATGGTTTCCAACTAAAACCCCTTATAAGGCGCCGGCGAAAGCCGGCGCACTTTCTTTCATCAGATACCCACCGGGATGATGACGAACTGACATGCAGGTCTGCCTGTTTAGTTCGTCGCGAGTTCCGCACGAGCCGGAAAGCACTTAATGTGCTTTCCGAGCGAGCCAGGACTGCCCGAGCAGCGAACTAAACAGGCAGACCGCCCAGGAGATTCCCATGATCAAGATCACCGTCCCAGCAACAAGCGCAAACCTAGGCATCGGCTACGACACCCTCGGCATGGCCGTCAGCCTCTACTCGCACTTTACCTTTGAGCGCGCCGATAAACTCGCCATCACGGGCTGCCCCGAAGAGTTCCAAAACGAGGACAACCTGGTCTACGTCAGCTTTGTCGATGCACTGGCCGCATGGGGCGAGCCGGCTTTTCCCGTTGCCATCGACATTCAAACCGATGTGCCCGTCGCCCGCGGCCTAGGCTCCAGCTCCACCTGCGTCGTCGCCGGCATTATGGCCGCCGCCGCACTGACAGGCCACACCGTCGACCGCGCCGAGCTTGTTCGCATTGCCACCGAAGTCGAGGGCCATCCCGATAACGTCGCCCCCGCCATCCTGGGCGGCGCCGTCTGCTCCTTTACGCCGACCGATTCGCTCCCCCAGTGCCTGCGCTACGAGGTGAGCGATCGCCTGCGTTTTATTACCGTGATTCCACCCTACGAGGTACACACGAGCGAGGCGCGCAAGGTCGTGCCGCAGGAGATTCCGCTCTCCACCGCCGTGTGGCAGATGGGCCGTATCGCCGGTATGACGCGCGGCTTGGAGACTGGTGACCTCGACCTGATTGCCGCCGCCAATGACGACCGCATCCAGGAACCCTATCGTCGCCGTCTGATTCCCGACTACAACGCCGTGCGCGACACCTGCCTTAACGGCGGCGCCAAGACCATCTGGATCAGCGGTTCGGGCTCGACCCTTATGGCTGTGACCGACGACACCATCGTGGCAAAATTCCTGCAGGTCAAACTGCGCGAGCAGTTCCCCAAGTGTGAGACGCATATCCTCACGTGCGACACGGAAGGCGCCCAGATCGAATACCTGTAGTCGCCGTCCCGCATACCCGCCGGGGAGGCCAGGGGCTTTGCCCCCAAATC
>CATYIV010000058.1 GCA_958407465.1 uncultured Collinsella sp. | reverse complement strand
TGCTTCGGGGCGAGGCCGAAGTAGGCCGTCACCTGCCTGCCGGAGCGGAACCTCGTGAAGTCGCCGACCTCGGACGCGAAGGCTGCGGCCAGCGCGAAGGCGCAGCCCTTGATCGACTGGAGGGGCGGCCACCTCCGCGGCGATCGGGCTGGCATCCACGGCGGCCCTGTACTCGGAGAGCAGGTCCGCCCGGGCCTCCGCCGCGGCCTCGACCTCGTTCCTCAGCGCCGCAAGCGCCCGGATGCCGCCGTCGTCGGCGGGCCGAACCTTGTCGAGCCACCTGAGGAAGCCGTACGTCCAGTACCTCCGGGGGTTTCCGGCCGGCGTCGTGCCGCCGTAGGCGTAGCCACGGCGGGCCAGGAACGCCAGGAGCCGCTGCTTCGCCGCCGCGAGCCTCGCGGTCGCCGCGTCGTGGGCCCCGGCGAGGTCCCTGAGCCCCTCGATCTCGGGGGACGGCACCCATACCGGGGTGACGTCGTGCGACAGTATCGCCTTGGCCATCCTGGCCGCGTCGTTGCGGTCGTTCTTGGACGAGAGGTCTGCCGCCGACCTCGGGACCTTGGAGACGGCCGCGACGACGCAGTCGACGCCGAGCCCGGAGAGCTCCCTCTGCGGGGCGAAGCCGAGGTAGCCGCTCTCGTAGGCGGCGAGCGACGGGCCGGGGAAGCCCGACATCCACTCCGCGACCTCGCCCCAGGGGTTGCCGCGGAACCTCCTCGTCACGGCCTCGCCCGTCTCCGCGTCGAGCGCGCAGACGGTGGTGGACCTGAGGTGTACGTCCATTCCGAAGGCGGTAGAATATCTAGGCACGGGAGCCTCCCAACCTCGTTGCGGCGCGGCTGCGCCTCTGGCACTTCAACAACATTGTCGCAGCCCCGACCCGCGGTCACGAGCGGGGGCTCCTGTCGTTTCCGTGCCCCTGGATTGGGTCATAGTGTCTGACTTATGCTCAACCTACGATAATTCCAAACTGGGTGAGTTACTCACTGTAGCGGGTGGCTATGGCGGCTCAGGGGTAGTCATTGGGGACGTTCTTGTTTGACTAGTCGTTTAAGAACGTCCCCAATGACTACAAGCCGCACCGCCCGCCGTTCAGTTGAAACCACCTGCCAAAAAGGGACAGGTTTATTTTGGCAGGTTTTATCTGGGCAAACGTCCAAACCGACGTAAGGGAGTTGCCTTCCCTCGTGGCGGTCTTCTAGCAGAAAAACCAAGTGAGTAGGCTTTTTGCAGGAGGCCAAGCACGCCCCAAAACGCCACAGCTCTGACCTGCAGTTTTATAGATCATTTGTCGCGATGTGCTCGGCAGGTTCAAAAAAGTCTACTCACTTGTATCTGAGACGCACCAGATTGGCAAAAACCGCCGCGAAAGGGCCCCTGGTCCCTTCGCGGCGGTCATACGCCTCTAATTTTGCGACGGTTTTGCCCGCTTGTTACTCGCTGTAGCGGGTGGCGATGGCAGCTTGCACCATGCCGGCGCTCATGAGGTAGGTCACCAAGAAGTAGCCGCCGTAGGCTGCCAGGAAGATTGCACAGGTGAGGCCCACGGTGCCGCCGATGCTCATATTTCCGAATATGCTCACCAGCTCGATGATCACCTTAAGTGCCACAAAGGAGTGCGCCAGGCCCACTGCCAGCGGGAACAGGAAGAATACCGCTTGCTGCGCCATCACCGAATGGCGGATCTGGCGGTCGTCGCAGCCGATCTGTGCCAGCACACGATAGCTGCGGCTGCCGTCGGCCACATTGGAGAGCTGCTGGATCGACAGTATCGCCGCGCATGCAACGACCAATACAAAGCCGATGTAGATGGCTAGGTAGCTAATAAGACCGTTCATTTGCGCTGCTTGCGTGTACATCTCGGAGCGTGTGATGAAGGTTCCCCACACCCCCGGCTCTTTGCCGTCAACGAGCAGATTGTCGAGCAAAGTGTATTTAATGCTCTCGTCTGCCTCGGTCGTATCCATCCCCTGTTTGTAGTTAACGAGCAGGCTACTGGAATACGGCTGCAGATTAAGTTGGGACAACAGTTCGTCGGCAACGACGACGGTACCCGGATTACTGCCCATCGCCGAGTTGGCGATGGCCGCCGTATCTTCGTCCGACTTATCGGTTGCGGGCTTGAGCGTATGCCCGCCCAAGGTAAGGGCATGGCCGCCAGCCATATACTTGGTGTACAGCTCGACCAGCTCGCCGCCCATATCACACGTGAGCAGATACTGGTCGCGGCCAATGCTCACCGGCTCCTCGCCCATCATCTGGCGCAGTTTGTTGTACTGGCTCGCCGGCGTCACAAACAGACCCATCGCATCGGCATTGCTACCCCCGAATGCCTTGGGAAGCTTTTCGCCCATGGTCTTGCACATTTCACTTGGAGTCACCGAAGGATCCGAGCCGCCAAGCGGGTAACTCAGATACGAATCGATCTGCACATGCTCACCGGCAACATCGGCGATATTGACCTTCTTGCCGGTCTCGTCGTTGTTGCCCGCCGACTTGCCCTTACCGTGCCATGCGGGGTACAAATCGACCGTTGTATCGGCCAGCACCATACGATCGGCTTCATCAGACGGATTGACGTACTCTTTGTAGTAGTCGAACGTATCGGGCGTGTAATAGACATACGTCTGAGACACGTCTACAGGGTTATAGCGCTCCAGGTTTTCGTTCATCACGTTGGCAATCGACATACCGCACGTCACCGAGGTGATGGCCAAAAACAGGAGCATTGCGATGACGCCCATCGAAAAGCACACCGTATTAACCTTGGCCGCAAGCTGGCGCACGGTAAACATATTGAGGCCGCGCCAATACACGCTGCGCAGGCTCTGCAGCAGCTTGATGAGCATGCCCGAGAGTCCCCAGAACAGGGCAAAGGTGCCCACGGTAACCATAGCGGTCGTAATACCAAACTGGTTCATGGCCTCTTGCAGCTTGCTGTCCGTCGCGGTTAGCGGGAACCCATCACGGAGCAGACGGTAATAGGCCACGCCCACAAGCACCACGCCCACAGCAAAGATGGCAATCGCGATCCAGGGGTTGCGTGTCTTGATGCTCTCGTTGCGACGCTCGGCACCCATAAGCTCGATGAGTTTGGTACGACGCACGGCGCGAAGGTTCAGCAGTAGCGTGAGCACAAACATTACGAGCATGCAGGCAAGGGTCAGATTGAACGCATGCACCGAGAAAAAGAAGTGGAAATTGGCAATCTGTGTCTTAAAGAGCGAGGCCGTAAAGAACGTCATGAGCTGGGAGAGTCCCACACCCAGCACAATGCCGGCGACAAAGGCCACCACCGAGACAATCACCGTCTCGAGCGCCATGATCGTGGCGACGCGCCCGCACCCCATGCCGAGCACCTGGTACAGGCCAAACTCCTTCTTGCGGCGTTTCATGATGAAGTTATTGGCATACACCATCAAAAAGGCCATGACACCGGCCAAAAAGTACGTCAGGTCGCCGAGCATGCTGCCCATTACCTGCGCTAAGCCCTTTTCATCGATTCCGGCGATGTCGACCTGCATCGAGATGGTGTTAAAGGCATAGAAGACCGTGACGCCCAGGGTGAGCGTCAAAAGGTAGACGAGGTAGTCGCGGCCGGCGCGGCGGACATTGCCCCAAGCGAGTTTACAGAGCATCGGAGCCCTCACCGCCCATCATGGCAACGACCTCCATAATGCGGTCGAAGAACTCTCGGCGGTCGATGTCGCCGCGGCGCAGCTCGGTGAAGATCTTGCCGTCGCGAATAAACAGCACACGGCTCGTGTAGCTGGCGGCAAAGCTGTCGTGCGTGACCATGAGCACGGTGGCGCGCAGGCGGCGATTGAGGGCCTCCAGGCTCTCGAGCAGCAGGCGGGCACTCTTGGAATCGAGGGCACCGGTGGGCTCGTCGGCCATGATCATGGTGGGGTCGGTGACGAGTGCGCGAGCCGCGGCAACGCGCTGCTGCTGCCCGCCGGACATCTGGTAGGGATACTTGTCGAGCACCTGACTGATGGACAGGCGCGCTGCCACATCCTGCACGCGGGTCGAGATCTCTGCCGAGTTTGTGCGGGCGATGGTGAGCGGCAGGGCGATGTTCTCGCGTGCCGTGAGCGTATCGAGCAGGTTGGAGTCCTGGAAGATAAAGCCGAGCTCCTCGCGGCGGAACTGCGAAAGCTTAGCCTGCTTCATGCGCGTCACGTCCTGCCCGTTGATGCGAATGGTGCCGCTCGTGGCGCTATCGATGGTCGACACGCAGTTGAGCAGGGTCGACTTGCCCGAGCCCGAAGCGCCCATGATGCCCACGAACTCACCGCGGTTGACGGTAAAGCTGACATCGTTGAGCGCGCGGGTCACGTTGCCCAGCGCTCCATATACCTTTTCGAGATGCGCGACCTCCAGTACTGGGGTCGCCATGTGCGTGGTTTGCATACCGAGTCCTTTCTTGCGATTAGTCTACGGCATCTATAGTCGCAAGAAGACGAGTCAGCTACCATCGATATAGCTTACGCTTGCCTTACCGTTGTGTAAGGTACGGGTAGTCTTTTTGGGACGGGGCTTTTTTAGCTACCCCATCCGAAGCCTTCGAAGCATGAGGCCGCATTTGACATAGGGCAGCTAAAAAAGCCCCGTCCCAAAAAGACTACCCTGCCACTTGTTGATGTTGAGGGAGGACTCCTGTTGAAGACTGTTCATGTTGCCGCTGGGATCATTCGCAAGGAAGGATCCGATGAGCTGCTTGCCGTGCAGCGCGGCTATGGCGACATGCAGGGACTTTGGGAGTTCCCCGGTGGCAAGCTCATGCGCGGCGAGACGCCCGAGGACGCTGTACGCCGCGAGCTCATGGAAGAGCTGCGGGTCAAAGTCACCAACCTGCGCGATTTTTACACCGTTGAGTACGACTACCCCGATTTCCATCTCTCCATGGAGTGCTACTACTGCTCGCTCGCCGATGAATCCGATGAGCCGCAGAAGCACGACCGCCAACTCGATATCCGTTGGATTCCACGCACCTCGCTTGCCGCCGTTGAGTGGATGCCCGCCGACAAGGGGCTTATTGATGCTCTGATTGAGTTGAAGGAAGATCGGCTTGAGGCCAACGGCACTGCCAACGACGCCGAGGCCACCACGACCGACAAACCCGCTTCCAGGCCCAAGCGCGCACCTAAGCGCCGCAGCAAGAAGCGTCCCAAACCCGGTCTGCTCGACGGCATCGATACCTCGGACCTCTCCGCTGACGAGCGCGAACTGGTCCGCCGTCGCGCCGCCATCAAAAAGTCCATGAAGGGCAACAAGCGCGCCAATACCAAGCCAGAGCTGCTCGTTCGCCAGCGCCTGCGCGCAGCGGGCCTCACCGGCTATCGCCTGGAATGGAAGGTTCCCGGCAAGCCCGACATCGCCTTTCCTGGGCGCAAGATCGCCATCTTCGTCAACGGCTGCTTTTGGCACCGCTGCCCCAAGTGCAACCCCAGCCAGCCCAAGCGCAATGTTGAGTTTTGGGAGGCAAAGTTCCGTCGCAACGTCGAGCGCGACCGCGCTGCCGTGGCAGCACTCGCTCAAATGGGCTGGACGCCCATAACCATCTGGGAATGCGAGCTCAAAAAAGACCACATCGACGCCACGATGGAAAAGGTCATCGAACAAGTACGCGCCGCCGCACCGCAGCGCTAGGAACGAGCCGTCCACACGCCCCACACAGGCAAGCCACATCCGCGCCACAAACCTTAGAAAGCCCTTAAGCTCAAAACCTTTCAAGAGTGTTACTCGATACCTCTGACCTGCAGTTTCATCGTAACACCAAACCAGGTTAAGCCTTTCTTTAGCGCTTCTTTGCAGCAGCCGCGGCATAATACTGCCAGCGCACGGGACCTAGCAGCACACCCCGTGCGCAACCTTTTGGTGGACATCGAGGAGGCCGCATAAGCATGCATTCTTCCAATGACGCAGCACAGCAGCCATCCCTAAATCATGCAAACCTTTTCTCCTTCCCCCCGACACAGAGAGACAGCCTCCTCGACTCCCCCACCACAAAAGCCAAACGCTCTGCAGACCAACACCTCAACCTGCAGACATCCTTCGAAAAACTCCAAGCCTCACTAGACCAGGCATTCCCCAACCAAGCCCGGGCATACTAATCCCCCATCAGCAAAGCGCCCCTCGCGCCCCACCCCTTCAGCCCCAACGCCACAAGGGCGACGACCTCGAGTAGGTCAACCTGGGAGGGACGAGGGCTTAGTTCCCCAATCTTTCCGCAGGGGGCAAAAAGCCTCGC
>CATYIV010000057.1 GCA_958407465.1 uncultured Collinsella sp. | reverse complement strand
GGTCAGCCCGTGGGAGGCCAGGGCGCCGCTGACCGGTGGACGGCACCGAGCCGTCAGCGAAACTGAAGAAGGGGAAGGCCTCGCGGCCTCCCCCTTTTTTGCGTTTACGGGCTTTTGTCTCACATAGTAGCTGTGTTTTATAACCCTCGTTTGTCGCATCTTCTGTGAACGGGCTACAATAACTTAGTCTGTGCGATATGGAGGTGAACATGGCTGAAGCTGGTATCGGCGTTGATATCGTCGAGATTTCCCGTATGAAATCAATTCTTGAAAAGACGCCGTCGTTTGCTCGGCGTGTGTTTACCGAAGAAGAGCGTGCGTATTGCGATGCATCATCGCGTCCCGCTGCTCACTATGCGAGCCGCTTTGCTTCGCGCGAGGCGGTGCTTAAAGCTCTCGGCACGGGTTTTAGTCAAGGCGTGGGTCGCAAGGATGTTTCGGTAACGCGTGATAAACTCGGCAAACCGAAGGCGCTGCTTTCGGGCCGTGCACTCGAGATCGCTCATGAGCTGGGTGTTGTTGAGGTCGCTCTTTCCATTACCCTTACAGGAGACTTAGCCGTTGCGAATGCCATCGCGATTACCGAAGATGCTCGGCCTAAGCCAAAAGATGAAAAGGTGAGCACTAAGAAACGCGTTGCGCAGACATTTAAAGAGGCTCGCTCTGTTTTAGATGAGCTTGAGCAGCTGCAGAATTCAGCATTGACGGAGCACCTGGGCGATGCTTCGCAAGATACGCTAGGAGCATAGATGAAACCGGTTTTGAGTACCGAAGAAGTCGTTCGTCTCGAGGATATCATCGAACGCGAAGGGACTTCGAAGGCCGAGCTTATGGAGCTAGCGGGTGAGTTTGCCGCCAACGAGGTCTTGAAGCTCAATCCCGATCGGGTTCTCTTTCTGGTCGGTTTTGGTAATAATGGCGGCGACGGTTGGGTTGCCGCCGATATCCTGAGCCATAAGGGTGTGGACGTGGATATCGTTTCTCCGGTTGAACCGGATGAGATTCCTGCTGCTCTGGCACGTCATGTTGCTCGTCGTACTGCCGGCCGCGATGTGCACGTTTGCGTCGGCCCTTCGCGTGACGAACTCGAGGTTTTGATCGATAAGGCCGATGTTGTTGTCGATGCCATTTTTGGTACCGGTTTTCACGGGAATCTGCGTGCGCCGTTCTCCATCTGGATTCCTACGGTCAATGAATGCGCCGATTGTGTCGTATCCATTGATGTCCCCTCGGGCCTGAATGCCGAGACGGGCGTTGTTGATGACGACTGCATTCGTGCCGAACATACGGTGACGATGATTGCGCCCAAGATTGGTTTGTATAGCGCCGATGGCCCTGAGTATGCTGGCGATTTGATCTGCGGCAATCTTTACGACCGTCTTGACGAGGTCATCGATGATGTCGACCACGCCGCCGAGATTGTCGAGCCCGGTGACTTAGTTGATTTCTTTGCTCCACTTCCTACGAATATCGATAAGTATTCCCGTGGCTCTGTGCTTATTGTCGCCGGATCTGCGCAATATCCTGGTGCTGCCATTATGGCGGCCAAGTCTGCAGCTCGCGCGGGTGCTGGTTACGTGGCAGTCGCGGCTCCTGACGCCTGCGCTAATCTTATTCGCATGGCACTTCCTTCGATTCCCGTCTTTGCTATTCCGTCTGATTCCCGCGGCTCCTTTGGCGCCGCTGCGCGCATGACGGTGTGCGAGATTGCAAAGAAGTACAGCTGCGTACTGTGCGGTCCCGGTATGACGACGTCTGCCGGCGCTATGCAGGTGGTTTCGGGCTTGCTCGAGCTTGATGTACCGCTTATTTTGGATGCCGATGCACTCAACTGCCTTGCTAAGATTGCCATTGACGGTATTGATAGTAACCCCGAGATGTATCGTCGCGAGCAGCCGTTGGTTATGACGCCGCACTATCGTGAGCTTTCGCGTCTGGTTGCCGGTGACGAGGTGAACGACCTTGGTACCGCGATTGCAGCCGCGCAGAAGGTTGTCTGGGCTGCAGGCTCCGACAATCTGGTGGTCATTGCCAAGGGGCCGACGACGGCTATCTGTGGCGTTGAGCGTGTGCTGCTGCCACTTTCGGGTCCGGCTTCTCTGGCAACTGCCGGTTCGGGTGATGTTCTCGCGGGTATTTTGGCCGGCACGCTTGCCACCATGCGCGACGAGATGGATCGTTGGGAGTTGCTGTATTCGTACGCCGTCGCACTTCACAGCTACGCCGGTTTTGCCGCGGCGACGGAGTATGGTGAGAAGAGCGTTATCGCGACCGATCTTATCGACTTGATCGGTCCGGCCATGGAACTGGCGGCAAAGGATGCGCTCGAAGATCTGGGAATCATGGACGAAGGGTCGGATGACTAATCATGAATAAAGCCGATTTGACGCGCTGGTCCTGGGTCGAGATCGACCGCGGGGCGCTCCGTCGCAACACGAGGGCCTATAAGAACTTGCTGAATCCACGTCAGCGCCTGTGCTGCGTGGTCAAGGCCGATGCTTATGGCCATGGAGCTGTTGAGTGCGCCAAGATCATGTATTCGGCCGGTGCCGACATGTTTGCCGTGGCGACGGTTAACGAGGGCGTTGAGCTCCGACAGGGCGGGATTACGAAACCCATCCTCATCCTAAGCGAGCCGCCTATCGAGGCCATTCCGACGTTGCTCGAGTTTGATATCATGCCTTCGGTCTATACGTCTGACTTTGCTCTTGCGTATGGCGAATGTGCCGTCGCGGCGGGCAAAGTGGGCAAGTATCATCTCGCCATCGAGACGGGCATGAATCGTATCGGCGTTCACTACACGCAGGTGCTCGACTTTGTCCGCGGTATAAATTTCCATCGCGGTATTCAGTGCGACGGCGTATTTACGCACTTCGCCACGGCCGATGAACCTTCGGGCTGGGACTACAAGCTGCAGTGTCAGCGCTTTACCGAGGCCGTTCAGGCCATTAAGGATGCGGGTTTTGAGTGCGGTATCGTGCACTGCGCCAACACGCCGTCCTCGATGCTCGACCCCTCGATGCATTTTGATATGATCCGCGCCGGCGTTGGCTTGTATGGCATGCAGCCGTGCGAGCTGAGTGGCCGCGTGATGCAGCTTGATCCCGTTATGAGCGTCCATGCGCGTGTGACGCGCGTGGCACACCCTGCGATGGGTGAGGGCGTGGGCTACGGTTTTACCTACCGCGTACCGCGTACGCGCGTTCAGATCTGCACGCTGCCGATCGGTTATGCCGATGGCCTATCGCGTACGCTTTCCAATCGTATGGATGTGCTGTATCGCGGCGAGCGTGTGCATCAGGTTGGCAATATCTGCATGGACCAGTTTATGGTCGCCATTCAGTCCAACCCGGCACACGAGATTCCCGAGGCCGAGTATGGTGACGAGATGATCATTGTCGGCCGCGATGGCGATGCCGAGATCACTATGGACGAGATGGCCCGACTGCGCGGAACGATTAACTACGAGGTCGCCTGCGGCTTTGGCATGCGTCTCGACAAGGTCTACGTGTAGGAGCCGCTATGGGCGTCATGCACATCCCCGGCCATACCCATCAGGCACCACGTGAGGTCGCACTCGAGGAAATTGAGGCCGTTCTGGGCGATTGTCACCTCTGCCAGCTCTACCAGTCGCGTCACAATATCGTGTTTGGCGTGGGAAACCCCCGCGCTCGCGTGATGTTTATTGGTGAGGCGCCGGGCCGCAATGAGGATTTGCAGGGCGAGCCCTTTGTGGGGGCGGCAGGCGAGGACCTCAACGGCATTTTGTCGCTGGCGGGCCTCAAACGCGAAGACGTCTACATTGCCAACGTGCTTAAGTGCCGCCCGCCGGGAAACCGCAATCCGCGTCCCGAGGAAGTGCTGGCTTGCTCGCCGTTTTTGCGTGAGCAGATTCGAAGCATCTGGCCCGATATTATCGTGACGCTCGGCAACCCCGCGACGCACTTTGTGCTTAAGACCGAGATTGGCATTACTAAGCTGCGCGGCAGGTTCCACCAGATGGGGCATTTTGTAGTAATGCCCACGTTCCATCCGGCAGCAGCGCTGCGCAATCCGGCGTGGCAGGAGCTGCTGGAGGAAGACTTTAAGATGCTGGGCGACTATCTGGAGCGACATCCCGCACCAGAGGACGCCTCGGAATAATAAGGAGCATATATGTCCCTGGAGCGCCTGGGGGTAGGTACTTACAAAACGACTTGCGCTGCCGATACGGAGTACTTTGGCGAGCTAATTGCACCGTGCCTTGAGGACGGCGATGTGCTCATCCTGACCGGTGGCCTGGGAGTGGGCAAAACTCACTTTACCAAGGGCGTCTCGCGCGGGCTGGGCGATGAGCATATGGTTACGAGCCCTACGTTTGCGCTCATGGCCGTTCACGATCAAGGCCGTATTCCGCTGTTTCACTTTGATCTATACCGCCTGGAGCATGCCTACGAGCTCGAGGATACGGGCATTTTCGATGTGCTGGGCTATGAGGGTGCTTGCTTGCTGGAATGGGGCGAACAATTCCAGGACGAGCTGACGGATGAGTATCTTTCGGTGACGCTCAAGCGTGATGAGGGCGACAGCGATGTGCGAACGATAACGCTCGAGGCACACGGTGACCGCGCAATGGAGCTTTCCCATTTGATTGATAAGGCTGTACAAGATGAGCTTGCATAACGACAACGCGCTGGTGGTGGCGCTCGATACCTCGACCGACATGCTTGCCTGCGCGGCAAGCTGGATTGATGGGCAGACGGGCGAGACGAAGCTCGTGAGTGGCGACCACATGTGTCGCCGTCACGCCAACGTTGAGCTCGTGAATACCGTTGATGGCGTGCTGGCTCAAGCCGGTCTGGATCGCAGCGATGTTGGTTACTACGTGGTCGGCCGCGGCCCGGGGTCGTTTACGGGTGTGCGCATCGGCATCTCCACTGCCAAGGGCCTCGCGCGCGGTGCCAATGTTCCACTGCTGGGCGTGTCGACGCTCGACGCTTGCGCTTGGACGGCGTGGAAGGCTGGCGTGCGCGGCAAGCTTGGTATCTTGGCCGATGCCATGCGCGGTGAGGTATATCCGGCACTATATATGCTGGGCGATGAGGGTCCCGAGCGTCAATTTGAGCGCGAACACGTGGTCAAGGCCGCCGTGGCGCTCGATGAGTGGCGCCGAGCAGCGGACTGGGACCAGGTTCAGCTGACCGGTGACGGTCTCGTGCGCTATGGCAAGCTGCTGGGTGAGGACGAGACCGCCCGCTGCGTGGAGCGCGACCTGTGGTGGCCTTCGGGCGAGGGCTTGCTGCTCGTGCACGCTGCGGGTGACGGCGATCCGGCTCGCGTCCTGCCGATTTACACGCGCCTTTCGGATGCCGAGGAAAACGAGCGCAAGCGTCTTGGTCTTGCCGAGAGTGCGCAGAGCGAAATTACGGGCGTTGCCGATGAGCTCGCCGGTCGTCATCTGCAGTTCCGTCCCATGGGCGCGGCGGATGCCGAGGGCGCGAGCGCGCTAGAGGCTGCCTGCTTTGAAGGTGCCGGACACGAGGCGTGGACGCCGGGCATGTTCCTGTCCGAACTGGGCGAGGACGTCGCTGCGCCGCGCAGTTGGTGGGTGGCACACGACGACGGCAAGCTGCTGGGCCTTGCCGGCGGTATGGTCGTGGACGGTGATGTGCAGATTCTGGATGTCGCCGTCGACTCGGCACATCGCCGTGAGGGCATTGCCCGCAAGCTGCTGTCGCATGTGAGCTATGATGCCCAGATGCTCGGCTGCACCACGGCTTCGCTCGAGGTCGAGGACGGCAACGAGGGCGCGATTGCGCTCTATGCCGCTCTGGGCTTTACCGAGGTGGGTCGTCGTCGTGGCTACTACGGTGTCGGCAAAGACGCCATCGTCATGACGGCCCCACTTCCCCTCGTACTTCCGGTCGATAACGCCTCGCCCGAGCCGACGGCAGCCGAGCAACGCGTATGGCCGCTGCCTGCGCCTGGGCGCTCCGAGGGGGAGCGCGCCGAAATTGAGCGCCGCCGCCTGGTGCTCGCTATCGAGAGTTCCTGCGACGAGACGGCCGTGGCGATTATCGATGCGGATGGCAATATGCTGGCCAACCAGGTGTCGACACAGATTGATTTTCATGCCCGCTTTGGCGGCGTGGTGCCCGAGATCGCCTCGCGCAAACACGTTGAGGTGATTGTGAGTGTCGTGGATGCGGCGCTCGAGGATGCCGCAGCATCGCTTGGTCTTGAGGGTGGAGCCATTGCTCCCAGCGAGCTTGCCGCCGTGGGCGTGACACAGGGTCCGGGCCTGGTGGGCGCCCTCGTGGTGGGCGTTGCCTTTGCCAAAGGCTTTGCCTACGCTGCCGGTAAGCCGCTCGTATGCGTCAACCATCTGGAGGGGCATCTGTTTGCCAACCTGCTGGCGCAACCCGACCTCAAACCGCCGTTTATCTTCACGCTTGTCTCGGGTGGGCACACCATGCTCGTGCACGTGAAGGCGTGGGGCGACTACGAGGTGCTCGGTGAGACGCTCGACGACGCTGTGGGCGAGGCCTTCGACAAGGTAGCCAAGGCGTTGGGTCTGGGCTATCCCGGTGGCCCCATCATTTCCAAGCTGGCCGAGACGGGCAACCCCAAGGCGATCGATTTCCCCCGTGCGCTTAACAGCAGGGGAGACTATCGCTTCTCGCTTTCGGGCCTCAAGACGGCGGTGACGCTCTACATCGAGCAAGAGACCAAAGCCGGGCGCACGATTCACCTGCCCGATCTGGCGGCTTCGTTTGAGGCGGCTGTCTTTGACGTGCAGTACAAGAAGGCCAAAAACGCATTGCACGCTACCGGATGTAAGGAATACTGCATCGGCGGCGGCGTCTCGGCCAACCCGCATCTGCGCGAGATGATGATCAAGAAGCTTGGACGTCAGGGGATTCGCGTAACGGTGCCGCCCTTGTCTGCCTGTACCGATAACGCAGCCATGATCGCGGAGGTCGCCCGCCGTAAATTCGACCGAGGTGAAATCTCGCCGTTCGACGTCGACGCCGATCCGAACATGACGCTGTAGCTGGTACGGCGCGGTCCCCGGACGGAGGGGCCGGATATAAGGTTT
>CATYIV010000056.1 GCA_958407465.1 uncultured Collinsella sp. | reverse complement strand
GCGATACCCAGACGGCTCAAGGAGTCTCCACAACTGGGACACATGGCCCATTTTTTGATTGGACGCCGGGGACACTCTTCGGCCACTCATTGGGGACGTACTTAAATGAGTGGCAGTTGGAGACACTCCTTGCCGAGCTAGAGGCCGCGCGTGCCCCTTCTGGTCCATGAGGCTCAAAACCGCGGTGTGACGTGAACGGCTGGGGTCAAATTTGCAGCATTTCAAGCCTGGCTTCGATATTGAGACTGGTTCTTTATTAAAATAGATTTCCAGACAATTGAGCGGCTGGGGGTTAACTATGAGGGGCATGGGAGACACAACCGCATATTTGCGTCGGGGCATTCGGGAGATTATATGCCTGGCGCTGTTCTTCTTCACGTTTTTGGCGTGCGAGTATCTTTTTGATGTGCGCATGGCCGAGTTCGTGTCTCCGAACGAGGTCGTTATTTATGAGAGCCTTGTCATCGGCGCGAGCGTGATTGGCTTTTTGTGCGTCCCATTCTGTACTATCGCCGTCCCCATGCCATTGACGCGACGAGTGACGTCACGGGCGTTTTGCTGGTGGCGGCATTGCTGCTGTTGATTATGGCGGTTCAGGTTGAGGTGGTAATTACCGGCGGTTTGGTGGCGTGCTGCGCGCTGGGCTACTGCGGATCGACTGCTCATGCAAATTTTGCGAGGCGCTTTGCGCGAACGCCCTGCTTGGCGCGCGCCGCCGCACTTTCTTACGCCATGGGCGTTCTGGTGCAGGTTCTCAACCACATGGTGGTGCCTGTCGGCATTCCTCAGCAGGCTGTTCTGGTCGTCTGTGCGATCGCGCAGGTGGCGTTGCTCCACAGTGCCCGACGCGCCAAGCTGCGCGACGAGTCCGATCCCAGCTTTGAACCCAGTGCTGCCGGGCTTTCGGTAGATGCTCTGGAATATGGCGCCAAGTGGCATGACGATCCCGAGGCAAAGGCGGCATTCCGTCGCGCCGTAGTTCGCCTGACCGTGGCGACGGCGTATCTTTCCAGCGTATTCGCCGCTCTCAACGCGGGCTTCACGACCCTGCATGCTGTCGGAACCGTCGATTTGGGCGATTGGCCGCGCCTGCTGCTTGTCGTGAGCTCGTTGGTCGCTGGCGCACTATTTGACCTGCACGGCCGCTCGTATATGAATATCGGCATGACATGTGCCGCCATACTGTCCACGCTTTCGTTCTTTGTGCTCATCGTCGATGGCAATGGCGGCAACGAGCTTGCTGCCACGATCATCTTTTATCTGGGCTCGGGCTTTTTCGTGGTGTTCTTTACCACAAAATATGCCGCCGTCTCGCTCTATGCGCGCTGGTCATATTTTTGGCCGTGCATGGGTCGCGTCGTCAACAACGTGTGCTCGATGTTCGTGACGGCGCCGGCAGTGGCGATTATCTCGAGTCAAAATGTGCTGGCTGCGGTCGGTGCGGCGCTCGTGATGTTTGTGGGCATTGCGATTACGCTGCTGGGGCAGTTGGGGCAACGAGCCGATGATGCCGTGATGCAGGATGGCCTGCCGCTTGCCACCGACGATCTTGGTGGGGATCTTGCGCCCACATGCCCCGACCCCGAGCCCGTGGAGGCGGCGGAGCTCACGTCCGATGAACGCCTCGATGCTTTCGTCGCCACCTTTGGGCTTACAGAGCGCGAGCGCGATATTCTTGAGGTCTTGGTCGTTTCGGACCAGAGTGTTCAGGATATCGCCACAACGCTCTTCCTTTCGCGCTCCACGCTCTATCGTCACATTTCCTCGATTAACAAAAAGACCGGTACCGCCTCGCGCGTGGCCCTTATCAACTTCTTCTGGTCCTGGACGCCCAAGGACTAGCTAATCCTCCAATAAGTTGCGGTGGAATAGTCCCTAAATTAAAGTCACGGGGCTTTAAACAGGAACTATTCCACCGCAACTGCTGGGGGGATAGACTGCGGCGGCGGCAGAGGCAACGGCAGCGGCGTTGGCAGCTGTGGTAGTGGCAACGGCAGCTGGCGGGGTGCTTTCCGTCTACTTGCTACAGCAGCTCGCCGTGGCGGGCAATGTAGCGGCGCTTTGCCAGCTGGGTGAGCGCGATATAGGCGGTAACGATGCCAATGAGCAGCCCAAAAAAGCTCGTGGGCAGCGGCATGAGGCCGAGCGCATCGGCGATGGGGCTTGCCGGCAGACAGGTGACGAGCGCCAGGCCCAGCACGGTAAGAACGCACAATGCGGGCGCGGCGTGGTCGCGCGGGCTCGGCAGATGCGGGGAGCGCAACATGTGGACCACGAGTGTCTGCGACCACATGGACTCGACAAACCAGCCGCTCTGGAAGAGCGCAGCAAAGGTCGCCATACCCGCGACGTCGCCCGCGGCGGCAAGCTCGGACCAGCTTGCGTCCACGGCGGCGGGGCACACGACAAAGAAGAGCGCGGCGAAGGTCACGATGTCAAACAGCGAGCTCACGGGGCCCAGCTCGAGCATAAAGCCCTTGATGGACGCGGCGTCCCAGGCGCGCGGGCGGGCAGTCCAGGCGTCATCGACGGTGTCCCACGGCAGTGCGATGCACACGATCTCGTAGACCAGCGACAGCAGTACCAGCTGCAGGGCGCTCATGGGCAAAAACGGCAAGAACAGGCTCGCGACGGTCACGGACAGCACATTGCCAAAGTTGGAGCTCACCGTGGTCTTGAGGTACTTGAGCAGGTTGCCGTAAGTGCGGCGGCCTTCGATGATGCCGCGCTCGAGCACGCCCAGGTCCTTCTGAAGCAAGATGATATCGGCGGATTCCTTGGCGATATCGACGGCTGAATCGACCGAGATGCCGCAATCGCTCGCACGCATGGCGGCGGCGTCGTTGATGCCGTCGCCCATAAAGCCCACGGTGTGGCCGAGCATCTCGCGCATGACACGTACCAGGCGCGCCTTCTGCAGCGGCGAGAGCTTGGCGAAGAGGTGGGTTTTCTCGGCGCGCTCGGCAAGTTCGGCGTCATCGAGCGCATCGATCTCGGAGCCGAGCAAGACGTTGCTCGCATCGATACCAATCTGCTCGCAGACGGTGGCGGCGACGCGGTCGTTGTCGCCGGTTAGGACCTTGACCGCCACGCCCTTGGCCTCGAGGGTGGCGACGGCGCCCGCGGCACTTGCTTTGGGCGGATCGAGGAAGGCCAAAAAGCCCATCAGCACCATGTCGCACTCGTCGGCGATGCCAAACTCGCCCACGCAGCGCGGATTGGTCTTCTGCGCCACGGCAATTACGCGTAGGCCCTCGGCGTTAAGTCCGGCGATCTGCTTGCGAATCTGGGCGAGCTTCTCGTCGGTGAGCGGCTGAGCGATGCCATCGATCTCGACAAAGGAGCAGATCTCGAGCATTTCCTCGGCAGCGCCCTTGGTAACCATCTGGGTTTTGCCTTGGGCGTCGGCGACAACTACGCTCAGGCGACGGCGCGAGAAATCGAAGGGAACCTCGTCGACCTTGGTATAGCGGTCGCGCAGACTCTGGTCCAGCATGGAATCGGGTGCGACGGTCGAGGGTGTCACATCGGCACGGTCGATTACGGCCAGGTCGATAAGATTTTTGAGGCCGGTCTGGAAGAAGCTATTCAAAAACGCATGGCGCAGCACGCGCGCGTCCTCGTTGCCATCGGTGTTGAGGTAGCGCTCGAGCACGATGCGGTCTTCGGTGAGGGTGCCGGTCTTGTCGCAGCACAGGACGTCCATCGCTCCGAGGTTTTGAATCGCCGGCAGCTCCCTGACGATAACCTGGCGACGGGCGAGGTCCTTGGCGCCCTGCGACAGGCTCGTGGTCACGATGACGGGAAGCATCTGCGGCGTGATGCCCACGGCCACGCTCGTGGCGAACAGCAGCGCGTCGATGACGTTGCCCTTGGTGGCGGCGTTGATGGCAAAGACGGCCGGCGCCATAACGAGCATCAGGCGCACCAGCAGCATGGAGACGCTCGAGACGCCGCGGTCAAACGCGCTCTTTTCGCCGCGCCCGTTGAGCATCTTGGCGATGCCGCCCAGGTAGGTGTCCGAGCCGGTGGCAACGACAAGCGCCATGGCGGCGCCGTTTTGCACGGAGGTGCCGGTAAAGACGATGTTCTTGCAGGCAGAGAGTGGCAGTGCGGAGCCGTCGGCGCCCTCGACGACGGTGGCGGCGGTGGTCTTCTCGACGGCCTCGCTCTCGCCGGTGAGTGCGGACTCGATCACAAACAGGTCGCGCGCGGTGATGATGCGGGCATCTGCCGGCACCATATCGCCGGCAGAGAGGCGGATCACATCGCCGGGGACGAGCTCGTCGAAGGGGGTCTCGACGCGCTCGTCGTCGCGCAGGGCGGTGCAGGTGTTGGAGACCAGGTCCTTGAGAGCCTCCGCCGCATTGCCGCTGCGGGCTTCCTGGATAAACTTCATACCGCCCGATACCAGCAGCATGATGCCGATGATGATGACCGTGGAGGGGTCGCGCTGCGGCTCGGGCACGGCGAGCACGTCGATGTAGAGCGAGACCAGCGCGAGCGCGGCGAGGATGCCGGCGAAGGGATCGATGAACGCGTCGGCGATGCGGCGGGCGAGCGTTTTGGTCGTTGCCTCGATGGTGTTGGGGCCGACGGCGTTCAGGCGATCGGTTGCCTGCTCGGCGGTGAGGCCGTTTGCCGGGGCGTCAAGCAGTACGAGGGCGTCCTCGGCACTATGGGTGGCGGCGAATATGGTGTTCTTGGACAGGCCGGTATGAGCGGCAGGGCGCGCCGTGCGGCGGCGCTTGGAGATGGCTTCGAGTACCGTGGCGGTTTTGAGCATCAGCATAGGGTCCTCCTTGTTGAAGGGAGTTAGCGTACGTGTCGTATTTGCTTCAAAAAACCTAGATGTCGCTCACGTCAAGCTCTTGAGCCCACAAAGGGCGCAGCGCGCCTTTGTGGTGGTTTTGGTGATCTGCCGGTGGCGTTTATGCGTGTGCGGAGTCCTCGCGGCGTGCCGAGGGCGACATGCAGGTTTTTCGACTAGGACTGCCTTCCATGGCACACCTCCTTAAGGCCGGGCGCAGCGCGCTTTGGGCATCTCGTACCCGTTTCAATCCGCCCGTATTCTTGACGAGGGGGTTTGTCATGTCAACCCCATCGTTCGGAAAACCATTGCCCCCGACAAAGCTTTTACAGAATGCCGTGGCCCCAATGCGCGCCCGCATCGACGCTTCGCCTGCGCTAAACTGGAAGGCACGTACGCGATTACGAGAGGAGCCCGCATGGAGGCTTACAAGCAAGAGTTCATTAAGTTTATGGTCGAGTCCGACGTCCTTAAGTTCGGCAGCTTTACGCTCAAGAGCGGCCGTCAGTCCCCGTTCTTTATGAACGCCGGCGCTTATGTGACGGGCTATCAGCTCAAGAAGCTGGGCGAGTATTACGCCCAGGCCATCCACGATAACTTTGGCGACGACTTTGATGTCCTGTTTGGACCGGCCTACAAGGGTATTCCGCTGGCCGTCGTGACCGCGATTGCCTACCACGAGCTGTACGGCAAGGAGGTCAAGTACTGCTGCGACCGCAAGGAGGCCAAGGACCACGGCGCCGACAAGGGCAACCTGCTGGGCTACGAGCCCCAGGACGGCGACCGCGTGGTCATGGTCGAGGACGTCACCACCAGCGGCAAGTCCATCGACGAGACCTATCCCAAGGTCAAGGCTGCTGCCGATGTAGAGATCAAGGGCCTCATCGTGTCCCTCAACCGCATGGAGGTCGGCAAGGGCGGTGTGACCACCGCCCAGAAGGAGATCGAGGCCAAGTACGGTTTCCCCGTCGCGAGCATCGTCTCCATGGCCGAGGTCGTCGAGACCCTCTATAACCACGAGATCGACGGCAAGGTCGTCATCGATGACGAGCTCAAGACCGCCATCGACGCCTACTACGAGCAGTACGGAGCGCGTTAGTTACGGCGTTTTACCAAACGCCGTAACTGCTCGACGCTGCGCGGGCCGCATTTGGACAATCTGACGTTCAACTTCAAGGGCGCGACCAGAAGGTCAGCGCCCTTTCGTTTCACGTCACCTTGTCTCAAATGCGACCCGCTCGCTGTCCGTCCTCTACTTGCGGCGTTGTTTTGCTCCGAATGCGGCCCGTTCGCTGCCGTTGCCAAGGCATCGGCGTTGCCGGACTAGTCATTGGGGACGTTCATAAATGACTACTCAGGAATGAGCGTGGATAATCTCCCGTTTTTGGCCTGTGTGCAGGCTCAAAGTGGGAGATTATCCACGCTCGCTTTAATTTGCCTGGGTTGCGATGCCTATCTAATCGGCTCGGCGTCTTCCCTGAGAATCGAAAGATACTCTTCATACCCGTACTGCCGGTATCTCTGTCTTGACTCGTCGAGCGGACGGAGGATACCCAATTCTTCAAATGATTTGACGAGCGAGCTCGCGGTACTCCTGCCGATATCGAGTTGGGCAGCGATGAATGCGGTGTCGACGATGGGGTGCTCTTCAAGAATGCCCAACAGCCTTTGCCCGTTTGCAGCAGTCCTTCCGAGATTTTCGGTAATGGTTGCTGTGGAACGGTTATGGAGGTCAACAAGGTTTTTTAAAGACCCTACCGAGTCCTTCGCACTCTCGAGAAGACTGTTGCAGAAAAACTCTATCCATTCCTCGTAAGTGCCTCTCTCCCTTACGGATGTGAGTTGCCGGTAGTACTCGCTTCGATTTTTCTTGAACTGGAACGATGGATAGAACAAGCAAGAATGAAGAACGCCATCATTGATGAGCATAAGTGTAATGAGAAGCCTGCCCAGGCGACCGTTTCCGTCTAGGAATGGATGGGCAGTTTCAAATTGGTAATGGACGAGCGCCGCCCGCACAATCGGATCCATTTCGACTTGAGGCTCATTGATAAAGCGTTCGAGGTCCTGGAGCGTGTTACTCAAATCTTCAATGTTTGGAGGGACAAACGATGCGGTTGCAATGGTGCAGCCTGAGGGGCCAATCCAGTTTTGTGAGGAGCGCAGCTCGCCTGGATTCTTCTCCGTTCCGCGCACTCCGTCCAGCAGGACCGCATGAACTTGCCTAAGAAGTCTCGTGCACAAGGGCATCTTTTTGAGCAGTTCTACGCCGCGGTCGACAGCACGGACGTAATTCACGACGTCTGCGACATCTTTATGATGGAGTTGTGTTTGCGATGGACTAAGTAGGTCGTCAAACGTGCACTGGGTTCCCTCAATTTGCGAAGAAAGGAGTGCTTCTTTGCGCACGTACATTGTCAGATACATGTCGGCGTTGGGAACAAAGTAGAGCATGCCTTCAAGCTCTCCAAGCT
The DNA here is from genome assembly GCA_958407465.1 of uncultured Collinsella sp. Lineage (GTDB taxonomy): Bacteria > Actinomycetota > Coriobacteriia > Coriobacteriales > Coriobacteriaceae > Collinsella. Next base: position 686 of record CATYIV010000056.1, on the reverse strand, counting down.
TTCGTGAGCATGCGGAAAGCGTGCGATAGGTTTCCTCGGTGAGGTTTAGCTGCCTCAATGATTGCAAGGGCGTTGGAAAAAACGAATAGTAAGCCAATTTCCCCGATAGATTATTGCGGAGCGTTCCCTGGCCGTTCTCCTCGATTTGCATCGCGCCCTCCATATCTTTAGTGCCGGAAACTCGTTATTAGGCTAATCATATCAATTCTAATAACGAGTTTAAGGATTAAATAGTTATTAGAATTGATGTAAACAATCTAATGATGAGAAGTCTTTATTACTTGACCATGGAGCTCGGCTTGGTACAAGGGGGTCATCCAAAATGAACGTGGATAATCTCCCGTTTTTGGCTCGGTGACGGCCTCAAAGTCAAAGTGGGAGATTATCCACGCTCGTTAGTTAAGCGTCCGAAAATCCACACTCGCCAAACCTACCAAAAAGGGACGGTTTTATTTTGGCACGTTTCGGTCGGTATCAGGAAGTGTCAGGGACGGGGCGGCGGCAGGACTCGAGAGCGAAAAGAAGTATCGGGTTTGGTGCGCCCGCTTCTGCCCGTCCCGTGCGCAGACGATACTCGGCTTATCGACCCGCGATGCAAAGGAGATGCTCGTCCCACGAGCACTACCGGGAAGGGCTCGCGATTCGAGTCCCCACCTTAGCATTTGAACCATTTGGCACTATAATTA
>CATYIV010000055.1 GCA_958407465.1 uncultured Collinsella sp. | reverse complement strand
AGGCCCGATTTTGCCTCTTGACAATGTCCTGCTCATATTAAAAGGAACGTCCCCAGGTGCCGGCTTCTGAGTTGCGGTGGAATAGGGACCGTTTAGTGCCCGAAAGGGCGATTTTAGTCCGTATTTCACCGCAACTTATTTAGAGGGCGCTGAGGTTGGGGGTCCAGCCAATGGTGGGTAGCTCGCCGTCGAGAGTCTCGTTGATGGTGGCGGCCATGCCGGCGAGGAGGCTGTTCTCGCTTACGGTGAGCGCATCGTAGCCACCGGCTCGCATGAGCTCGCGAATCACCACGGCGCCGGCCAGAATCACGCCCGCGCGCTTGGGCTGCACGCCCGGCAGCGCAGCGATACCCTCCACATCCAGCGTAGACATCCGCTCGATAGCGGCCGAGATCTGCTCCATCGAAAGCTCGCGCAGGTGCACAAAGCTCGAGTCGTACGGCTCCAGCTCGTGGACCAGCGCCACGAGCGTGGTGACGGTACCGCCCACCGCGACCAGGCGCTCTGCACGCTCAAAATTGCTCGGCAGGCCCTCAAAATAGGCGGAGAACTGCTCGCCCGCCCACGCGGCGGCAACCGCAAGCTCGCCGTCCGCGGGCGGCAACGCCGAGAAAAAGCGCTCCGTCACACGACGGCAGCCAATGTCCAGTGAGCGCGTTCCCTCCAGCGCAAAGACTTCACGCTCCGGTGCGTACACACCCGTCGCGAGTTCCGTGGACCCGCCGCCCGAATCCGCGACAATAATGCGTTCACCGGCAAAGTCGTGCGCCACGCCAAAAAATGTCAGGCGCGCCTCGACCTCGCCCGGAATCACCTGCGGTTCGAGCCCCAGCCCGCGCAGGCCGTCCAGCAGCAATGCGGCGTTGGACGCATCGCGCGCGGCACTCGTGCAGGTGGTGCAGATGCACGCGGCGCCAAAGTCGCGTGCCTCGTCCACAAACATGCGGCATGCGGCGAGCACACGCTCGACAGCCGCCTCGCAAAAGCGGCCCGTCGCGTCCACGCCTTCACCCAAGTCGGTAATCTCGGTATGCTTGGACGATTCCACGATCGCCCCGCCCTCGACCTGCGCTAGCACTAGTCGCGACGACACCGTTCCCAGGTCGATCGCGGCCACCTTATATCGTTTGCAATTTGTCATTGCGGGCTCCCCTCCGGGCGCTATTTGCCGTTGGACACGACCGTCTGGCCCTCGACGCCGTTAAATCCAAACAGCATGTCAAGCGTCCGGATGTACCATGGCGCGTCCTTGCCGACTTCTTCGATCTCCTTGGCCACCTCGCTGGCCTTCTTGGCGTTCGACGACTTCTTTTCAGCCGACGACGAGTCCGAATCGCCGTCCAGGCCCTGCACTTCAATCCTCTTTTCGCCGGGCATCACCAAGCCCAGGTCCTCGGATGCCGCATCCTTGATACCCTCCTCCGAGAGCAGCTTGTCGACGCTTTTTTGCAGCCCATCATTGTATTGCTGGCGAATCTCGACCTGCTTGGCCAAGATATCGCTCGAACGCTTTGCCACGTACAGGTCGCGCACGGGGAAATACAGGCTCACGAGCACCAGGGCGACGACGATGCCGATGAATAGCCCTCGCTGAGGACCGTGGGTAAAGTCGTAGATCGCCTTGACCACCGCGTTGTCGTTGGCGTAGTGCATAAAGTCCGAGCCCGAAAAACGGTTCGAGGGCCTGCTCGACCTATCGTGCGTTTGAGCCGACGAGCGCTGAGCATGCGACGAACGTGCCGGGCGCACTGGTCCATCTGTCGAAGTATTCACTTGAGCATTGGGGCGCGAGGTACTTGTCGGGCGCTGCATGGAGCGGTCGGCGCCGGCGTAGGCGGACCCACCGAGCTGCACCGTGCGCGCACGGCGAGGCGACGGCTCACGCGAACCGGCGGAATAGTACCTGTTGTCGTAAATCTGATCCATGTGCGCCTTGTGCGGTTGAGGTTTGTTTGCGCTAAGTATTCTAGTTATAGCACGAGCGCCCGCACCGCCTTCGCCAGCCTTTGCTCGACATAAAAAAGGCGCTGAGTCATATGGCCCAGCGCCCAATGGTGCTCAACAGCGCCCGGCTGGAGCAAGGCAAATCCGAGTCTTCCCCGCCCCCGCGACCTCCGCGTGCCTAGCGAATGTTGTAGAACGCGGCCTTGCCGGCGTAGCGCGCGCTGCCCTCGAGCTCGTCCTCGATGCGGATGAGCTGGTTGTACTTGGCGATGCGGTCGCTGCGGCACGGGGCGCCCGACTTGATCTGGCCGGCGTTGACGCCCACGACCAGGTCGGCGATCGTGGAGTCCTCGGTCTCGCCGGAACGGTGGCTCACGATGCAAGCGTAGCCGGCCTCCTTGGCGGTCTCGATGGCCTCGAGTGACTCGGTAAGCGTGCCGATCTGGTTGACCTTGACCAGGATCGCGTTGGCGGCACCCAGCTCGATGCCCTTCTTGAGGCGCTCGGTGTTGGTGACGAACAGGTCGTCGCCCACCAGCTGCACCTTGTTGCCAATGCGACGGGTGAGCTCAACCCAGCCGTCCCAGTCCTCCTCGGCCATGCCGTCCTCGATGGAGATGATGGGATAGGTGTCAACGAGCTTCTCCCAGTAATCGACCATCTGGGCGCTCGTGTACTCCACGCCCTCGCCCTTGAGCTCGTACATGCCGGTCTCGGCGTTGTAGAACTCGGTCGAGGCCGGGTCCATGGCGTACATGAAGTCGACGCCGGGCTTAAAGCCAGCCTTCTCGACGGCCTTGGTAATGTACTCGAACGGCTCGGCATTGGTCTTAAGGTTGGGGGCAAAGCCGCCCTCGTCGCCCACGCCGCCGCCCAGGCCGGCCTCGTGCAGCACGCCCTTGAGGGTGTGGTAGACCTCGGCGCACCAACGCAGGCCCTCGGCAAAGCTCGGGGCGCCCACCGGCATGATCATGAACTCCTGGAAGTCGACGTTGTTGTCGGCATGCACGCCGCCGTTGAGGATATTCATCATAGGTGTGGGCAGCAGATGAGCGTTGACGCCGCCCAGGTACTGGTACAGCGACAGGCCCGACGACTCGGCAGCGGCGCGGGCAACGGCCAGCGACACGCCCAGGATGGCGTTGGCACCGAGCTTGGTCTTGTTGGGGGTACCGTCCGCGGCAATCAGCGCGGCATCGACGGCGCGCTGGTCGAAGGCATCGAGGCCCACGACGGCGTTAGCGCACTCGTTGTTGACATGCTCGACGGCCTGCGAAACGCCCTTGCCCAGGTAGCGGCCCTTGTCGCCGTCGCGCAGCTCGCAGGCCTCAAAGGCGCCGGTCGAAGCACCCGAAGGCACCATTGCGCGCCCAAAGCTGCCGTCCTCGAGTACGACCTCGACCTCGACGGTGGGATTGCCGCGGCTGTCGAGCACCTCACGACCGTAGACGTCCAAAATGTCACTCATGTTGTCTCCCTCTCACTTGGAAACGTAGTTGATGCAAGCGACTGGCCGACTGCGCACCATTGGTGCGCCTCCGTAAGTTAGCCTTGTCGCACTTTTTGCATTATGCCCTAAGTTAGCCGAGGGATACATATGAATTGGAGAAATCATTCTTTGGAGCGCTTGTTTTTGCACCGAGCATTCATCTCTAGAGGTCGCCCCCCCCCATTAAATTCTTCTATCGGCATACCGTCTTTACCTGGCTTGCGAATGAAAGAGCCAATAATGTGCTTTTACATCGTGCAAAGTTCTGGATATCGTGCAATTCTAAGGGTCTGAAGTTCTGGATATCGTGCATAATCAGGTTATAAAAGTTCTGGATATCGTGTACGAGGTAGCTATGCTTAAACGAAAAGCCTATGACAAACTACTAAAATGGAAGCATGAAAGCGCTGGTAAAACAGCACTTCTTATTGAAGGAGCCCGCCGCGTCGGAAAGAGCACGCTTGCCCGCACGTTTGGAGAAACCGAATACAAATCCTGCCTTGTCATTGATTTCTTTCAAGCACCTGCCGAAGTTAAGCAATATTTTGAGGACTATCGCACTGACTTCGACTCGCTCTTCCTCTATCTCTCGGTTTTCTATAACGTCAAACTCTATGAACACGAGACGCTTATCGTCTTTGACGAGGTCCAGATGTACCCGCAAGCACGCGGACTCATCAAGTATCTCGTTGCAGACGGACGTTACGACTACATCGAAACTGGATCCCTGCTCAGCATCAAGCAGAACATTAAAGATATCGTCATCCCATCCGAGGAAGAATCTCTGGAACTTGAGCCCCTCGACTTTGAGGAGTTTCTTTGGGGCATGGACGAAAAGGGGCTGGCCGATCTCATTCGCATGAGTTTTAACAAGATGAAGCCGCTCCCCGATGCCCTACATCGCAGAGCGCTCTCCCTTATGCGCGAATACATGCTCGTAGGCGGCATGCCTGAGCCGGTATCCATCTATGTTGAACAGCGCGCTTTTGCGCCCGTCGACGCTTCGAAGCGCCGAATCGTCCAGCTCTATCGCAACGATATCTCTCGTTTTGCAACCGGTTACGAATTCAAAGTCGTCTCCGTACTCGATGGCATCCCGGGTCAGCTCTCTAGGCACGAAAAACGATTCAAGCTTTCCTCACTTGATAAAAACGCACGCATGCGCACCTACGAAGAAGCCTTCTTTTGGCTGGCAGACGCGCGAATTGCCAATATCTGCTATGCCGCAAGCGAACCGAGCGTGGGCCTTTCACTCAGCATGGAGCAAACGGCCCTCAAGTGCTACATGGCAGACACCGGCCTGCTTGTAACGCTTGCCTTCTCTGACAACAACGATACCGATGAAGACGTTTACAGGGCCGTGCTTCGCGGCGACATCGGATTGAACGAAGGAATGCTTACCGAAAACTACGTTGCCCAATCTCTAAAGGCCAATGGACACAGGCTCTTCTTTTATTCCCAAAGCGGAAAGAAGGAGGGAGAGGAGCGCATGGAAATCGACTTCCTCGTTACCCGACCCTATGTCAATGCCGCCGGAAAGCCGCGCATCAGCCCCATCGAAGTTAAGTCGCCACGCAGATACGGAACCATCTCCCTCGACCGATTCCGCGCGCGCTTTAACAAGAAGATTGGGATGGCTTACGTGTTGCACCCTAAACAACTCGAGTGGGATGCCGAAGCGCAGCTGGCACATCTCCCGTTGTATATGGCTTTTTGCTTGTAGAGACCTCTCTACGAATGGATGCCGTGAGAGACGCAGGCCTCACTCGCTTGCTTTTGCTTGGTCCCACAGGTCGTTGAGTTGAGCGGTTGAGCAGGCGGCGAGGTCATCGCCCGCCTCGTGCACGGCGGCCTCTATCGCAGCCCAGCGGCGGCGGAACTTTGCTGTGCTGGCACGCAGGGCGCTCTCGGCGTCAATCCCCTCTTTGCGCGCGACGTTGACCAGGGCAAAGAGCAGGTCGCCAAACTCCATCTCGCGCTCGGGCGAGCCGGGCTCCTCGACCTCAAACTCGGCACGCTCCTCGGCAACCTCGTCCCACACATCCTGGACCGTCTCCCACTCAAAGCCCACGGCAGCCGCCTTGCGCGACACCTTCTGAGCCTGCATCAGCGCCGGCAGATGCGTGGGCACGCCGTCGAGCAGTCCCTCGGGCGCAGCCTCGCCCGCCGCCACGGCCTTGTCCTTGGCGGCCTTCTCGGCAAGCTTGACCTCATCCCAGATCTTGAGCACTTCGTCGGAGTTATCGGCATCCGCATCGCCAAATACGTGCGGATGACGGCGGATGAGCTTGGCGTCGATATCGCGCGCCACGTCGGCCAACGTAAACTCACCGGCGTCCGCCGCAATCTGCGCATGCAACACTACCTGCATGAGCACGTCGCCCAGCTCCTCGCGCAGATGTGTGGCATCGTCGGCCTCGATGCAATCGAGCGCCTCGTAGGCCTCCTCGATCATGTTCTTGCCAATGCTGCGGTGCGTCTGCTCGCGGTCCCACGGGCAGCCATCGGGCTGACGCAGACGCCAGATGGTCTGCACCAGATGCTGCAGCTCGGCCGACGCGTCTACCAGCGTGGACAGGTCGCGCGAGCCCTCGGCATTTTGCTGAGCCATGTGCTGCGCCATGGCTATTCCTCCTCCAGGATCACGTGACGGAACGCGCCGCCCTCGTAGATGCCGTAGCTGTGCGTGCCGTCCTTGGGGATGCTCACGCTGCCGGGATTGAAGAGCCACAGACCCGGGTGCGCCTCACTTGCCTCGTTGACCTTGATGTGCGTGTGGCCGTAGACGAGCGCGGAGCCCTCGGGCAGCGCGGGCGCGTGGTCGACGCTGTTGTGCATGCCGGCGCCAAAGACGTGGCCGTGTGTCAGGAACAGCTCGCGGCCGGCCTCGTCGAACAGCGTGGCGTAGTCGGCCATGACGGGAAAGTCGAGCACCATCTGGTCGACCTCGGCGTCGCAGTTGCCGCGCACCGCGATGATGCGGTCGGCCAGGGCGTTGAGCAGCGGAATCACACGCTTGGGGGCGTAGTCGCGCGGCAGGTCGTTGCGCGGACCGTGGTAGAGCAGGTCGCCCAGCAGGACGATGCGGTCGGGCTGCTCGGACTCGATGGCGGCGACCAGGCGCTCGGTCCAATATGCCGAGCCGTGAATGTCGGAGGCGATAAGGTATTTCATGGGGAGATCCTTTCGGGTGGGATTGATGTGGCTGGGCGCTGGATGTCGCCGGCCGCGTTACTCAAATCGCAGTGCCGCGGCTTGTGCCGCCTGCATCACGCGCTGGAGCGGCACATTGTGCTCGCGGGCGAGACGGGCGCAGTCCTCGTACTCGGGCGCTGCACGCTCGCTGCCGTCGGGCAGGGTTGCCACTTTAACGGATACCTCGCCCCACGGCGTCGTCACCTGCTCAAAGCGGCGTGGCAGGCAAACGCGCTCCATAACCTGGCGGCGGATGGCATTGGTCGTGGTTTCCAAAAAGATGATCGTCTGCAGGCGCTCGATATCCTCGTGGGTGCAGATTACCTGCAGTTGCCAGCCGGGGCGGCCTTTCTTGCAATAGAGGGGCAGCCAGTGTACCTCGCGCGCACCGGCCTCGCGCAGGCGGTCGGCGGCGTAGGCGAGCACCTCGGGCGATGCGTCGTCGATATCGCATTCTAGCTTGACGATGGTCTCGGGCGCATCGGTCTCGCGGGACAGCGGAGATTTGCTATCGCGTGGCATACGGTCCGGCTCCTTTCCGCACGGGCTCGTTTTGTTCACCCAAACGCTAACACATCGCGGGCGGCGCGAATGTGGCGGAGCGCGATGAACGCGATTTTCCCTGGCCGCAAGAAACCGACACTCCAGCGCGCTCATCGCAGCGGGGATCGCGCCGTTAGAATGGAGCGGATTCGCTTGACGCAAAGGAGCCTCCATGTCTGCTTGCCCGCTGGTCGATTGCCATACCCACACCTCGTTCTCGGACGGGCACGCCTCGTTTGAGGACAACGCTCGCGCTGCTGCCGCCGCCGGCTGCCGCGTTATGGTCTCGACCGACCACCTCACCCTGCCCGCCAGCATGGACGCCAACTGTGAAGTGCAAGTTGTCGAGGGCGACCTGACGGCGCATCGCCTGGCATTTGAGGACGCCCGCAAGCTCGCCGCGCAGACCGCGCCGGAGCTCGAGCTTATCTATGGCTTTGAATGCGATTGGTACGAAGGCTGTGAGCCTTTGGTTGAGCGCTGGTCCCAGGGCGCCGTCGTACGCCTGGGCAGCGTGCATTGGATTGGCAACCCAGGCGATATTGCGGCCGGCGCTGCGGGCACGGCGGGGACAGAGGACGTCGCCTGTCCCGATACGCCCGATTCGCTTTGTGGTTGGATCGACGATGACACCAACCTGCACGTTTGGGAAAACCTGGGCGTGCGCGGCGTGTGGGAGCGCTACGTCGACGACTGGTGTCGCGCCTGCGAAAGCTCGCTCAACTTTGATGTGATGGCTCATCCCGACCTGGTCATGCGCTTTTCGAAGGAGGGCTTTGCGCCCGATTTTGACCCCGCGCCGCTCTGGAAGCAGATGGCAGAATGCGCCCACGATACGGGTCGCCGCGTTGAGGTCTCGACCGCCGCGCCGCGCAAGGGGCTCGATGACTATTACCCCTCGACCGGCCTTTTGCGTTGCTTCGCCCACGCCGAAGTGCCCATTACCTTTGGCTCGGACGCGCACCGCGCCTGCGATATTTGCTGGAACATCCGCGAGGCCCAGGCCCACGCCTACGACTGCGGCTATCGAACCTTCGACATCCCCCACGCCACCGGCGAATGGGAGTCCACGCCCCTCGCCTAGCCATCCCTTCATAAGTTGCGGTGAAATAGGGATTGTTTTGCTTGATGAAGCGCTTAAACAGTCCCTATTTCACCGCAACTTCCATGACCCCGTCACACCAACAAAGACTGTCCCAAACGACTAGTGGCGGCGGGCGTTGAGTTCGCCGGCAAGCTCGTCGAGGGTGATACCGTAGCGCTCAAGGGTTACGAGCAGGTGGTAGACCAGGTCGCCGGCCTCGTAGCGGATGTGATCGTGATCGTTATCCTTGCAGGCCATGATCACCTCGCTCGACTCCTCGGCAAGCTTCTTGAGCAGCTCATCCTCGACGTCGGTCAGCAGACGCGCGGTATAGCTCTCCTGCGGCGATGCATCACGACGACCGTGAATCACCTCGGCCAGACCTGTCAGCGTCTCACCGATATTTCCATCCTGAATGTTTGCGGTGCGCACACCCATAGTTCAATCCTTTCTGGTGGCCGAGCGTCTAATCGAGCGCCCGCCCTACGCGAGTTTCTTAAAGAAGCAGGTACGGTTGCCGGTATGGCAGGCCGGACCCGGCGAGTCGACCTTGACCAGCAGCGTATCGCTATCGCAGTCGGCCCAGAGCTCCTTGACCGCCTGCATGTTGCCGCTCGTCGCGCCCTTGTTCCAGAGCTCCTGGCGGCTGCGGCTCCAAAACCACGTGGT
>CATYIV010000054.1 GCA_958407465.1 uncultured Collinsella sp. | reverse complement strand
CGATGTGCATCCTCGAGGAGATGCAGTGGAAGCGCACCCGCTACATCACCTCGGCCGACTTCTTCCACGGCACCCTCGAGCTCGTGGAGCCCGGCGTCCCGGTCTTCCTGTTCATGGGCGAGGACGAGAACCGCAAGCTCGACGAGCGCGTCCGCGCGTTCCTTAACCGCGGCGTGACCGGCGACACCGACATCAACATCATCGACACCGCCGAGTTCGCGATCCCCGGCCTTGACGACGAGTTCCGCGTCATCGTGTCTCCGTGGATCCTCTCCTCGCTGATTACCGATCGCCTTGCCGCTTACTACGAGACGGTCACCAAGCACAACCTCAACTACCGTCGTTACTATCACCAGTTCGACTACTAATCGGTGACAAATAAGCTACTGATCAAGAAGCACCCTGCCCGGGCGCATGCGTCCGGGCATTTTCATGCCGAAATTCGAAAGAAAGGGGATCAAATGAGGCAGTTTATCGTTGCATCCCATGCCCATTTTGCGTCCGGAATCGTCGAGAGCATCGGCCTGCTCTCCGGCGAGCGCGAAAACGTCCATGCGCTCTCTATGTATGTCGACGGAAACGAGGACCTGACCAAGGAGGCCGCAGCGATTCTGAACGGCTTTGCCGCGGACGATGAGGTCGTCGTTTGCACCGACCTCTTTGGCGGCAGTGTCAACAACGAGTTCACCAAGATCGTCCAGACGCGTCCCAACACGCACCTCGTGACCAATATGAACCTGCCGCTCCTTATTCAGCTGCTGTTCGTGCCCGAATCCACCCCGATCGATGAGGCCATTCGCCAGATCGTCGAGGCGGACGACACCAAGGTCAAGTACGTCAACGACCTGCTGGGGCAGGCCGAACTCGATGAGTTTTAACCACTAGGGAGCACATCATGATTCAGATGATTCGCGTGGACTATCGACTGCTTCACGGCCAGGTTGCCGTTAGCTGGACCTCGGCTCTGGGTGCCGACTGCATCCTGTTGGTGAGCGACACGGTCCTCAATGACAAGCTTCGTCTGCAGGCCCTGTCCCTTGCAAAGCCGGAGGGCTGCAAGGTCGTCGTGAAAAACACCGAGGACGCCGTCAAGGCGCTCCAGAGCGGAGTGACCGATAAGTACAAGCTCTTCGTGGTTTGCGAGACGATCCAGCAGGCCGGTGCCGTCGCCAAGGCGATGGGAGTCAAGAAGATCAACCTCGGCAACGTTGCCTTTAGCGAGAATGCCCGCCAGGTCTCGACGAGTGTGTTCCTTACGCCCGAAAACGAGGCATACGTGAAGGAGCTGCTCGGCGAGGGCTATGAACTGTTCATTCAGATGATTCCGGCAGATGCGAAGACTGACGCCGCGAAGGTCATCGGTTAGGGGCTGTCATGGTTATCAAGACAATCCTGATTTTCCTGATCGCCCTTTTGGGCTATTCCGAGTGGCTGACGGGCACGAGCTACCTCCAGCGCCCGATCGTGCTCGGACCTCTGGTTGGCCTTGTCATGGGCGATGTAGTGACCGGCACCATTATGGGCGCCACGATGGAGCTTGCCATGGTCGGCGCCATCTCGGTCGGTGCATATAACCCGCCCGATACGATTTCCGGAACCATCCTGGGTGTGTCGCTTGCCATGCAGGCCGGCGCGGACGCTTCGGCGGCCCTGACCCTGGGCATTCCCATCGCAACGATCGTCCTGGCGCTCGATACGGCCCTGGGCCAGCCGGTGATGCTACTGCTGGTGCACCGTATCGACAAAAACGTCGAGGACGGAGACACCAAGGCCATCACGCGCAACATGCTCATCGCCGGTTACGCGCAGAGCTGGTGCGGCCTGCTGATTATTCCCCTGGCATTCTTCTTTGGCGCCGATGCTGTTGCCAGCCTGCTCAACATCATCCCCGATTTCGTTCAGACCGGCATGGATGTCGCCGCCGCCTTCTTGCCTGCACTCGGCTTTGCGATGCTGGCCCAGATGATCATGAACAAAACGGTGGCTCCGTTCTTCTTCGCTGGCTTCTTCCTCGTCGCCTACTTTGGTATTAGCACGACGGGCGTGGCGATCTTTGCCGCGATCATCGTCGTTGCGATGACGGTTTTGGGTGACAAGAAAAAGGCGGAGCAGCCTGCAGCGGCAACCGAGGATCCTGCGATTGGGAGTGGGTTCGATGAGTTTTAAGTTTGAGTCTTCTTACGACGGGCTGATTTCCCGCGCAGATCTTAAGAAGCTGTTCTGGCGCTCGATTCCCTATGAGCATTCCTGGAACTACGAGCGTATGGGCCATATCGGCTTTATGTGGGCCCTTATGCCGATCCTCCGCAAGCTGTATCCGCAGGATGCGGACTTTAAGGCCGCCCTTAAGCGCCATATGGAGCTCTATAACGTCACGCCGTACATCTCGACGCTTCCCATGTCCATCGCCGCCGCAATGGAAGAGGTCAACGCTACTGACGATAGCTTTGACACGAGCGCGATCTCTAATGTCAAGCTTGCTTTGATGGGACCGCTGTCCGGCGTGGGCGATGCCTTCTACTGGGGCACGCTGCGAATTTTGGCAACGGGTGTCGGCACGTCGCTGGCGCTGCAGGGCTCTATTCTTGGCCCGATTTTGTTCCTGCTCGTGTTCAACGTCCCTCACTACATCATCCGTTACCTGCTGACGTTTGTGGGATATCGCTTTGGCTCGGACATGATCAGCAAGGTCCAGGAATCGGGCATTATGGACACGATCGTCAAGATGGCCTCTATCATGGGCGCCATGGTGATCGGTGCTATGACCATGGAGATGGTGACCGTGGACATTCCGCTCATGGTCGGTGCGGGCGATGGTGCTCAGACGCTCGCCGAGCTGCTCAACGGAATCTTCCCGGGCTTTGTCACGATGGGGCTGTTTGGAATCGTCTATCTCATGCTCAAGAAGAAGATGAATCCGCTGCTCATCATGCTCGTGATCCTGCTCGTGAGTATCGCCGGCGCATTCTTTGGAGTGCTTGGTGTCCAGTAGCGTATCCGTCATAATGAGAACAATGTAAGAGGGGGCGTCGCGCACACTGTGCTGCGGCGCCCTTTTGCCGAAAGGTGGACAAGATGGAGTATCCCCAGCTTGCCGTTATGAATATCAGCCATCGCTACTTTGATCTTGAGGAGTTCTTTTCTTCGGCGTCGGCTTCGGGCTACACGTGTTGCGAGCTTTGGACCGGGGCGATGCATCTGTATGTCGATTGCCATGGATACGATTCGCTCGAGCGGGTACGGGAGCTGTCGCAGCGGTATGGGGTTCGGATTGTGGGACTTTGTCCCGAACAGAACAACCCCAAGCCGTGGAATATCGCGGCGCGTGGGAATGAGACGCGTGCCCGCACGCTCGCGTACTTTAAGAACGTTGTAGATATCGCGGCGGAACTTGGAGCCGAGCAGGTCATGGTCTCGAGCGGCTGGGCATTTTTGAACGAGCCGATCGAGGACGCGTGGGGTCGCAGCGCCTCGATGCTGCGTGCGATTGCCGAGCATGCGGGAGAGCGCGGCGTGCGACTGGTGCTCGAGGCCCTACAGCCGGTTGAGTCGATGATTGTGAACTCGGCGGCCGACACGAAGCGCATGATCGAGGCAGTTGATCATCCGGCACTTAAGGCGTGTCTGGATTTGGGCGCTATGGCGGTGGCAGGGGATACCATCGACGATTATTTCGATCTGCTTGGCGATGATGTCGTCCACGTGCATTTTGTCGATGTTGCGGCAGACGGCACGACGCATCTTGCTTGGGGTGACGGCGACCGCGATATGCGCGCCGACCTGGATAGGCTGGTGGCGCGCGGCTATCGCGGAGTTGTTTCGGCCGAGACCTATGATTGGCGCTATTTCGCCAATCCCGCGGCAGCCGACGCTCAGGTTATGGCGGAGTACCGACGCGCAATTGGCGCCTAAGTGGGACAGGGCGCCGAGTTGGCGTTTGACGCTTTTTGAGAAACGGGACGTGCTTTCCGCTTGAGGCTTCTGGCGGAAAGCACATCCCAGAACAGGCGCTCAGAATGGGACACACTTTCCGCTGAGGACTTCAACCGGAAACCGCATCCCAGTTTTTGGCTGGCGGGCGGGACGCGCTTTCCCCTATGTTTCCAAATGAATACGCTGTGAGCCGAGGAGGACGATTTTCCCCGCAAACACTCTAGTATGCTAAAGTACCCAGAAGACCGGCGGAGCTATGCCGGTCGTTTGTTCTGTATGCAACACAGCATGAGGAGGCTCACCAGATGACGGCCACACCGTGGGGATTCCGGGACATATTGCCCGAGGAGGCTCAGGCGCGCGAGGAGATTGCGCTGACGGTGAAGGGCTGCTTTAGGGAGCATCATTATCTGCCGGTTGAGACGCCGCTGCTCGAGGACAAGGGCTCGCTCGAGGAGGGCGGCCGCATTGCGGACACGCCGTTTAAGCTCTTTGACGATGATGGCCGCCTGCTGGTGGTCCGTCCCGACAACACATTGCCGATCGTGCGTCTGGTTTCGACCCGCATGCGCGCGGCCGACCTGCCCCTACGCCTTCGCTACGAGGCGCCGGTGGTTCGCGAGTGCCAGCGCAATGCCGGTGGCTCGCGTCAGTTTACACAGCTGGGCTTTGAGCTTATCGGTGCGGGCGATACCGCGGGCGATGTCGAAATCGTCTCGCTCGTGGCCGAGGCCGTGCGTAAGCTGGCACTGCCCGATGCGCGCATTATCGCGGGTAGCGTGCGTCCGTTTAAGGAACTGCTCGCGGCGTGCGAGGATCGCGAGCTGGCCTCTGAGGCCCTGCGCTGCGTGCACGCCAACGACTTTGTGGGCCTCGATGCCCGCGTGGCGGCAAGCACCGAGTCCGATGCCGTCAAGGCCGCCATTAGCGAGCTGCCGCGTCTGCACGGCGGTGCCGAGGTGCTCGACCGCGTGGACGCGCTGCTGGAGGCTGCCGGTATCGTCGCGCCGCTGACGCGCGAGCTGCGTGCCCTGGTCGAGGGCCTGGCACCCGAGGACGCCCAGGTGCTGTCGTTTGACTTCTCTATCATGAACTCTTTCGATTACTACACGGGCCTGGTCTTTAAGGCTTATGCCGGCGGACTGCCCGATCCGGTCGGTTCGGGCGGACGCTATGACTCCATCTTTACCGGCGCATTTGGCGACGGTATCGAGGTGCCGGCGGCGGGCTTCGCCTTTTCGCTCGAGCGCCTGGAGGCCGCGCGCACCTCGGCCGAGGATGCCGCTTCCGACGGCGATCACGCCGTGGGGCGCGGTGCCGAGGGTCCGCTGCGTATCGCCGTGCCCAAGGGCTCGCTTAAGGCCGACACCCTTGACGTGCTCGAGGCAACGGGCTTAGACGTCTCCGAGCTGCGCGATCCCGGCCGTCACCTGATCGTGCGCGGCCGCGACACGCGTGCCGGCGAGGGCGCGGTCGGCGATATCGAGTTTGTCATCGTGCGTCCCAGCGATGCGCCTGCCTTTGTGGGCTGCGGTGGTGCCGATTGCGGCATCTGCGGTTGGGACTCGCTCATCGAGGCGGACCTCAACCTGCTGCAGCTGGTCGACCTGGGCTATGGCCTGTGCACGTTTATCGAGGCGGAGCCCGCGTGGCGCGCCGGTCAGGCCGAGCGCAACTATGCCCGCCGCGGTTCGCTTCGTGTGGCAACCAAGTACCCGCGCATCGCGAGTGCCTGGTATGCCGAGCGCGGCGTGAACGCCGACATCGTTTCGCTTCACGGTAACATCGAGCTGGGTCCCATTGTCGGCATGACCGACCGCATCGTGGATATTACCGCCACGGGCGCCACGCTGCGCGACAACGACCTGGTCATCACCGGCCGCATCATGGACTGCACGGCCCGCTTCTTTGTCAATCCGGGTGCCGCGCGCCTGGATCCGCGTGTGCGCAACCTGGCCGATCGCCTGGCGGCTGCCGTGAAGGACAAGCATTTTGAGCCCGTCGCGGGCTCGGCACAGTAGCGCGAGCGTGCACGGGCGCCCCCATATCCGGGCTGCGGACCGATTGGTGCCGCTGCCCGGCATCTCGTTTTTCAAACGCAACCTCAACCGATAGGGGATACCGATATGAAGACCATCAAACTCGCTCCCGGCGAGCGCCTCGTTACCAACCAGCTCAACCGCAAGGGCGTGCTGCCGCAAAACATCGTCGACGCCGCCCGCGATATCGTGGCCAACGTGTGTGCCAACGGCGATGCCGCGGTGCGCGATTACTGCCAGCGTTTTGACGGTGTTGAGCTGCAGAGCTTCCGCTTGCCGCAGGAGCAGATCGATGCCGCGCTCGAAGGTCTCGACCCTGCCTTTGTCGCTGCGCTCGAGAAGGCCGCGCGTCAGATTCGCGAATTCCACCAGCGCGAGGTCGAGCAGAGCTGGTTTACCACGCGCCCGGACGGGACGATGCTCGGCGTTAAGGTAACCCCGCTCGCGGCGGCCGGCATCTATGTACCGGGCGGCCGCGCGCAATATCCCTCCACCGTGCTCATGAATGCCATTCCCGCCAAGGTTGCCGGCGTCAAGCGCGTGGTTATGGTGACGCCGCCGCAAAAAGACGGCCTGATCAGCCCTTACACGCTTGCCGCGGCAAAGCTCGGCGGCGTGGACGAGATCTATATGGTGGGTGGCGCTCAGGCCGTGGCCGCGCTGGCGTACGGCACCGAGACCATTCCGCGCGTCGACAAGATCACCGGCCCGGGCAACGCCTTTGTCGCTGCGGCCAAGCAGATTGTCTCGGGCGACGTGGGTATCGACATGGTCGCTGGCCCCTCCGAAGTTTGCGTGCTGGCCGATGCCACGGCCAAGCCCATGGTGGTCGCGGCCGACCTGATGGCCCAGGCCGAGCACGATCCGCTGGCAGCCTGCTATCTGGTGACTTGCGACGAGCAGTTTGCGCGCGAGGTCGAGGCAGGCATCGATATCCTGGTGGCGCAGTCGCCGCGTGCCGAGATCACGCGCGCCTCGCTCGACAACGAAGGCACCATCGTGGTGGCCGCCGACATGGCTGCCGCCGTCGAGGCCGTGAACACCGTGGCGCCTGAGCACCTTGAGCTGCACTGCAAGGATGCGATGGGCCTGCTCGGCGGCATTCGCAACGCCGGCGCCATCTTTGTGGGCGCTTGGAGCTCCGAGCCGCTCGGCGATTACGTTGCCGGTCCCAACCACACGCTGCCGACTGGCGGCACGGCCATGTTCTCCAACCCGCTTTCGGTCGAAGAGTTCGTTAAGCGCTCGAGCGTCATTTGCTATACACCCGAGGGCCTGCTCTCCGACGCTCCCGCCACGCAGCGCCTGGCCGAGGCCGAGGGCCTGTGGGCGCATGCGCTATCCGCCGCCCTGCGTCGCCGTGTGCTGGAGCAGGGCGAGGATGCCGTGAGTGTCGAGTCTCTGGCCGCGGCCGACCTGACCAAGGTCGCCTGGCCGGGCGATGCGACCGCGACGGTCGCCGAGGGTGTGGACCTGGCGGCTGCGGGCGCGGATGGCGCTGGCGCGACCGGCGAGGAGGTCTAACATGGCCGAACTCACGCCGCGCATGAAGGAGCTCGTCCAGCCGTACTTGGCCGGCATTGAGCCCTACGATCCCAACTTTACGCCCACGCGCATCAACCTTTCGGCCAACGAGAACACCTATCCCGTGCCGGCCGGCGTGCGCGAGGCGGTTGATGCGGCCTTGGCTGCCGCACCGCTCAACCGCTATCCCGATCCCATGTCCAACGACCTGCGCGACGAGCTTGCTGCCTGGCATGGCGTGACGCGCGAGAACATCTGCGTGGGCAACGGCGGCGACGAGCTACTCTATATCTTCCTGCTGGCGTTTGGCGGCGCAGGGCGGATCCTGCTCAACTGCCCGCCGTGCTTTAGCGAGTACGCGTTCTTTGCGTCGCTCTGTCAGACCGAGGTGCGCGACGTGTGGCGCGACCCGGCAACTTTTGAGCTCGACCAGGCGGCTGTGTTCGCGGCCGCACCCGAGTGCAACCTGGCGATCGTGACCTCGCCCAACAATCCCACGGGCGACGTGGCGCCGCTCGACTTTGTCGCGGCGCTGTGCGATGCGTGCCCCGGCATGGTCATGGTCGACGAGGCCTACGTGGAGTTTGCCGACGATTCGTTTGGCGCGGTAACTACGGCGCAAGGCCTTATTGCCGAGCATCCTAACCTGGTGATTCTGCATACACTGTCCAAGGCGTTCGGCGCCGCCGGCACGCGCCTGGGCTATGTGATCGCGGCGCCCGAGGTCATCGACGTGTTCGCGGCGATTCGCCAGATCTATTCGGTCAACGTGTTGAGCCAGGCGGCAGCACTTGCCTGCGTGCGTGCCCGCGATGCGTACGCGCCCGTGGTGGCACAGGTCGCATCCGAGCGCGAGCGCGAGTTGTGTGCCCTGCGCGCAATGGCTGCCGAGGGTCTGCCCGTGGAGGCGTGGCCGAGCGCGGCGAACTTTGTGCTTGTGCGCACGCCGCATGCCACGCGCGTGCGCGAGCGTCTGCGCGACGAGTATTCAATTTTGGTGCGCGACTTTAGTTACGCGCCGGGGCTCGCGGACTGCCTGCGCATTACCGTAGGCACCCCGCAGGAAAACGACGAGGTGCTGGCCGCGTTTGCCGCGCTGGTGAAGGAGGAGATGTAGATGGACCGCTATGCCGAGGTGACCCGCAAGACGGGCGAGACCGACATTGTCGTAAAGCTCGACCTGGACGGATCTGGCGTGTGCGATATCTCGACCGGCGTGCCGTTTTTCGACCACATGCTCAACGCTTTTGGCCGCCATGGTCTGTTCGATCTGACGGTGCACGCGGTGGGCGACGTCGAGGTCGATGCGCATCACACCGTCGAGGACACAGGTATTGTGCTGGGCGAGGCGTTTTGCCGGGCGCTGGGCGACAAGGCGGGCATTACGCGCTTTGCCGACGCGGCGATCGCCATGGACGAGACGCTCGTGATGGCTGCTGTTGATATTTCGGGCCGCGGGCAGGCCTACTGCGAGCTGCCCGTGCCGACCGAGCGCGTGGGCAGCTTCGATACCGAGCTGGCCGTCGAGTTCTTCTACGCCTTTGCGCGCGATGCCAAGCTCACGCTGCACGTGCGCGAGCTGGTGGGCGGCAACTCGCATCACATTATCGAGGCCGCCTTTAAGGCCGTGGGCCGCACGATGCGCC
>CATYIV010000053.1 GCA_958407465.1 uncultured Collinsella sp. | reverse complement strand
ATTTCGCACTGTAGTCGCTCGACCCTCGCATCCCTCCGGAAGCCCCGGACACGCCTGCGGGGTTATCACGCGAACGTCCTCGCCGCTTTGCGGCTGCGGGATGTTCGCTTTGATAACCCCTCCCGGCGTGTCCGGGGCTTCCTGCTGTCTCGGGGCAGCTGTTTTCTGAAATGACTTTGCTGCAACCTTTCCTCGCCTTCAGCGGGCGTGGTAGCCTTTGTCGTTGATTGAACTTTTGTGTAACGAAAGGATGAACATGGCAGCTGCACAGCCGCTTAAGATTCGCATGGTTGCCGGACTTGGCAACCCTGGCGATGAGTATGCCGAGACCCGCCACAACGCCGGTTTTAAGGCGATCGACGAGCTGGCCCGTCAGGCCGGCGTCACGTACTGGAAAAACCAAGCAGGCGCCGAGGTCGCGCTCATCAACATCAACGATGCCGAGGAAGAGAACGGCAAGCGCCAGATTGTACTGGTCAAGCCGCAGTCGTACATGAACACCTCGGGCGGGCCCATCTCCAAGCTCTGCCGCGAGTACAAGATCAAGGCCGAGGAGCTGCTCGTCATCCACGACGAGCTCGATATTCCCGCCGGCGACGTGCGTGTTAAGGTGGGCGGAGGCCATGCCGGTCACAACGGCCTGCGCTCCATCATCGACAAGATGGGCAGCCGCGACTTTAGCCGTATCCGCACCGGCATCGGCAACCCTCCCGGCAAGATGGCCGTGGCAGACTACGTGCTCAAGCAGCTGCGCGCCCGCGAAGCCGAGGATTTCCAGGACACCTGCGCCCGCGCCGCAGATGCCGCCGGTCTGGCCATCGTCCACGGCGTAATCTACGCCCGCGATCACGTAAACGGCGCCGCTTCCGCCAACGGCAAGCACTAAAACCTACCATTTAGGGATGTTTATTTTGGCAGGTTTCATCTGCGGAAACGCCGCGGCGGCTGCGTCGCAATAAACCCTGTGCCGCTATACATATGCAACGCTCCAAAGGGGGCCGGCCTCACCGAAGCGCGAGGCCGACCTCCTTTGCCGTTTTGCCTGATAAAACCTGCCAAAATAAACCTCTCCCCCTTTGGCAGGTCGAAGCGGATAAACCCTGCTCCCAACCGCCGAAGACACACGTAAACAGCATGTCCATGAGGGTATAATTTGCACCGTATGTCTGCACAACGCCTGTGCGCGTACGGTTTTACTCGGGCTACCGTCCATTTCCGTGGAGGCACGGTTCGGCAGCCCTAACAAGAGAGGGGTTCTATGTATAAGATCCTGGAGAAGACGCAGTTCTCGGAGAAGGTGTTCAAGTTCCGCATCGAGGCACCCGCAATCGCCAAGCATGCGCACGCTGGACAGTTCCTCATGGTTCGCGCCAACGAGACGGGCGAGCGCGTCCCGTTTACCCTGGCCGGCTGGAACGGTGACGAGGGCTGGGTCGAGTTCATCTTCATGGTGATCGGCAAGACCACCGAGATGCTTTCCACCTACGAGGCCGGCGAGTCGCTGCGCGACGTCGTGGGCCCGCTGGGCGTTCCCACCGAGATGGCTGAGGGCCCCTGCGCCGTCATTGGCGGCGGCGTCGGCCTGGCAATTGCCTTCCCGGTCGCCAAGCACCTGGTCGAGACCGGCCACGAGGTGCACGCCATCATGGGCGCCCGCACCAAGGACCTCCTGCTCATGGAGGACCAGTTCCGCGAGCTCCTCGACGAGGACCACATCCACATCACTACCGATGACGGTTCCTACGGCGAGCAGGGCGTTGTCACCGCTCCGCTGGAGCGCCTGCTGCAGGACAAGGCCGTGAGCCAGGTCTTCTGCGTCGGCCCCGTTCCGATGATGAAGTTCTCGACCCTCACCGCCCAGAAGTACGACACCCCCATCACCGCGTCGCTCAACCCCATCATGGTTGACGGCACCGGCATGTGCGGCTGCTGCCGCGTCGAGGTGGGCGGCGTGACCAAGTTCGCTTGCGTCGACGGCCCCGACTTCGATGCCACCCTGGTCGACTGGGATGACCTTCGTGCCCGCCAGGCCGCTTACCGTTCCGAAGAGGGCGAGTCCCTCAAGGCCTATGAGGAAAAGAGCTGCGCATGCCACTAGTTAACGGTCGTTTCGTTGCCGATATGAAGTCGCCCCGCACCCCCGATAACGAGGAGCCGGCTGCCGAGCGCGCCTGCGACTTCCGCCCCGTCGACAAGGGCTTCACCGAGGAGATGGCGCTGGCCGAGGCCGAGCGCTGCCTCAACTGCAAGAAGCCGTTCTGTGTTGAGGGCTGCCCCGTCAACATCAACATCCCCCGCTTTATCGAGCAGATCCGCGCGAAGGACTTCGGCGGCGCCCTCGATACCATCCGCGAGGACTCCATGCTTCCCGCTATCTGCGGCCGTGTCTGCCCGCAGGAGAACCAGTGCGAGGGCAAGTGCATCCGTGGTAAGAAGTCCGAGCCCGTGGCCATCGGCCAGCTCGAGCGCTTCCTGGGTGACCGCCCCGAGCTCGCTTCCACGCCCAAGATGGCTCCCAAGAACGGCAAGAAGGTCGCCGTCGTCGGCTCCGGCCCGTCCGGCATCACCTGCGCCGGCGAGCTCGCCCGCAACGGCTTTGACGTTACCGTCTTTGAGGCCTTCTTCACCGGCGGCGGCGTGCTGGTCTACGGCATCCCCGAGTTCCGTCTGCCCAAGGCAGTCGTCAAGCGCGAGATTGACGGCCTGGAGGACATGGGCGTCAAGTTTGAGTACAACTCCGTCGTGGGCAACATGGCCACGGCCGAAGAGCTGTTCGAGCAGGGCTTCGACGCCATCTACGTGGCGACCGGCGCTGGCCTGCCCAAGTTCCTCAACGTCCCCGGCGAGAACCTGCCCAACGTCTTCTTCGCTAACGAGTACCTCACCCGCGTGAACCTGATGAAGGCCAACAAGTTCCCCGAGTACGACACCCCCACCAAGCACGGCAAGAACGTCGTTGTCTTTGGCGGCGGCAACGTGGCTATGGACGCCGTCCGTACCGCCAAGCGTCTGGGCGCCGAGCACGCCATCATCGCTTACCGCCGTACCGAGGACGAGATGCCCTGCCGTCGCGCCGAGCTGCACCATGCCAAGGCCGAGGGCGTCGAGGTTCTGCCGCTTGTCTCCCCGCTCGAGTTTGTCGCTGGCGAAGACGGCTCCGTGTGCGCCGTCAAGGTCCAGAAGATGGAGCTCGGCGAGCCCGACGAGTCCGGCCGTCGTCGCCCGGTGCCCATCGAGGGCGCCATCGAGGAGATCCCCTGCGACGTCGCGATCTCGGCTATCGGCACCAACGCCAACCCCTTCGCAAAAAAGATCGGCGGCAAGATGGAGCTCAACAAGTGGGGCTACATCGTTGCCGACGAGGAGACCGGCCAGACCACCGATCCCCGCATCTGGGCCGGCGGCGACATCGTCACCGGTGCCGCTACGGTCATTCTGGCGATGGGCGCTGGCAAGAAGGCCGCCGCTTCCATCACCAAGAGCCTGCTGGGCGAGTAATCACCCTCAGCGCTAGCCATTAAACGGCAAAGTCCCCGTCGAGCACACGCTCGGCGGGGACTTTTTCTATGCCGGCCGCCCGATCACCACGATGGGGACAGGCACCTTTGTGGTGGTTTTGGTCGGTTAGCCTTCGAGCTGCGCTACTTTGTAGCGGTACGCCGCGGCGATGACGTCTTTGCAGCCCTCGCGGCCCAGCTTGGCGCGGTTGACGACGATGTCCTTACCGCTCGTCATCTTCCACTTTCCGGCGCTGTAGCGCTTATAGAACGCCTCGCGCGCCTTCTGCTGCTGCTTGACCAGCTTGGCGCCCTTCTTTTTGTTAAGGCCACGCTTCTTGCGCACAATCTCGACGCGATCCTCAAAGGGTGCGGTCACCAGCACGGCAATGTGATTGGGGTTGTTGCGCAGCAGGTAATCGGACAGACGGCCTTCGATAATGCAGCTCTCGGTCTCGCCCAGGTCCAAAATCACCTGGCTCATCTTTTGGAACAACTTGTCCGAGTACGAACGGGCATCGTAGCGGTCGGGCAGAAACGCCATGTTCTCCACGGCCAGGCGCTCGTCGTAGGCGGCCATCTTGTCGAGCGACTCGCCCGCGCGCAGCGACGCACGCACCAGCAGCTCGTTATCGTACAGCGGAATCCCCAACTCGTCGGCAAGCATGCGACCAATCTCGTGGCCCTCGGCGCCAAAGTCGCGCGCGATGGTAATGACCACAGGATTCTTCTTGTTCTCCAGATCGCTCATCGCGATTCCTTTCTCTATGTGACAAAGGGGCTGTCCCTTTGCCACATTCTACGCTGCCACCATTCGCCTCTGATATGCCCTCACCAGCAGCGAGATACCAAAGTTGAGCACAAAGTACATCGCAAACACCAGGCCGTAGAGCATAAGCACCTGCGACAGGTCGATCGCGTGGGCCATCACGACGTTTGCCGTGTACATGAGCTCGGCCACGTTAATACCCGAAAGATACGAGCTGTCCTTGATGACGGTCGTGCACTGGCTAAACAGCGCCGGAATGATCGTCTTAAACGTCTGCGGCAGAATGATGTAGCGCATGGTGGCAAAGAAGCCGAAGCCCTGGCTCTGCGCTGCCTCAAACTGGCCGCGCGGAATCGAGTTGAGGCCGCCGCGCACAATCTCGGCCATAACAGCGCTGGTAAACAGCGTAAAGGCGATGGTCGAAATCACAATGTCCAAACCCTGCACCGTAAAGTAGATAAACAGGATCCACAGCAGGTTCGGCGTGCAACGGAACAGCTCGATATAGGCGCTCACCAAAATACGGAATGGACGGGGCGCGTAGCTCTTAACGAGCGCCAGCACCGTGCCAAAGATGAGCGAGAAAAAGATTGACAGCGCCGAGATCTCGATCGTCTTAACAAAGCCGCCCCAAATGTAGAGCAGGTTGGTCGCGTTGAAGATTTCCATGCGCTAGGCCTCCTCTACGTTGTCGAGCCCCAGCTCGGCCAGGCTCACGCCGCGCGGACGCTCCTTGGAGCGGCGCTCGAGCCACTGCACCAGCATGGCGAGCGGAAAGCAGATGATGAAGTACATAAGGCAGCAGACGATGTATCCCTGCAGGTAACCGTACAGACTCACAAAGTTGTCGGAACGGTACATAAGGTCGCCGCCGGCCACAAGCGCCAGCACCGACGTGTTCTTGACCAGGTTGAGCGCCTGGTTACACAGCGGCGGCAGAATGATCTTGAACGTCTGGGGCAGCACGATGTACCAGTACGCCTGCGCACGGGTGAAGCCCTGGCTCTGGGCCGCCTCCATCTGACCGCGCGGAACCGCCTCGATACCAGTGCGGATAACCTCCGAGATGTAGGCCGCGTGATACAGGCCTACGCCCAAGAAGCCCAGCACGAACGGCGCGATGCGCACCGGCTGGTCGGCACCGGTTATGGCCTGCAAAAACTGCGGACCGGCCATGTACATAAAGAGAACCTGTACGGGCAACGGGGTGTTCTGGTAAAACTCAACGTACACGCGGCTTATGACACGCAGCACACGCGAACGGGTGGTAGAGAACACACCCAGCAGCGTGCCCAGCACCAGCGACAGCAGCAGACCGGCAACGACCACCTGTAGCGTCACGCCAAAGCCCTCCCAGAAGGGCCCCATGTTTTGAAATGTCGTCGACCAGCGGTCGGCGTCAAATAATCCTTCGAGCATTTGATTCCTTCCTTGGACGATGCGCCTATACAAGACCCCAGGTCTTGACCTCTTGGTCGAGCCAGCCGTCGGCCAGGCGATCGCAAATCACCTGGTCGACCACGGCCGAAAGGTCGCAGCCCTTCTTGGTCGCCACGCCGTAGCCCTGCTCGCCAAACTTGACCTCGGGCTGCAACAGCTCAACGGTCTCGTTCATGTAACCGGCCAGCGTGGAGCGGTCCATGGCAAAGACGTCGATATTGCCGGCATCGAGCGAGCTCTTGATGATGGGGTAGCCGCTAAAGGCCCTAAACTCGGGCTTACAGCTAAAGCCGTTGTCCTTGATCATCTGCTCGATCAGGCTCTGCGTGGTAGCGCCCTGGCTCACGCCAATGACCTTGCCGTCCAGATCCTCAATCGAGGTAAAGCCCGAACGCTTCTTGACCATGAGTCCCACGTAGTCGGTGCGGTACGGCGTCGAGAAATCCCAGCTCTTCTTGCGCTCGTCGGTGATGGTGTAGGTCGCCGCGACCACGTCGAGTTGGCCGTTATCGATCAGCGGGCCGCGCGTCTTGGGCGTTACGTCGGTAAACTCGACAAGCTCCTGGGCACGGGCCTCCTTGTAGCTCACGCCAAAGACGGCAGCGGCGATCTGGTAGCACAAATCGACTTCCATGCCCTCAAAGCGACCCTTGGCGGTGTCGTAATAGCCGTAGCCGGGAACGTCCTTCTTAACGCCGGCGTTCAGATGGCCACGCGACTTGATGGCCGCAAGCTTGGACCCCTTGTCGGAGCCCTCGCCGCTGGTGGAGTTGCCGCAACCGGTAAGCGCGGTCCCCGTCAGCGCAAGCATGCCGGCGCCCGCCAGCTGCAAAAAATGACGGCGCGACACGGCCGCCCTCGTCATATCCGTCATGTCCATCACCGCGCCTAGTGCAGAATCTTGGACAGGAACTCGCGGCAGCGCGGGTTCTCGGGGTTGTCGAAGAAGTGCTCGGGCGTGCCCTCCTCCAGAATGCGACCGTCCTCCATAAAGATGACGCGGTCGGCCACCTGGCGCGCAAAGCCCATCTCGTGCGTCACGCAGATCATGGTGATGTCCTCCTGCGCGAGCTCAATCATAACGTCCAGAACCTCCTGGACCATCTCGGGGTCGAGCGCCGAGGTCGGCTCGTCAAACAGGATGATGGGTTGCTTGGTGCACAGGGCACGGGCGATGGCGATGCGCTGCTGCTGACCACCCGAGAGATTCTGCGGATACTCGCCGGCCTTATGTGCCATGCCGACGCGCTTGAGCGCAGCGATGGCGATCTCGGTCGCCTCCTCCTTGCTCTTCTTTTGCAGTTTGATGGGCGCGAGCGTCAGGTTGCCCAGCACCGTCATGTTGGGATACAGGTTGAACTGCTGAAACACCATGGAACTATACTTGCGAGCCATCTCCAGGTGATTCTTTTTGGTGAGCGGCGTACCGTCGATGACAACCTCGCCCGACGTGGGCTCCTCCAGATAATCGACGCAACGGATGAGCGTCGATTTACCCGAGCCGGAAGGCCCGATCATTACGAGCTTCTCGCCGCGTTTGACGGTGAGGTTGATATCTTTGAGCACATGCAGGTCGCCAAAGTACTTGTTGAGATGCTTGATCTCGATCATGTCTGCCATGAATGTCCCTTCCCTGCGTTTACACGAGTTGAACTATTGTACGGAAAGAATCACGTTTCCGCAGCCCACACTACATTCCCGTAAAGAACCCGCAACCTTCCACCTAGTCATTGGGGACAGACTTAAATGAGTACCTGCTCATTGGGCACTCATTTAAGCCTGTCCCCAATGAGTGCCCAGCCCAGCAAAAAGGGGCGCGACTGCAATGGTCACGCCCCCTCGACATCAACTATGTACCGCTCGGCCCCTACGCGAGTTTGGCTCCGACGATCTTTGCCGCGGCAGGCTTATCGAAGTTGCCGCCGGTGGCCTTGCCGAGTGCGCCCATAACCTGGCCCATCTGCTTCTTGGACGTGGCGCCCAGCTCGGCGATGACCTGCTCAATCAAGGCCTCGAGCTCCTCGCCCGAAACCTGCGCGGGCAGCAGGCTCTCCAGAATCTTGACCTGCTCGGTCAGGTTGTCGGTACGCTCCTGGTCGGTGCCGGCCTTGATGGACATCTCCAGCGTCTCGCTCGTCTGCTTGATCAGACGCTTGATCATGCTGTTGACGTCTTCCTCGGTCACATCGCGGCGCTCGTTAACCTCGATATTCTTCACCTCGGCCTTAACCTGGCGAATGATGGACAGGCGAACCTTGTCCTTGGCCTTCATGGCAGCGATCATTTCCTTCTGCAGCTCTTCGTTGGTCATCTGCAAATCCTCCTCAATAGCGTGGGCGGCACTCGCGCGAGCACCGCCCCATGATTACTCGGTCGTCGACGAATCGTCGGTCGAACTCTTGGTGACGCCCTTCAGGCTGACGTTGTATGGCACGTCTTTGGGCATGGGATTGACGGTGATGTCGGCATCCTTCTTGTACTGCTCTAGCCACTCGCTGTACGCGGTGCTGGCCGCCTGCGTCTTCACCACGTTGGAGACGTACTTCTTGATGGCCTTGGGCACCTGGTTGATGTCATCAACCTGATTATCGACATGGAAGTAGTCGGTGCACTTGATGATGTGGTAGCCATAGGTCGACTCGACCACGTCGCTCACATCGCCCTTGTTGAGCCCCTCGAGCGCCGTCTGGTAGCTGTCGACAAAGGTGGTGAGCTTATCCCAGCCCACATCGCCCTTCTTCTCCTTGGAACCGGTGTCCTCGGAGTACTGCTCGACGGCGTCCTCAAAGCTCAGCTCACCGGAGTTGATCTTGTCCAGGCACTCCTGTGCCTTGGCCTTGGCGGCGGCCTTGTCCTCGTCGGAAGCGTCGGAATCAACCTTGATCAGGATGTTCGACGAGCGACGGGCGTCGTTGTAGCTGGACAGGTTTTCGTTGATGTAATCGACAATCTCGCTGTCCTTGGGCTTGCTCGTGGGCGCGACGGCATCCTTGAGTTTCTGTTGCGCCAGACTCTCCTTGAGCGAGTCCTTGTAGGTGTCCTCGGTATAGCCGTAGGTCTTGAGGGTCTTCTTAAAGGCCTTGGCTCCGCCCGCGCTCTTGCACGCGTCCTTCCAAGCCTTCTCGACCTCCTCGTCCGACACCGTCACGCCGTTCTCCTTCTGTGCCTGTTGAAGCAGAATCTGCTGCGTGTAGGAGTCGATGAGTTGCTTGCGGTACTTCTTGGGCGTGAGGTCGTTGTCGACCAGATACTGCGCCCAATCCTCATCCTTGGTGTAGCCGTAGGACGTGCGCATGCTCATGATCTGCTTGGTCACGGTGTCCTCGGTAAGGTTGGTGCCGTTGATAGTAGCAGCGACACCGCCGGTCAGCTTGTAGCCCGAGGTGTCCTCGGCCTGCGACATAAGGCCGGAGCACGCCATCGCCGAGACGGAAAGCAGCATCGCCAGCACGCCGATGACCACCAAGACGATCTTGACGGTCTTAGACACGTACGTCTTGCGCTGCTTCTTGCGAGAGCTGGAGGCAGCGCGGGCCTGCTGCTCGGGCGTCGGCGCGGCCTCGGAGTTCTTTTTCTTATTTGCCATAGTTGGCCTTTCGCATAACGAATCGAACAAACGCCATTGTGTCACAACGCAGCCCCCGCGGCACGCTTGGTGCATTGGGGACAGATTAATCTGCACCATTTTGGTGCAAAGGGGACAGCTCTGGCAGCCGGCAGTTAGGGACGTTCCTTTTCTGCCGGCAGTTAGGGACAGTCCCCAAGTGCCGGCAGAGACGATATGAGCAGGACATAAAAACATTGAGAGCCCCTGCTGCA
>CATYIV010000052.1 GCA_958407465.1 uncultured Collinsella sp. | reverse complement strand
CGGCGGGGGTCCTGCCGTCCTGCGGAAAGATTTGGGGGCAAAGCCCCTGGCCTCCTCTACGTTAACTTCGCTGACGGCGGCTACAGGGACCTACGCTCTGGAAAGTCGCCGGGCTGATGTTCTGCATTTTATTGATAGGGGCCCTTATTAGAGGCACGCCTCGGCGATGCGCTTTTTAAGTTCGTCGATGCCCACGCCGGTTTGGGAGCTCGTGATGATTACGTTCTCGGCCGGGACGTTGAATTGCTTTTTGATGGCTGCTGCCTGGCGAGCCTGCTGGGTGCGGCTGAGTTTGTCGGCCTTGGTGAGGCAGACGATAAAGTTGAACTCGTTGCCCTGCAGGTAGTCGATCATGTCATGGTCGAGTTTACTGGGGTCGTGGCGAATGTCCACCAGCGACACAACCAGGTTAAAGCTGCGCTCTGAGTCGAAGAAGTCGCCGATAAGCTCGGCCCAGCGGTCGCGCTCGGCCTTGGAACGGCGAGCGAAACCGTAGCCCGGCAGGTCCACAAAGTGCACGTCGTCGGCCTCGAAGAAATTGATATTGCTCGTCTTGCCCGGCGTGCTCGAAACCTTGACCAGGTTCTTACGGCCAAAGAGCTTGTTCATGATAGACGACTTGCCCACGTTGGAGCGGCCGACAAAGCTCACCTCGGGGCAGGTGGACTCGGGAATCTGCGAAACCTTGCCGTAGCTGGCAACGAACTTGGCAAGCTGGTAGTTAATGGAATCGGCCATGGACACTCCTTGGTCGTAGGTTCTTACAAATAAACGCGCTATTGCGCAGCGGCAATGCGGCGGACGATATCGAGCGTGATGCCGCTCGCGGTGCGAGCATACTCATCCAGATCGAACTCGCGCTCGCAAAACGCGTCATATGCCTCGTCACAATTATCGCTGATAGCGCGCAGCACCAGGCAATCGACACCATTCTTGGCCGCGATGTGCGCAATTGCCGCGCCTTCCATCTCGACGCAATCGGCATGCGTGGCCTCAATCGCAGCGTTACGCATGGCGTCACCCGTAACAAAGCGGTCACCCGTGGCGATAGTGCCACACAGGAACTGCTTGGGGTCCTTCTCCGCAGAATTCTCATCCGCCGAGGCATCCACAAATCCGTGCTCGGCAAGCACGGCGGCGGCAACATCAGCCAACGCCGGCGTCGAGACAAACTCCTCGAGCCCCGGCGCGGACTCGGCGATGAGTGCCGTATCGGTATCCAGATAGCGCAGGCACTTGCCTATAACCACGTCGTTAATATGCAGTTTAGGGTTAAGGCCACCCGCAATGCCCGAAAACACAACGGCCTGCGGGGCGTATTTGCTGATGAGATGTTGCGTTGCGGCAGCGGCGTTCACGGTCCCCATGCCTGCCGTCGTGGCGACAATCATCAGGCCGTCGAGCTCACCGCTCACAACGGTCAAGCCCGCCTCCTGCGACTCATGCGCGCCACTCAGCTCTTCCTTAATCTGCACAACCTCTTTTTCGAGTGCGCCTATGATCGCGATGGTTGCCATGCCATCCCCCAAATCCGTGCAAATTGCTTATCCACGGTATGGTACCAGCATTTTGACTCAACCGCGCGATACGAAGCCGTTAGACCAGCGCAGCGCGGGTATCATAAAGGGGCAAAAATGGCTTGCTAGCCGATGGCGTTTTTGAGTTCCGCGCGGCGCTTTTTCATGCCCGTCATGACGGCGTTGCGCAGCTCGGGCATGCGCGCGGTATCCATCTGGGGCACGCCCTCGAGCTTATAGGGAATGCCCAGTTGCTCGTACTTGACGACGCCCATCGTGTGATACGGCAGCATTTCCAAGCCCACCACGTTGTGCCATGGAGCGATCAGGCGACCGAGTGCCTCGCACTCCTCCACCGTGTCGGTAATGCCCGGCACTACCACGTGACGGATAACGACCTTAATCTTGCGACGCGCCAGCTCATCGCCAAACGCCAGGATGCGCGCAGGATCGCAGCCGGTCAGCTTTTTATGCTCAGCCGGATCGGCATGTTTGATGTCGAGCAGCACCATGTCGGTCTCGCTGAGAACGGCATCGAACTTCTCGGGGTGGTTGGGGTCAAACGCATATCCGCAGCTGTCAAGGCAGGTATGCACGCGACCATCTGAATTGTTGTGCATTGCACGGAACAAATCGGCCAAAAACTCGGGCTGGAGGAGCGGCTCGCCACCCGAAACCGTAATTCCGCCGCTGCGATAGAACTCATGGTTGCTCTGGAACTCGTCCATGAGGTGCTCGACGGTCACCATCGTGCCGCCGTTAACAGACCAGGTATCGGGATTGTGGCAATACGCACAGCGCATGGGGCAGCCCTGAACAAACACCACAAAGCGGATGCCGGGACCGTCGACCGTACCCATCGTCTCAATCGAATGTACGCGGCCCAGGGCAAACGCAGAGTCCTCGGGACGAGCGTCCACACCCTCGAGCGTCATCTCAGCCATTCCCGCTACCTTGCCTCTCTTTGGTTTTAGCTACATAAATGCCAGAGACATTCTAGCCCATACGCATGATGGCAAAACGGTTTAGGTGTCAATTAGGTCGTCCTATTTTACTTCACGCAAAAGCGGCGGGAAGGTTGTCACAACCCGCCCGCCGCCGAGGCAATAGAAATCGATAGACGCCAGGCCTTACGCCTTAAGCGTGAGCACCGCACCGAAGGCGGTCGGGCCGCAATGGCTCGAGATGACACCGCCAACCTGAGTCCAGGTAATATCCTTAAAGCCCAGGTCATGCGCATAGACCTCCATGTCGTCGCGCAGCTCCTGGGAAAGGCCCACCGAATACGCCAGGCCAATGTGCGAGTAGTCGATCTCGCCCTTCGCAACCATGTGGTCAATAAAGGCGCGGGCGCACTTGAGCATAGAGCCGCGGAACTTCTTGGTTGCCACGAACTTGCCGCCCGTCACCTCAATGCAGGGCTTAATCTTGAGCAGGTGGGCGCCAAGGAATGCCACGTTGGACAGACGACCGCCCGCCTTAAGGAAGGCTAGGTCGGTAGGAACAAAGCCCAGCAGCACACGGTCCATGACGGAATTCGTAAATGCAAAGATCTCGTCGACGGTGGCATCGGGGTGAGCCTCGATGTATTTGGCGGTCTCAACGGCAACGAGCGACTGGCCCACCGAGACAAAACGCGTATCCATGGAGAATACGTAGTCGCGGCCCTTAGCCGCAATCTTAGAGGACTGATGCGAACAAGTCGTGACTTCGGAGTACGCAAGATGCAGAATGGTCGCATCGGGCTGCTCGGCATGGATACGGTCATATACGTGCGCAAAATCTGCCGGCGCACAGCCACTGGTCTTGGGCATTACGCCAAACTCGTTGCAGCGCGAGTAAATCTCGAGCGGATCGATGGAGCCGTCCTCAACGGTCTCGTCACCAATTGTGACATGCATGGGCACGCGCACGATGCCGTAGCGCTCGCAGAGCTCCGGCGTCACATCCGACCCAGACTCAACCACGATTACGTACTTGCCCATTCTTATCACGACCCATCTCGACATTGGCTTTTCAATACATGGCACGCGCCGCCGCACTGTTGCACAACGGCCGCAAAGCGCCAAAGAGACGCCGCCCCTTGCACACAACAAAGGACAGCGTCTCCCTGGAAAACTCCGTGCTTACCTGAAATTTTACACGGTTTATTAATAGGTGTTACTTACTCCGCAAACGGTAGCTATACGCGATAAACGGTAGTTCGCTGCGGCAACTGCGACACATTCCGCCCAGCAAGTCCAATCGTGTTCCACGCACGGTTAATGCGCGAGACGGTAGAAATCCATCGACGCCGCACCCTCGGCATGCAACCCCATCGCCGAAACCGCCGGCGAATAGGTACGGCTCGTAAGTGCTGCCTCGCCGCCGTTGGCAAAAATCTCGACCATCGTAGTGTCCGAAAGCACGCGCAGGTCGCGAAGCTCGCTGAGCTCAATCGACCTCCGGTCTCGCCCATAGCCTTCATTACCCATATCGAGGGTAAGCATCCCCTCCGCATAACGCACAAAGACACCCTTGCGGATTTCGAGCTCGATCATCTTGGCTCCCTCACAGGAAACCACGACATCAAACAGGCGTCCCGGCTCCTCGACGGTCTCTTCGCCTACAGCACGAACGCAGCCGCCGCGCATCCTCTCAATCTCGTGCGCCGGCTGCTGGCAGAGCTTACCATCGCGCATGCTCAGCTCTCGCGGCACCGTCAACGCGCACTGCCACCCGCGCGCCACCGTCGGGTTTTCTGCTGTCGCGTCGGGGCAACCCGACCATCCGATCATCAAACGCCGGCCTGCAGCATCCTCAAAGGACTGCGGAGCATAGAAATCAAAACCGGCATCGACCATCGGGGGCATGCCCTGCCTGACGATTTTAAAGCTCGGCGCCTCCCAATCGGCCTCGATAGGGAACCACACGCACTGATGCGGATTGCGGTAACGCCAACCATCGGCAGGCACACCCTGCGGACAGCAAACGAGAATAAGCTCGCCATCGAGCTCAAACAGATCGGGGCACTCCCACATAAAGCCAAAGTTCTCGTCCAGCTCAATGCGCGTCGCATAGCTCCAGACCACTAAATCACGCGAAGTATAGACAAGCACGCAGCCACGGTCGTCTTTCGTACGAGCGCCCAGAACCATGTAGTAGATACCATCGTGCTCAAGGATCTTGGGGTCGCGCACGTGCGTACCGATATCGTCGGGGTAATCGACTGGTCCAACAGCCATGCGCTTCTCGCCCAATTCGTCGGGATTCTCGGCAACCATATGAATCTGGTTTTGCTCACGGCCCGTCAACACGTAGTCGTAATCATCGCGGTCAAAATGCTTGACGTTGCCGGTATAGAAGTAGTGAATCTTGCCATCACGTACAAAGGCAGAACCAGAATACGCTCCGCTCGAATCCAAATCGGAATCGGGGAACAGCACGGGGCCGTGATTCTCGTACGTCACAAAATCCTTTGTCGTCAGATGGTTCCAAAGCACTGGACCGCCATGCGCAGCATCGAAAGGATCGTATTGATGATAGATGTGATACGTATCACCAATCCGAACCAAACCGTTGGGGTCGTTGAGCCAGCCAAGCTCAGGCTCCACATGGAACAGAAGCCTATCGGGGTCGGACGCGATGCGAGCCGCCGTCTCATCCTGTCCGGCACGCCACTGCTCATAGTCCGCGCGTGTCACCTTGTTTTTTTGATTTAACATCGCCGTTGACTTTCTCGTCTATGGGGAAGGACGCTCGACTCACACGAGTCGAACGCCCTTCCTCAAATGGACTTATCCTCAGATTACACTGAACGGCTCAACTAGAAGCTAACGTCGAAGCCAGCGCCAGCGCCCTCTTCATCGGTGGTCGGCACGCCCTTTGCCTTGTTGTAGGCAAAGATCAAGACGATCGGCACGATAAAGGCGATGAGATTGCCAGCCACATACCACACGAGGGTCTCGGGCGTGACGATGAGCAGGCCAAGCACGCCGGTCAGACCCTGACCGATAGCGCGCACCTCAAAGAGCTTGACGAAGGCACCGCCGCAGCCTGCACCGATGCATGCGCAGATGAACGGAATGATCGAATAGCGCATGTTTGCAGCAAAGATAGCGGGCTCGGAGATTCCGACCAGCGTCGGGATAAAGGACGACATGCAGATGTTGCGCTCTTTGGAGTGCTTCTTGTGAATGAGGTACATACCGATGGCGCCGCCGCCCTGGGCGATGATGGAAACCGACCAGATGGCCTGGATGTAGTTGAAGCCAGTCGTGGCAACAAGGTTTGCCTCGATACCCTGGATGAACTGATGCGTACCGGTAACGACGAGCGGCTGCAGGAACGCGGCGAAGACAAAGGCACCAAAGACGCCCATCCTGTTGTACAGGATATCGATTACGCCGGCGAGGACGTCACCGATCAGGTTACCGAGCGGGCCGAACACGGTGAACAGGGCGACGTTAGCAAGAATCAGGGTAACGGTCGGGACAAAGACGAACGAAACGACCTCGGGGATGTACTTCTGGGCAATCTTTTCGACCTTGGCCATAAACCAGGCGGTCAGAATTGCAGGGAACACGCCGCCCTGGAAAGCAACCATGGGAATGGAGAGCGGACCAAAGTTCCAGTACTCAGCACCCGTCGGGTCCATAACGAACGTGTTGCGGTTCATAAGGCTCGGGTGAACCATGACGATACCGACGAGGATGCCCAGGATCGGGTTACCGCCAAAACGCTTGACTGCGCTGTACATAACCAGGACAGGCAGGTAGTCGAACGTGGTGGCGATAATGGCAAAGAAGCTTGCGAGGTTCTTGAGGAACTCGCTGTGATCGGCGAGGCTGCCTTCCATGCCAAAGAGGCCGTTGGCAACGATCAGCGACTTAAGGCCGATGATGATAGCAGCGCCGACGAAGGCGGGAATGATGGGAATAAAGATGTCCGAGAATACCTTGAGGACCGAGAAGAACTTGCCCTTCTTGTCCGCCTCGGCGCCCTTGACCTCGGAAGCGCTGATCTCCTTAACGCCCGTCAGAGCCATAAACTCATCGTAAACCTTGTTGACGGTACCGGTACCGAAGATGATCATGAGCTGGCCGCTGTTGTACAGCACGCCCTTGAC
Source organism: uncultured Collinsella sp. (assembly GCA_958407465.1). Taxonomy (GTDB): domain Bacteria; phylum Actinomycetota; class Coriobacteriia; order Coriobacteriales; family Coriobacteriaceae; genus Collinsella. The sequence goes on along the minus strand of CATYIV010000052.1, from coordinate 3,074 downwards.
GCCATCGATGTTCTCGAGCTCGGCCTTGTTGTATTTGCTCGTATCCTTGAGCACCAGACGCAGACGGGTCACGCAATGCGTGGCGCCCTCGATGTTCTCCAGTCCGCCGACGTTGTCGACGACTTGCTGGGACACTGCCTTGTAGTCCATGTTCCTCTCCATTCCTTTTCTAAATCATAAAACGGTTCGTTGCCGCTACAGAGACGCGATCGTTGCGTTTGCGCACTTGAGCGCACCGTCGGTGACGGTAAGCGCCACACCCTGGCCCTGCTTGTTGCAGAAGCGAGCGTTGAGCGCAACATCATCGACAAAGATGGTCGCGATGTCGTCGTCGACGACCAGACGCACATGGTGAGTGCCCTCGCCCTTAAAGAACAACGGACGCTCGAGGCCCATGTTGTTGACCTGGAACCACGGGTACTGGGGAGCCGGCGTGAACTCGAGCTTGCCCTCGCGCAGGTTGGCGCGGAACTCATAGGCAAGACCGGTCTCGGCGTCCTCAGCGAACTTGACCGAGAAGCCGGCAGCGTTACCGCCGAGCTCAATGTCGGCATCGAGCAAGTAGGTGGAGCCGGCATCCGCGGCGAGCACCTGCTCGACCTTGCCCGACTCGCAGGAAAGCTCAAAGGTCTCGACAGCCTTGCCCTCGCCAAAGGCGCCAAGCATGCTGTCGGGGAGCTTGGTGCCGAGCGTTCCGTCGGCACGCTGAACGATCTCGAGGGGCATAAAGGTGCCACCCCATAGGTAAGAGCTGGGGTCGCCGCCCTCGTCACGCGTAGGAACCCAACCAAAGAGAACGCGACGCTCGCCATCGAATGCGGTGCGAGCGGCGTAGTACGCGCGACCGTCGAAGGAGTCGTCAGCGGGGGTAATCCAAGGACCGTTGATGGACTTGGACATGCGGTAACGGGTCTTGTTGCCGTCGCTGTACTCGGAAAAGACGAGGTACCACCAGTCGCCCATCTTAAAGAGATCAGGCATCTCAAACATGGTGTACAGGCCCGGATTCCACCAGTCGCCCTGGAACTCCCAGTTGGTCAGATCCTTGGAGGTGAACTTGACCAGGCGGCCGGTCATCAGACGCTTGTCCTCGCCCACACGCGTGCCGAGGATGAGCATGTACTCTTCGTTCTCCTCATCCCAAAGCACAAAGGGATCGCGCCAGTTGCGGTCATCGTAACCCTCCTGGGGCGGAAGCAGCGTCTCGGCGATGTTCTTCTCCCACTTGACGGCGTCGTCGCTCGTTGCGTGAAGAAGAACCTGCTTCATCAAACGTGCGCGGACCTTATCGCGATTGCAACCAGTGTAGAGCGCATGGTACTTGTCGCCCACCTTAAACACCGTGCCGGCATAAATGTACTGGTCGACTTCCTCGTCGCCGCCACGCTCAAGGCTCTCGCCAAAGTCCTTGTAGTTGACGAAATCCTTGGTCGTAGCGAGTGCCCAGCCAAACGGCTCTCCGAAAGGTTCGGGGTTACGCGTGTCACGCTGATGATAGAGATAGAACGTGCCGTCCTCGCCGTACGGCATGATGTCGCCTACCCAAATTCCCTCAGGCTGGTAATACACCTTGTGCATCCGAGACTTCCTTTCCACGACATACTAACTCGGTACAATGGCAAGATATGTCAATCGTTTTCATATGTCAAACGTTTTCACACCAATACGTCTTTTCACAGTTCCAGTCGTCGGCAAACGGTTGACATATGCCGGTGAACGGTCATCAGAGGCGTTTGAGGAATTCTTTTGGCACGGGATGAACTACGCGGTTTTGCCCTCAATGAGTTCAACGGGGAGCTTGATATTCGATTCGGGATTATCGCCGTTAATAAGAGCGATGATGGATTGCGCCGCGAGCTCTCCGATGCGATCGATATCTTGACGTACGGTTGTTAAGTCAGGCATAAACGTCATAGTTCGGCGGGCACCATCCGCGCCCACGACCTTAATATCGTCCGGAGCGCTCAAGCCGCGCTGCTTCATCACGTTGAGACAGATGGCCGCCATCGTATCGTCTCCCGCAAAGATGCCGTCAATATCGGGGTTCTCATCGAGGATCTTCGCAACGACCGCGCCCTTTTCGTCGTCGGGCTTAACGAACTCGACCTCACGGACAAGCGCGGACAAACCGGCCTGCTCAACAACATCGAGGTAGGCATCGGTACGCTTATTGGCAGGCATGCGCATGCGGCTATTGCTGCGCAGGCACAGGATACGCCTGCAGCCGTCATCAATCAGACGGCGCGTGGCGAGCTCGCCAATGCCATAGCTGTCACTTGCAATCTGGACAGAGCCCTCGCCAAGATCGCAGTCGATGCCAACCAGGCTCAAGCCCATCTCGGCATATGCCTCGGCACCGATATTGAGGGAGTTGACGATGACGCCGTCGACCATATTGCGGCGGAGCATGTCAATATAGGAACGCTCAAGATCGGGTCGATTGGCGCTGTTGCACAGCAACATCTTAAAGCCGTTTTCCGCTAACGTGCGCTCGACCGCCTGCACAACCTGAGCATGGAACGGGCTGCTCACAAAGGGAACGATCATACCGATAAGATTCAGGCGACCGTTGAGCATGGCACGGGCGATATCGTTGGGCGTATAGTTGATGCGCTCCATCGCGGCATGGACCTTATCGCGGGTCTCTTGGCTAATATAGCCGCGATTATTAAGCACGCGAGATACCGTAGTAGGCGAAACCCCCGCCACCGCCGCAACTTCCTTGATGCCAGGCTTAGCCGTATCCTTAGAACGAGCACTCTCGCGAGCCATAGCACCCTCCCCCATCAACATGTCATACGTTTACATACGAACAAAGCATACCCCAACAACAGCGGGAAGACGGTAACAGCACAAGTAAGTAAACGACTCATCCAACTAATTAGGAGAGTTCCGCCTAAAGGGTGACTACACAGGACACCCGCCGGGCCGCTTTGGGTTACTTTCCAAAACATTCCGCAGGACGCAAAGGGCTCCGCCGCGCGAAGCGCGCAGCGGAGCCCTTTGCATGTCCGAGGACGTTTTGGAAAGTAACCCAAAGCGGCCCGGCGATCCTGCGGGAGTTGAGTCCCTTT
>CATYIV010000051.1 GCA_958407465.1 uncultured Collinsella sp. | reverse complement strand
ATGCAGCAGGGGCTCTCAATGTTTTTATGTCCTGCTCATATCGTCTCTGCCGGCAGTTAAGGAACGTCCCTAAGTGCCGGGTTTTGAGGAGGTTGGCATGCTCAATGCGATGATTTGGGCGCTTGCCTGTTTTGGTGTTGTTGCTGCCGATATAGCCCTGAGCGTGGTTCTGTTTTCAGCTCTCGATGCCGTGTCGGCGCTGACGGGTTTCCCGATCGACAATCTCGATATCCAATGGTTCCAGGCTGCCGCTCAGATGGCGTCATTTTTGATGGCGCTGCTGTGGTGGCGTTATCTGTGGCCCCGCTCCTTCATGGCGCGCCGGCAAGGCGAGCGCCCGCTCGGTGGGGGAGCAAGCGCGGCATGGAAGCGCATTGCCTGCGTTGTCGTGATCGGCCTATCCATGCAGGTGGTCATTAGCTACCTATGCGACGGCGTGCTGTCGCTGCTGCCCGAGGTCGCGGCAGACTATAGCGAGCTCGTCGAGGAAACGGGCATGGGCGATACCAGCCTTCTTGCCGTCCTGACCACGGTGCTCGGCGCGCCGTTTTGCGAAGAGCTCCTGGTACGCGGCATCATCTTTGAGTTTTCGCTGCGTGCGTTTAATCCGCAGTGCCGTCCGCTCTGGAAACGCCGGCGCCGCGCGAACGCGCAAGACGGCGCTATAGTGCCCTGGGCGGCCCCGAGTACCTGGGGCGTCGCCGCGGCAATCGTGCTGCAGGCGGCGATCTTCGGCTTTATGCACATGAACTGGGTGCAGGGCTGCTACGCGGGCGCTGCCGGCCTCATTTTTGGTTGGGTGCTCGTGACCACCGGAAAGCTCCGCTATACGATCCTGTTGCACTTTGCCTTTAATGCCGGGTCGTATCTCATGGGGCTGCTGTGGTTTGTGGGCACACCGCTCGACGTTGTGGTCACGGTTGGCATCGCCGGCTTTGTGCTGGTAGAGGCGATGCGCTCGCTGCTTCGATTGCGCATTCCCGTGTCGCGCGAAGCTGATCGGTCTGAGTAATAACGCCTTTAATTAGACCGATGCGTCCTGAACGCACCTGGCGTTTCGCCGAATGCTTCTTTAAATTTTGAGTAAAAGAATGACATGTTGGAGATGCCGACTTTTCGGGCTACATACTGCACGCTGCGCTCGGTGTTATTGAGAAGATATGCCGCCTCTGTGAGCTGCTGGTTGAGCTTGATTTGCGAAAACGTTTTGCCGGTTTTTTGCTTGATCAAGCTGCTGAGATAGCTGGTGCTATAACCCGTATCGCTCGCAATGCTTTCGAGTGTGCAGTCGCCGTAGCTTCGCTCAATATGATTCAGAATCGACACGATGCGTTCGTCCGACATGATCGCCTGGTTATCAGTTGCGGAGCGTCGGTACAGTCCTCGAATGAGAACAAGGAATAGGCTGACGGCGAGGTGCCTCATGAGTTCATTGGAATAGGCATCTTTAAAGTGATATTCGATAAAGAGCATCTCGATGAGGCGTCGCGCATGTCGGGCGTATTCCTCTGGAAGAATGAGATATTTTCGGGCCTCGCGGTTTTTGGACACAAAATCAAATAGAAGATTCGTTAATGGTGACGCGCCGGGTAGCTGGCTCAGGAACAACGAATCGAACATTTCTTTTTTGAAGACGATCGAAATGACGATATCATGCTCGCCCTTAACGTATGGAACGCTTCTGACTACGCCGGTGTTGCAAATGAGCACGTCGCCCTTTTTAAGGAGTAGTCGCCGTCCGTTGACGATAAACGTGCAGACGCCGTCGTACACGTAGTTAAGCTCCATATCCCGATTGATATGAGGAGGAATATCGGTAAAGCGCGACTCCTTGATAAGGCCCACAGGGTTTTCGTCGAGAGTTTCTTTCCAATCAAACAGATAGACCTCTTCGCCGTTAATGGTTGTGGTTTCCACCCTGTTATATCGCGGGCTGAGCTCTCCCGGATGTGTGCGATGCCACTCTTCGGTCTCGGTATGCGTATAGAGCAGCTGTTTGAGATTCGAATCCATGGGGTGCTCCAGGGGTGAACGGTAGAATCGATGCCTTAAACGGTATTATATCTAAAAAAATGTTATAAACAAACGCTTTCTATGCGATATCTTATGCATCTTGTTCTTCCTAGTATTGGGTTATCCGCTGGAGCATCCGATCAAGGAGGGCAAATGAGTAAGTTAAAACATGGGTTTGACTCCGACTTTTTATGGGGCGGAGCCATATCGTGCTCGCAGGCCGATGGCGCCTGGAATGAGGGCGGAAAGGGAAAGTCGACGCAGGATTGTCGATGGCTGGATGGTACCTGGACTCATGACCAGATTGAGGACAAGCATCAAAACAACCCCTTCTGCCATGACGAACTAATGAACGCTCTCGCAGATGATGGTGTTGAGTTCTACCCGTTTAGGCGCGGTAACGACTTCTATCATCACTACCGTGAGGACATCGCGCTTTTTGCGGAGATGGGCCTCAAGCTGTTCCGCACTTCTATTTGCTGGAGCCGAATCTATCCTAACGGAGATGATCTTGAGCCTAACCGCGAAGGCATCGAGTGGTATCGAAGCATGCTGGGTGAGTGCAAAAAGCACGGCATTAAAACCTTCGTCACCATGCTCCACTATGACATCCCGGTAAATCTTGTCACCACATATGGGGGATGGAAGAATCGCAAGACGATTGATTTCTTCGCCCGCTATGTCGAGACAATCGTTACGGAATTGGGCGATCTGGTCGATTTCTGGCTGCCTTTTAACGAGTTCAATGCAGCGCGTTTTTCGCCTTGGGACGGGGTCTGTCTGGTCAAAGACGAAGAGGGGGAGAACTTCGATCGAGCCATCTTCCAGTGCCTGCACCACGAGTTCGTTGCCAATGCGCGTGCCGTCGAGATTGTCCATCGTCTTTCGCCCGATACTCCCGTTGGCGGCATGATCGCTCGATTCTGTACGTATCCCGCCACCTGCCGTCCCGAAGATAACATGCAGGCTATTCACGACGACCAGTATTCCAACTGGTTCTATACGGACGTGATGGCTCGTGGAAAATACCCCGCTTATATGAATCGCTATTTCGATGCGTGTGATATCGAGATTCAAATGGAACCGGGCGATGAAGAGCTCATCGCTCGCAACACGGTCGACTTCCTGGCCTTTTCGTACTACTTTTCCCAGGTATCCACCTGCGATCAGGGATGGGAGAAGACTGCGGGTAATCTGGTCATGGCAAACAAGAACCCTTATCTCGAGACGAGTGAGTGGGGCTGGCAGCTCGATCCCATTGGCCTGAGGGTTACCCTTAACCAGATGTATGACCGCTATGGGCTGCCTCTGTATATCGCCGAGAACGGCCTCGGTACATCTGATGTAGTCGAGGAGGATGGCAGCATCCACGACGAGTATCGAATCGATTATTTGCGCCAGCACATAAAGTGCCTTAAAGAAGCGGTGATCGATGGCGTTGACGTGCGCGGATACATGATCTGGGGATTCATTGACCTTGTTGCCTGCGGTCCTCTTACGATGGACAAGCGCTACGGGCTTATCTATGTCGATCTGGATAATTGCGGCAACGGCACTGCGGAGCGCTCGCGTAAAGACTCTTTCTATTGGTATCAGAAATGTATCGCCACTAATGGCGAGGATCTTGGGTAGGAGTGATTGTCGTGGCAGACAAGAAGGAACTGGCCGCTCGTGTCCTCGAGCTCGTGGGCGGCGCCGATAACGTTGTTATGGCAACGCACTGCATTACAAGGCTCAGATTCAACCTGAAGGACGATAGCAAGGCAGACCTGGAGGCCCTTAAGACGCTTGACGGCGCCTTGGGCGCGCAGGTTAAAGACGGACAGTGGCAAGTTATCATCGGCGCCAGCGTGGGGTCGGTATATGACGAATTGGAGCCCATGCTAGGTGACAGGATGGGTGGCGAGGTCTCCGCCGACGCCGAGCAGCCTGAGCTCCAAAAAGGTTCGGCTCGCGTATTCGATATCATCACCGGCATCTTTTCCGCTATCATTCCCGCACTGGTGGCGGGAGGCATCGTAAAGGGCATCCTGGCTGCTATCGCGGCTTTTGGAATCGACACGGGTGCCGGCGACTTTGCGATATTCAATATGATTTCGGATATCCCGTTCTACTTCTTGCCGTTTTTGCTGGCAATGTCTACAGCTGATAAGTTCCGGGTCAACCGTTCGCTTGCGCTTTGTGTTGCCGGATCGCTGATGTACCCGACCATTGTCAACGCTGTCGGTACGGGCGAGACGCCCCTTGCGCTGTTCGGTTTTGCGGTGCCGATTTTTAGCTACGCCGATTCCGTGTTCCCGGTTATCTTTGGCGTCATTGGCTTGTCTTTTGTATATCGTGCAATCGACAAAGTCGTGCCGGATCTTTTTAAGCTCGTTGTCGTTCCGGCGCTCTCCCTTGCTATCGTGATTCCCGTCAACCTGTTTGTGCTCGCTCCGATTGGTGCCTGGTGCGGTCTTGGTCTTGCCAACGGTATCGTTTGGCTATTCTCGACGTTAGGCCCCGTTGCCGGTTTTCTGCTGGGCTTCTTTATGCCGCTTATCGTGCTCTTCGGCATGCATCAGTCAACGAGCCCTATCCAGATTTCCAATATCGCAACGCTTGGGTATGACTATCTGCTCCCGATCTCTTTCTGCCATAACCTCGCCGAAAGCGGTGCGTCTTTTGGTGCAGCCCTGCGCATGACCGACGAAAAGCTCAAGTCCGCTGCAATGACGTGCGCCTTCTCAGCATTTATGGGAATTTCCGAGCCCGCCTTGTTTACCGTTCAGGTTCCTAACAGGACTCCGCTTATCGCTGCGATGATTGCGGATGGCATTGGCGGTGCGCTTACCGTTGTTCTGGGCGCTAAGTGCTTCGGCTTTGTTATGCCCGGCATTACCTCGTTGCCCGTTTATGCCGATCCAAGCGGCAATCCCATGAACCTGATCATGATTGTCGTCTGCATCGCTTTGACTTGGGTTATCTCTGCGGCGCTCTCGTTTGCGCTCTATGGTCGTTTCGACAAAAAGTAACGACGTTTTGAGATAGACAATATTAATCGGCCGCTCGCCGGGGAATCGTTCTGCGACGCCCCAGCGAGCGGCAATTTATTGGTGGGGCGTGTCGTGTCGCCAACGGCGGCATGCCGCCTCGCCGCGCTAGTTGCGTCTGCCGCCTCCGTTGGCGCCCTGACGCCCCTGTGCCGCGCGATTGCGACCGGCAGTGTTCTGCGCGCGGGACATACCGCCGTGACCCTTGCTGCCCTTGGGCCCCTTGCCGGCGGCGCCACCGTGGGCCTTGCCGCCCTTCTTGCCGGTGCCATGCCCACCGCCGGCAGACGTCTCGCCCGGGCGTGGCGGCACGGGGCGAATCAGGCAATGCTTGGTATAGCCGATCAGATCACGACGCCCGGCCTTCTCTAGCGCCTCGCGCACCAGCTTGTAGTTCTCGGGCTTGCGATACTGGATGAGCGCGCGCTGCATGGCCTTCTCATGCGGGTCGCGCGCCACGTAGATCGGCTGCATGGTGCGCGGATCTACACCGGTGTAGTACATGCAGGTCGACATGGTGGACGGGGTGGGGTAGAAGTCCTGTACCTGCTCGGGCATGTAGCCCATGTCGCGCACGGCTTCGGCAAGGTCCACGGCTTCCTTCATGGTTGAACCAGGGTGGCTCGAGATCAGATACGGCACCACGTACTGCTTGAGTCCGTATTCGCGATTCAAGCGTTCAAATTTACGGCAGAATGCGTCGTAGACAGCTCGGCTCGGCTTGCCCATCACGGACAGCACCGCGTCGCTCACGTGCTCGGGCGCTACGCGCAGCTGGCCCGAGACATGGTGTTCCAGCAGCTCGCGTAAAAACTCGTCCGAGGCATCGGCCATGGTGTAGTCAAAACGGATGCCGCTGCGCACGAAGACCTTTTTGACGCCCGGCAGCTGGCGCAGGTCGCGCAACAGCTGCGTGTAGCCGCTTTCGTCGACCACCATGTTCTTGCACACGCTCGGCCACAGACAGCGCTTGTTCTTGCACACGCCGTGCTTGAGCTGCTTGTCGCAGGCGGGACGGCTAAAGTTGGCCGTCGGTCCGCCTACGTCGTTGATGTAGCCCTTAAACTCGGGATCGCGCGTGAGCAGCTCTGCCTCGCGCATGATCGAGTCGTGGCTGCGCATCTGCAACACGCGACCTTGGTGGAAGGTGAGGGCGCAAAACGAGCATTCACCAAAGCACCCGCGGTTGGAGCTGATTGAAAACTTGATCTCGGCAAAGGCCGGCACGCCGCCCGCGGCATCGTAGTCGGGATGCCAATCGCGTGCGTAGGGGAGCTCGGCCACCTCGTCCATCTCATCGGTCGTCAACGTCGCCGACGGCGGGTTCTGCACCACATAGACGCTGTTGGGATAGGGCTCTACCAGGCGATGTCCGGTGATGGGGTCCATATTCTGCTGTTGCACGTTAAAGCTGCGTGCGTAGTTGAGCTTGTCGGCGGTAAGGTCGTCCCAGCTGGGTAGCAGGTCGTAGTCGTAGACCTCGTCGAGCGAGCCTGTGCGGTAGACGGTGCCGTTGATATAGGTGATCTGATCGACGGGCAGTCCCGCGTCGAGCGCGTCGGCGATCTCGACAATCGCGTGCTCGCCCATGCCGTAGATGAGGATGTCGGCGCCCGAGTCGAGTAGTACCGAGCGCTTGAGCTTGTCCTGCCAGTAGTCGTAGTGAGCCAGGCGGCGCAGGCTTGCCTCGATGCCGCCGATGATGATGGGAGCGTCCTTGAACGTCTGACGGATGAGGTTGCCGTAGACCGTGACGGCACGATTGGGGCGGTGCCCCTCCTCGCCACCGGGGGTATAGGCGTCGGTATGGCGACGGTGCTTGGTCACCGAATAGTGGTTGACCATGGAGTCCATGTTGCCGGCGCTGACCAAAAAGCCCAGGCGCGGCTCACCGAGCACCGTGATGCTGGCGGGGTCGGTCCAGTCGGGCTGGCAGATGATGCCCACTTTGTAGCCGTGCGCGTCGAGGACGCGGCTGATGATGGCCATACCAAAGCTGGGGTGGTCCACGTAGGCGTCGCCGCAGATGTAGACAAAGTCGCACTGGTCCCAGCCGCGCGCATCCATGTCGGCGCGGCTGACGGGGAGGAACTTATCGCGGCCCGGGCGCCAGGGGCGTGTGAGCGCTGCTGGGGTATGCGTGGTGTGCCCACCCTGCGCCTTACCGCCGCGCTTTTGCTGCTGGCCCTGTTTGCCCTGCTGACTGCGCTGGTTGTTCTGAGCGTGCTGAGGCTTTTTTGCCACGATCCCTCCCGGTGTTTGTATGCTGCACGTAATTGTAACCAGTCTTTTTGGGACGGGGCTAAAAAGACTGGTGGAGTACATGAGCTCGCGGATCGGCGTGTCGATGCGGGTGTCGTTTGTTTCCAGACTGTGTATCCCTGTGTCGAAGGGGTCGTCTCGCGCGCACGCCATGTTGTCAATGGGTTACAGTATGAACGGCGGCTATGTTTCCGCCAACGCACGAGAGAGTCGTCAACAAGGAGGATGCACGACGATGCAGCGTGCCAAACAGATATCGGAGTCTATTGAGCTGGGCATCATCTTGGCGCTCGCCGGTGGCTTTATGGACGTGTATTCGTACATTGGGCGCGACCATGTTTTCGCCAACGCGCAGACAGGCAACATCCTGCTCGTGGGCGTGAGCATCTCGGAGGGCAACTGGGCACTTGCGGGGCGCTACTTCTTCCCTGTGGTGTCGTTTGCCGTGGGTATTATGCTTGCCGATCTGGTACACGAGCGGTTTGGCAGCGTGATCCACTGGCGTCAGGTGACGGTGTTCTTTGAAGCCGTCATCTTACTGGGCGTGAGCTTTATCCCGGGCGGCAATTTCAACCTGCTCGCCAACTGCCTCACCTCGTTTGCCTGCGGCATGCAGGTCGAGAGCTTCCGCAAGATCCACGGTCACGGCATCGCTACGACCATGTGCATCGGCAACTTGCGCAACGCGCTGCAAAACGTGGACGATTACATCATCACCCACAGGCGCGGCTTTTTGGAAAACGGCCTGCTGTACTTTGGCGTGATCCTTACCTTTGTGTTTGGCGCCGTGTTGGGCAACTGGTGTATTGAGCGCATGGGCCTGCACGCCATCGTCGTGGCGAGCTTGCTGCTGTTTGTCGCGTTTGCCATCATGTTCATCGACCGCGAGCGCGACTTGCGCTTACGCTGGAAGGTTGCGGCCGAGGCTTGGAAAGAGGGCTGCCGAAAGTAACTGAATGCGGCAAAGGGGCTGTCCCTTTGCCGCAGTATTTTTCATCTTCTGTTGAAACGCTTTAACACTTTTGACGTTCTCACGCGTTTTTTGTTTCAAAAGCGTTAGGATGGGACTTATAGCGCGGGGCGTAATGGATGCCCCGCACACGATGGGAGGCTATCAATGGCCAATCGTTTCGTTCTCAATACCATCTCTTATCATGGTTCCGGCGCCATCAAGGAGATCCCCGGCGAGCTCCAGCGTCGCGGCTACAAGAAGATCTTCGTCTGCTCCGACCCCGATCTGGTCAAGTTTGGCGTTACCGCTAAGGTGACCGACGAGCTCGACGCCGCCGGCATCGCTTGGAGCCTCTACTCCGAGATTAAGCCCAACCCCACGATCCAGAACGTCAAGGACGGCGTCGAGGCCTTTAAGGCCGCCGAGGCTGACGCTATCGTGACCATCGGTGGCGGCTCCTCCATGGACACCGCTAAGGCCATCGGCATCATCATCAACAACCCCGAGTTCGCCGATGTCCGTAGCCTCGAGGGCGTTGCTCCGACTAAGAACCACGCCGTGTTCACCATCGCCGTGCCGACGACTGCCGGTACCGCTGCTGAGGTGACCATCAACTACGTCATCACCGACCCCGAGAAGGTCCGCAAGTTCGTGTGCGTCGACACCAACGACGCCCCCGAGGTCGCCGTCGTCGATCCTGACATGATGGCTTCCATGCCCGCCGGCCTGACCGCTTCCACTGGCATGGACGCTCTGACTCACGCCATCGAGGGCTATACCACCAAGGGTGCTTGGGAGCTCTCTGACATGTTCCACTTTGAGGCTATTAAGCTGATCAGCGAGAACCTGCGTGACTCCGTCGCCGAGGCCAAGTCCGGCCAGCCCGGCTCCGGCCGCGAGGGCATGGCCCTTGGCCAGTATGTCGCCGGCATGGGCTTCTCCAATGTTGGCCTGGGCATCGACCACGCCATGGCTCACACCCTGTCCGCTCACTACGACACCCCGCACGGCGTCGCTTGCGCCATGCTGCTGCCGATCGCCATGGAGTTCAACAAGCCGGTTTGCGCTGAGCGTCTGGCCAAGGTTGCCGTCGCCATGGGCGTTGACACCACGGGCATGAGCACCGACGAGGCTGCCGACGCCGCTATCGCCGCCGTCAAGCAGCTTTCCGCCGACGTGAATATCCCGCACGTCTGCGAGGCCATGAAGGCTGACGAGATCGAGGTCCTGGCCAAGGACGCCATGGCCGACGCCTGCTTCCCGGGTAACCCGCGCGAGGCGGCGCTCGACGACGTCATCGAGCTCTTCAAGAAGATCTGCCCGGTTGCCTAACCCAGTTTGGTGGTCCTTCGCCCGTAGGCGTATGGTCTTTTGACTTGCCGCTGGCCCCGCCGTGCTGAACTGCGCCCCAAATCTTGGACGCCCTAAATAGCGACTAGGCCGCAAGGGCC
>CATYIV010000050.1 GCA_958407465.1 uncultured Collinsella sp. | reverse complement strand
GGCATCGACCTGCGCCGATGCCCCCAACGTGGACACACATTTTGTCCTATAAGCCCGACTTCCTCTGGTCCTAACTTGGTGCATTGAGGTCAGGTTTCTTTGCACCAAAGGGGCCATCATCACGACGCCTTCATTTTGGGGTTTATCTCGCAGGCCAGTAGGTATATCATAACGACGTTTGTTTATATTGCCCGAGCATCTGCGCTGGGCTTTAGGTCGAAACCGATAGGAGACACGTATGTCCGGACACTCTAAGTGGGCCACAACCAAGCATCGTAAGGGCGCGCAGGACGCCAAGCGTTCCGCCCTCTTCTCCAAGCTCAGCCGCAACATCACCGTTGCTGCCCGTCTCGGCGGTGACCCGCTGCCCGAGAACAACGCCAGCCTCGCCGCTGCCGTTGCCAAGGCCAAGGCTCAGTCCATGCCTAAGGACAAGATCAAGTCCGCTATCGACAAGGCTTTTGGTTCGGGTGCTGACGCCGCCGTCTACGAGAACATCGTGTACGAGGGCTACGGTCCCGCCGGTGTCGCCGTCTACGTCGACTGCCTGACCGACAACCGCAACCGTACCGCCGCCGATGTCCGTTCCGCCTTCTCCCACGCTGGTGGCAACCTGGGCACCTCTGGCTCCGTCGCCTTCCAGTTTGAGCGCAAGGGCCAGATCGTCGTCGCCAAGGAGATCCTGGACGAGAACGCCAAGAAGGAGACCATGATCGCCAACGGTGCTGCCGGTGACGAGGATGAGTTCATGATGGCCATCGCCGAGGCCGGTGGCGAGGACTACGAGGATGCCGGCGAGGAGTGGATCGTCTGGACTACTGCTAACGAGGTCATGGCTGTCTCCAAGGCGCTCGAGGAGCAGGGCGTCCAGGTCAAGGGCTCCGAGACCACCATGGTCCCGACCACCCCGACCGAGGTCTCCGGCGCCGACGCCAAGAAGGTTCAGCGCCTCATCGACCGTCTTGAGGAGCTCGACGACGTCCAGGATGTTTACAGCACCATGGACATGACCGACGAGGTCATCGCTGCCCTCGAGGAGGAGTAGCGCTCGCACGGGTTAAGCCGTGCATATCTGGGCATAATGAAGCGAGCATGCAAGCCTCGTGGAATAGATGAGCCGGATCCGCGTGCGTAGAGCACCGGACCCGGCTCTTTTATAATGATGCGAACCGTTTTGTATTTCGAGTGCCGAGATTTGAAGGGAGCGCCACGTGCGCGTACTCAAACGAGCCCTAGCGATTGTGTATCTTGCCGCCGCCATCGTGGCGCTGGGTACGCTTGTCTGCCAGTTTTGGGGGCCGTATACGTATCGCTTTATGCTGCTGATGCGCGACCCCATGCCGCGCATTGTCGTGACGGCATGCGGCGGAGTTGTGGCGATCGGCGTGCTGGTAAGCTTCTTCCGCCTGATGTTTGCTCGTCGCGAGCCGTCCTGTGTGCATCCGGCGGGGGAGCGCAATATCGAGGTCACCCTTGCGGCGCTTTCTTCGTGTGCTAGGGCTGCTGCCGAGCGCGACGACCGCGTGATGGTCGAGCATGTCGAGGCCCGCGTCCAAGGCTCCGACGATTCGCACGTCCGATTTAAGGTCGAGGCTATCGCGCTTGACGATAAGGACGTGGCATCTCTGGCTACCGCGATGCAGCAGCGCATCGAGGAAGCTTGCGACACCATGCTCGGCACGCCGGGTACGACCACGCGCGTCCGTTTTTTGCCGTCCAAGACTACCGTCCAGACCGTGGAGGTTTCCGGTGAGTGATACCAATCAAGATAAGACCGCTCGTACGCCGCGCCTGACGATTGACCAGAGCGCCACGCCGGCGAGCGAACCTGTTGATTCCAAAGCAGAGGCAACCGAGTTACAAGACGCGGCAGCCGCGGATTTTGACGAGGCTATGGGTCTCATCAAGGGTACGGGCGCTGCCATCTGGAGCTATGCTGTGCGTCATCCCAACACCACGCTCGGTGCCGTCGCTGGCTTTATCCTTGCCGTGTTGGTGCTCACGCTCGGCCTGTGGGACACGCTCGTCATTGCATTCTTCGTGCTGATCGGCGCCGTGATCGGCCAAATTCGCGACGGCGAAAACGGGATCGTCAACTTCTTCGGCCGTCTGTTTAGCGGCCGCTAATATGTATTCGACTGTCGCATCCGCGGCAGGCATAAGGAGGAACCATGGCTTTTAATACGAAGGTCGATGTGGCCGATACCGAGCTCGAGGAGAACGAGGCGGCCGTCGCCGAAGCCGAGGATGTGACGCTCGAGGATGAGGCGCTCGTCGAGGCCGAGTCCGCCGATGACGCGGACGAGGATGATGAGGAAACAGACGAGTCCGAGGACTCGCTGACCTATTCCAACGGCGTGATCGAGAAGATCGTTGCTATGGCCACCCGCGAGGTTCCGCACGTTCTGGGCATGAAGGGTAACCTCATGCATTTTGTGCAGGAGCAGTTTGGTGCCGAGAATCTGACCAAGGGCGTGACGGTCGAGGTCACCGACGACAATCGCGTGGTCGTCAACATCTCCGTCATTATCGAGTACGGCGCCTATGCGCCCGCGATCTTCGACGATGTCAAGGCACGTGTCACCGAGCGCCTTGCCGCGATGACTGGCCTTGAGGTGGCGGGCGTCAACCTGCGCATCGAGGATGTCATCACCCCCGAGGAGTACGAGCACCGCACCAGCCAGCACGAGTAACCTTCCAAAAAGGGACAGGTTTGTTTTGGTAGGTTTTATCTGTGAAAACGTTAAACGGCCGACCGCGCAAGCAAAAGCGTGGCCGGCTGTTTTTGTACGCTCCCGATGTGGGCATACCGCTCGTCTAACTAGGGGTTGCAATCGTCGCGTTCCGCGTTACCCTAATGGGCGCATTGTTTCCAAATTGTTAACGAGGGGTTGCCGTAATGGCTGACGAGCACGAAACAGAAAGCAAGGCATGGGCGATTGAGGCCGCCGCGGCAGAGGCGGCATCGCGTGCTGCCGAGGAGATGCATCGTCCTCCCGTGGTGCCGATGGAGCGCGTGGTTGATCGCACCGATATCGAGCGCGGCGAGCGTGCCGGCCAAAAGCGTAGCCAGGAGCCAGGTTTCCCGCGCTTTTTCGCCGAGCTCAATCTGGGTCTGATTCTTACGGCCTTTGCCATCGTTGCGTTTAAAACCCCTAATCACTTTGCTTTTGGCGGCACCTCGGGCGTGTCGGTTATTCTGTCCACGCTGTTCCCGACCCTGCCCGTCGGCGTCTTTATGTGGATTATCAACGCGGTTCTCGTCGTCTTGGGCTTTATCTTTTTGGAGCGCAAGGCAATTCTGTGGAGTGTCTTCGCCTCGTTTGCGCTGTCCGCCTATGTTTCGCTTTTCGAGCTCTTTATCCCGACCAGTGTCTCGATGACGGGCGATATGTGGCTCGACCTGTGCTTTGCCGTGATTCTGCCGGCGCTCGGCAGCGCCATCGTCTTTGATATCGGCGCCTCGACGGGCGGCACGGACATCCTCGCTATGATCCTCAAACGCCGTACCACACTCGAGATTGGTCGCGCGCTGTTGCTGGTCGATATCGGCATCGTGACCATCGCGGCCTTTTTGTATGGTCCGCGTATCGGTCTGTATTGCGTGCTCGGCCTGTTTGCCAAGACGCTTGTGGTCGACAAGGCCATCGAGAGCATTCATCTTCGTAAGGTCTGCACGATCATTTGTTCCGAGCCCCTTAAGGTCGAGGAGTTTATCGTCAAGCATCTCAACCGCACGGCGACCATCAGTCGCGGCTACGGTGCCTTCTCGGGCAAGTGCGTGACGGTGATCATGAGCGTGCTGAGCCGTCGCGAGGCCGTGCAGCTGCGCCGTTATGCGCGCGAGGTCGATCCGGGTGCCTTTATCACGATCGTCGACAGCTCCGAGATCGTCGGCAAGGGTTTCCGCGGAACGAACTAGCACAGACGTATTCAACGAACCGCCTGCTGGCGCCGTGTACCATGCAAATCGGTCATCTTTGAGTATTTGAACTCACATTGGGTGATAATGATGCCAAAGACATCGTTTGCGATCCAGGTGATTCGCTCTAGATACGAAGGGATGATTCTATGTTCTGCTCGCAGTGTGGCGCCCCCATGGGCGATAACGACAAGTTCTGCGGCGTGTGTGGTGCCCCCAATGCCGGTGCTGCAGCTTCCGCCCCTCAGGGTCAGCCTCAGCCTCAGCAGTTTGTTCCTCAACCTGTCGCGAACGCGTCCAAGGGCTGCACGGCTCAGGCGTTTGAGGATATGACCAAGACTCCGGGCGTGCTGCAGCGCGTGTGCCAGATTGCCTTTTTGCCGGCGCTTATCTGTGTCGTGTCGGTACTCGTGCTGTTCATCCCCGTTATCGGCGGTATTGCGGCTGCCATCGGCTTTTTGGCTGCCTACGTGGCGAGCGTGTGCGGTTCGGGCTTTGGCATCGAGTGGGGTCGCGACCTGTCGCTTAAGATCGATGACGGCATGGGTCGTCCGTTGATGCGTTCCACGTCGTTTGGTCTCGGAATCTTTTCGAGCGTTATTTCGGTCGTGCTCGAGGTTATCGCTGCCATTCCCATTATCGGTGTAGTGCTTTCGCTGGTGGAGGGCGTGGTAATTGGCGCCGCGGGCTCGTATTCTTATTACGGCTCTTATGCGCTCGAGGCTGCGCTGTTTGGCTCGCTTGGCCTGCTTGTCCTGGCGCTAATTGCCTCGGCGATTCTGGGTGTCTTCTTTAAGATGTTCGCCGACATTGCCGTGATGCACTTTGCGGTGACCGGGCGCGTCGAGAGCGCGTTTTCGCTCGATAAGGTCTGGGCGGCCTTTAAGCACAACAAGACCAAGCTGTTCTGTGCTTCGTTCCTTCCCGAGTTTTTGACGGGCCTGGTTTCCAACGCCATTACGTGGATCTTGACAGCTGTCTTTGGTGCCATCGCCGGAATTGGCGCGTACGGCTATTACTATCGCCCCACGGGTATCGAGGCGATTGTTACCGCCGGTGGTGTCACGCTCGTATTGTTCCTGGTGCTGATTGCATTCGTCACGGTGTTCCTTACGGTCTTTGGCAAGATGCTCAAGCACCGTGCCGTTGGCTATTGGGCTGCACGTTATGCAAGCGAATGGGCCGATGAGGACAAGGACGACGTTTTGACTTTTGTGCTCCCGGGTGAGAAGAAGCCTGCTCCTGCGGGATTCAATCCCACGGCAGCCACTGGTGCTGCGCCTGCCCCGGCGCCCGCGCCTGCACCTGCCCCGGCACCTGCTCCTGTCCCCGCACCGGCGTCCGAGGCGACGCCTGCGGAGCCCGATTGGGATGCCGTTGCCACGCCGGCGGATGAGCCGGGCGATAATCCTGCTGCCGAAAACAATCAAACCGAATAGCCGGTCGAGGCGCCCTGGGCAACTGAGCCCGGGGTGCCTTTTTCTACTGCGAAAGCAAGAAAATGCCTGGGAAAACGGTTGCAGCAAAATTTCTCGGAAATTGGTCAATGTTGCGCAACAACGTCGCGGCTATTGTTGAGAACGTAGACGTGTAAGGTTTGAAGGCGTGCGACGCCTTAGGAAAAGGAGAGGCTCATGTTCTGTCCCACTTGTGGTTCTCCCATTTCGGATGATGCCAAATTCTGCCCTGTTTGCGGATCCGCCGTTGGTGCCGCTTCTGCCGCTGCGGCCCCGCAGCCCCAGCCCGCTCCGGCCCAGGCTATTCAGCCCGCGCCCCAGCCTCAGCAGCAGTACACCGGTCAATACGCCCAACAGTCCGCATCCGCTCCGATGGGCTATGACCCCATTAAGGCTGACCGCAGCCTGATCGGCTGGCTGCTGCTCTCTCTTGTGACCTGCGGTATCTATTCGTTCTACTTCCTGTATTGCTTGGCACGCGACGTCAACACGTTGTGTCAGGATGACGGCGATTACACGCCGGGTCTGGCGGAATTCATCCTTCTATCGTTTGTGACCTGCGGCTTCTACGCGTACTACTGGTATTACAAGATTGGCAACCGCCTGCAGGCCAACGCTCCTCGCTACGGCCTGGTGTTCCAGGAAAACGGCACCACCGTTCTTCTGTGGCAGATCTTCGGCGCGCTCCTGTGCGGCCTTGGTCCCATCTTCGCTATGAACATCGTCATCAATAATACCAATGCCATGGCAACGGCTTACAACACTCGCCTTGGCGCTCGTGCCTAACAATAAGGGCGGCGTGAACAGCTTCCAGGGACATAGGGGCACGGCAGAGCTCCTTCGCCGCGCCCTTTTTTGCACCGGCGCGCTCTTTGTCGCCTGGCTCGCGCTCTACCTGCTCGACATTGGCTGCATTTTTCGATTGATGACGGGCATTCCTTGTCCGGGATGCGGCATGACGAGGGCGTGGCTGGCGGCGCTGCGCCTCGATTATGCGGCTGCCTTTGCCTACCATCCGCTGTTTTGGGTGGTGCCGATTGCGTTTGTGCTCGCGTTCGTGCGCGAGGAGGTGGCATCGAGCAAGCTAAAGCGTGGTATCGACATTGCGGTCACCGTGTTGTGCGTGCTGGTCGTCGTCGTATGGATCGTGCGCCTCGTCAATCCGGCAGATGCCGGTCTGCTCTTTGGCGGCTATGCGCCCGCCGGAGTTCCCGACGATATCATCCACCTCGAACCCCCACGCTGGCTCACCATCCTTCGCTCTTACCTGGCGTGACGGAGGACGCGCTAGAAAAACGGTCGACACATAAGCGGGGGCGAACGTTGAGATAACGTCCGCCCCCGCTTTGCTTTAGCCAGGCTGTTATGGATGGGCGTGACGGCTACTCGTCGCGCTTTTCCTCGTGGCGAGCGGCAGCCCGCGCATCGTGGATGCCCTTGATTGCAGCATGGCGGGCGGTGCGAGCATCGTGCATGGCGTCGCGCGCCTCAGCGGCCGTGGCCTTGGCAGAGCGCAGCTTGGCGGCCAAGTCGGGGTTGGTCTCGGCAACCGCGGCGATCGTGGGGCCGTCGAGCTCCTCTTGCGTGGGCTCGGCCAAAAAGTCGATAGCATACTGGGCGGCCACCATGGAGCCCTTTGCCAGCACGGTCTCGTCAATCTTGTAGAAGCAAGAATGTTGGGCGTACGTGGCGCCAATCTGGGGGTTGCGCGTGCCAACAAAGGCGAGCACGCCCGGCACGCGGCGCAGGTACTCCGAGAAGTCCTCGCCCGAAAGCGTGCCGCGATAATGGCCTTCGCCCGCGGGGCCCAAGCACTTGACCACGGCCTGACGACAACGCTCGCTCGAGGCGACGTCGTTTTCGACCTTGTAGTTGGCGATGGTGTAGTCGGTAAGTTCGGCCTCTGCGCCCAGGGCTGCCGCGGTGTGCTCCACGATGCGGCGCATAAGCTCGGGCATTTCCTCGTGCGTCTTGTCGCCATAGGTGCGCACCGTGCCGGCGAGGTAGGCCGTGCCGGCGATAACGTTGCGCGCGGTGCCGCCGTGCAGCTCGCCGACGGTGATGACAGCCGGCTCGTAGGGGCTGATCTCGCGCGAGACGATGGTCTGCAGGGCGTTGACGATCTCGGCAGCCACCATAACGGCGTCGTGGCCGCGCTGGGGCATGGCGCCATGGCACGAGGTGCCGCGGACATCGATGCGGAACCAGTCGGTGTTTGCCATGCGCGGGCCGGGCTCACAGCTCACGGTGCCGGCGTCGACTTCGCTCCAGATATGCGCGGCGTAGGCACCATCGACGCCGTCGAGCACGCCCGTGCCGATCATGAGCTTGGCGCCCTGGCCGTTTTCCTCGCTGGGCTGGAAGACGATGCGGACCTCGCCGTGGATGTCGTCGGTCATATGGCGCAGGATCTGCAGCGTGCCGAGCATCATGGCGATGTGGCAGTCGTGGCCGCAGGCGTGCATGCAGCCCTCGTTGACGCTGGCAAACTCCTCGCCGGTCTGCTCGGTAACGGGCAGGGCGTCGATGTCGGCGCGCAGTAGGATACGGCGGCGCGGCGTGCCGTCCTCGCGATAGGCGTCGGGCGCGGTGCCGCGAAGGGTTGCCACCAAGCCGGTCTTGAGCGGACGCTCGTAGGGGATATTCATGGCGTCGAGCTGGTTGGCGATGTCGGAGGTCGTGCGCTCCTCGGCAAGGCTCAGCTCCGGGTGCTTATGGAAGTGCCGGCGCTGCTTGATGATATAGGGTTCAAACTCGGTAGCGATATCTTTGATGGCTGCGGTGACGTCGTCAGCCGCGCGAGCCTCGGTCGCCGCCATAATCTGCTGTGCCTTGGTCTTCGTCATGGTCGATTTGCTCCTTGCTGGGTTGATCGCAAAATCGTACAGGCTCTCTCCAGTATGCCACCTGCCGCTAGGGCTGGTAAAGTTGCCGTTTGCCGCTTGGGGTTTTGTTACAAGGGCGGGGGAGTACACTCGGGGGTGTTGAATTTCCTGCCAGAGATGGGGATGCCCATGCAACATATCGATCGGATTATCCGCTCCAAGAACGTCTTTACCGCGCAAGACGGCATCGATACCGCCCGCGAGCTGGCGATTGCCATCGCAGGCGACCGTATCGTCGCAGTCGGTGCGCCGGATGACGTGATTGCCGCCGCGCCTGCCGCCACGCCGGTTATCGACTACGGCGAGCAGTTTGTCTGCCCCGGTTTCCATGACGCTCATCTGCACTTCTTCCATACCTCGGTCGGTTCCTCGCCGTACATGCTCATGGATATGGGCACGTCCGAGGCGGCGCTGGTGCAACATGCGCTCGAGTTTTCCCAGGTCCTGCCCGACGACGCTTGGGTTGTGACGCAGGGCTGGCGCGACTACCGTTGGGACCCGCCCGAGCATCCTACCAAGGCGTCGCTCGATGTGGCATTCCCCGATCGTCCCTGTGTTATGTACTCGGGCGATGGACACACGCTGTGGCTCAACAGCCGCGCACTCGATGCACTCGGCGTCACGCGCGACAGCGAGCCACCAGCGGGCGGTAGCTACGACAAAGACTCAAACGGTGAGCTTACGGGTATCGCCCACGAGGCAGCTGCTATGCAGCTGCTGCCGCGCTGTCTTGAATGGCTGGGCGAGGATCGCATTGCAAGTGCTTACGCCGATCAAATGAGGCGTATGGCCGAGCAGGGCATCACCTCGATATGCGATATGTCGCTCATGCCCATGCCGGGCTGCGATTTTATCCGCGACGACGTCTACGACAAACTGCAGGCAGCCGGCAAGTTGGGCATCCGAGCCCATTTGTTTCCCACGCTGCTGGATGACCAATCGCGCTTGGAAGAGCTGCAGGTACGTTACGCGAACAACGCGCTGCTCTCGGCGCCAGGCTTTAAACAGTTTTTCGACGGTGTGTCGAGCGAACACACGGCATATCTCACCGAGCCCTATACCAACCCGCGCTTCCCGGGCGATCAAGGTCGCCTGACGGTTCCTGCCGAGCGTATGCGCAAGCTGGTCCTCGCTGCCGCGGAGCGCGGCCACACTGTGCGCATCCACGTCATCGGCGACGGTGCGATTCATGCCGCGCTGGATATCTTCGAGGAAGCGGCCGACCTGTACGGCCTGCCCCAGCACGGCCATAACACGCTCGAGCACCTGGAGAACCTCTTGCCCGAGGACATCGACCGCCTGCGCAAGCTCAACGTGGTTGCTTCGAGCCAGCCCTGCCACATCACGCTCGACCCGGGTGGCCCGGAGCGCGACCTGGGCCTGGAACGCAGCCGCATCATGTGGCCGTTCGCAACCTATAAGCAGCGCGGCATTCGACAAGCCTTCGGCACCGATAGCCCCATCACAGCTGTTACAAGCATGAACGTGCTCTACACGGCTATCACGCGCCAGGACCCCAAAAGCAACTGGCCCGAGGGCGGCTGGTTGCCGAGCGAGCGCATCGATGCAGCAACAGCCCTGCGCAACTACACCCTGGGCAGCGCCTACGCGGCAGGCGACGAGCAAAACCTCGGCAGCCTGGAACCCGGCAAATACGCCGACCTGGTAGTCCTGGACCAAAACCCGCTTACCATTGACCCCCAAGAGCTCCAGGCCACCAAAGTCCAAGCCACCTACCTGGCAGGCAACTTGATTTACGAGCGCTAGCCCCGCATCCCACCCCTCAGTTGCGGTGAAATAGTCCCTAAAATCGGCCTTCAAGCCCAAAAACAGGAACTATTCCACCGCAACTTAAAAGAGCGCGTCCCAACAACGTGCCCCTATCTTGTGCATCCCATCCGCATCGCCATTTTGCTGCACTGACTTTTCTGAATGCCGGGCCCGAATTAGTTAACCTGGCTCCCGTGTGGCTCCGGAGGGGCGGGGCATAAGGTTT
>CATYIV010000049.1 GCA_958407465.1 uncultured Collinsella sp. | reverse complement strand
GTAGCGGGTGGTTTAAAGCTGGCCGCTGCGCGGCCAGCGGACTAAAGTCTTGAATGCAAAAAGGGACCCGTCCATTACGGACGGATCCCTTAAAACAAGTGATCGTCAAACCGATTTACTCGGCGTCGGTCTCCTCGTCCTTCTTCTCGGAAGGAAGCGGGGTAACCTCGATCTCGACGCCCAGAGTCTCAGCAGCGGACTTCATGGACAGGGAGATACGACGACGGTCGAGGTCGATCTCCATGACCTTGACCTGAACCTTGTCGCCCACGTGGGTGACCTGAGAAGGCTGATCGACGTGCTTGTTGGCCATCTCGGAGATGTGCACCAAGCCCTCGATGCCCTCGCCCAGGTCGACGAAAGCGCCGAACGGGACAAGCTTGGTCACAGTGCCCTCGACGATAGCGCCGACGGGGTACTTCTTGACCAGTGCGCGCCACGGATCCTCGGTGGTCTGCTTGAGACCCAGGGAGATGCGCTCGCGGTTGAGATCGACGTCGAGAACCTCGACCTCGACCTCCTGGCCGACCTTGACAACCTCGGAAGGATGGTTGACGTGGTTCCAGGAGAGCTCGGAGATGTGGATGAGGCCGTCGATACCGCCGAGGTCGACGAAGGCGCCGAAGTCGACGATGGAGGAAACGGTGCCCTGGAGACGCATGCCAGACTTGAGCTTGGACAGGATCTCGGAGCGCTCGGCCTTACGGGACTCCTCGAGCACGACGCGACGGGAGAGGACGACGTTGTTGCGGTTGCGGTCCATCTCGATGACGCGAGCCTCGATGCGGGTGCCCATGTAGGAGGTGAGGTCCTTGACACGACGGAGGTCGACGAGGGAAGCGGGCAGGAAGCCACGCAGGCCGATGTCGAGGATCAGGCCGCCCTTGACAACCTCGATAACCTCGCCCTCGACGTTCTCGCCGGAGTTGAACTTCTCCTCGATGCGGTTCCAAGCACGCTCGTACTCGGCACGCTTCTTGGACAGGACCAGACGACCGTCCTTGTCCTCCTTCTGGAGAACCAGAGCCTCGATGGGATCACCGAGTGCAACGATGTCTGCAGGGTTAGCGTCCTTGCGGATGGACAGCTCGCGGACCGGGATAACGCCCTCGGACTTGAATCCGATGTCAACGAGCACCTCGTCATGCTCGATCTTAACGACAGTGCCGTTAACGAGATCGCCCTCATCAAAGTCGGTAATCGTACCGTCGATGAGGTTGTTCATCTCCTCCTCATTGACATCGTCAAGAGAGAAAATGGACGAGTTCTGAATCTCACTCAAAGGTGGACCCCTTTCGAACTACGGGGCCCCGATTGCTAGGACCTACAGAAGGGTGCGACAAGCACACAACGTTTAGGAACACTCGGGAGCCGACAGATACTAATGTGACGCTTATGCAATCACGTTCGTATAGGTTACGGGGAAATGAGTTCGATTTCAAGCGTGAACTGCGATTTTTTACTCGTGTGGAGACTTTTTCGTAATCTTATGAACACACGTCTCCGCAACTTGACGATAACCAGCCAGGCATTCGGCTTTGGGGTAAAGTATCCGGAGCCAACGATTCTAGATCGATTTTTCGAGAAAGGTGCCCGCGTGCTCAAAGCAGTCGTTTTCGATATGGACGAAACGCTTCTTAGCATCAACCTCAACGCGTTCATCCTTCGCTATTTTAAGGATGTCTCTTCGATGCTCGCGGATATCGGGCGCCGCAGCCGCGGTGGCACGATGGCACGCCTCGGCACCATCCTGGTCGACCTCAACGCCAATCGCCGCAGCGGCACGGACAACCGCACCAATCTTGAGTTTTACCAAGAAGAGGTCGAGCGCCGATGCGGGACCTGCCTCTCCGATCCCCTCATCTACGAGGCGTTTACCTACTATGACCGCGAAGTTCTTCCGTACAAGAACGACGATGTCATTAACGCCCACGCTATGCCGGGCGCGCACGCCGCGCTCCAGGCCGTACAGGACGCTGGACTGCGTTGCGCGCTCTTTACCAACCCCAGCTTTCCCCAGGGGGCCATCGAGTGCCGCATGGGCTGGGGCGACCTGGCCGACGCCCCCTTTGAACTCGTGACGCACATGGGAAACACCACCCGCTGCAAGCCCGATGCCACCTACTATCTAGAGCAGCTTCAGGTGATGGGGCTCGAGCCACACGAGGTCCTTATGGTGGGCAACGATCCCAAACGCGACTTCCCGTCCCCCGATTGCGGCATCCAAACCGCCTTTGTGGGCCAAGGCAAGCCCAGCCGAGCCACCTGGCGCGGAACCATGGAAGACTTCGCCCGCGAATTCAACGCCGTAGTAGAAGCCTTCTACGAGCACCAAATAGCCGACGAACTGTCATAGAACCCCCTCGCTCGCTCCAAACAAAATAACGCCGCAGACCGAATGTGACAAAGGTTCAGCCCCTTTTCACATTACAAAGATGGCGCCGATGTTTTGGCAACGACAGCGAAAGCCCGGCAGAGCGAGCAAGGTGCCTTGAAACAAGGCGGCATTGACCTTCTGGTCATGCCGCCGAAGCTGAAAGGCAGATTGCCGCTCTGGCGGGCTTGCAGCGTCGACTGGTTACGCGGTTTGGTAAAACCGCGTAACTAACAAACCTGGGTTTTGCCGATCATGATGTTGAGGATCTCGACGTCGGTGTCCTTCATACCCACACGGCCTACGTAGCCCATGCTAGCGATTGTCTGCTCAACGGTATCTTGGATCAGGCCCTCGCCGGCGCGGAAGCCGCGACCCTGCATGGCCATATCATGGCCCAGAATCGCCGCATCGACGGCAGCCGAGATCTTGGCGGCACAGCTCGCCTTGGCGCCGTCGCACACGATGCCGCCCACGTTACCGAGCGTATTCGAGACCGTCGCGCCAATCTGCTCGCGCGTGCCACCGCACAGCCAGGTAATCGCAGCGCCGGCGCCGCACGCGGCGCAAATAGCACCGCAAAACGCCGAGAGCGCACCAATATAGCTCTTGATATGCACGGCGATCAGATCGGACAGCATCACGGCGCGCACCAGGCGCTCGTGGTCGCAACGCAGGTACTCGGCATACTCCATGACGGGCAATGCGCAGGTAATGCCCTGATTGCCCGAGCCGCACACAATGGCGACCGGCAGCGCGCAGCCGTTCATGCGGGCGTCGGACCCGGCGGCCGCACGGGCACGGGCACGGCAGGCGACGTCATCGGCACGAGCACCCAGCAGCGTACGACCCACCTCGGCGCCCCAAGCGTGCGCAAGGCCCTCGGCACTGATCGCGCCATTCAGCTCAATCTGACGCTCAACGGCAGCGCGGGCGTCCTCAATGTCGCCGTCCTCGATAAAGTCAATGATGGACTCAATCGACATGGGCGTGTCGGCCTTATCCGCCGCACGCTCGGCCACCACGCGCTCGGCGCAGGCGGCACACTCCCCCGCCGACTTGCCGCACACCGGAATACCGTCGAGCGTATGGCACGTGACATTGGTGTGGTGATCGGTAATCTCGACGACCGCGGTATGGCCCCCGGCCGTCGCAGTCACCTTGATGTAGAGGTTGGGCACGCCCTCGACAAGCGACACATCGCAGTAGTCGGCGTCGGCGAGGAGCTCGACCACGCGTGCACGGTCTTCATCGTTAACGCTCTCGAGCACCTCGAGCGCGCTCTTGGCGTCGCCGCCCACGGCACCCAGCACGGCCGCGGCCTCAATACCGTGCATACCACCCGAGTTGGGCACGGTCACGCTCTTGACGTTCTTGATGATGTTGCCCGAGCAGGCAACATCCATATGATCGGGTTCGCAACCGAGCGTCTGGCTCGCCAGCGCCGCTGCATAGGCAACGGCAATGGGCTCGGTGCAGCCGAGTGCACAGACAAGCTCGCGGTTCAAAACATCGCAAAACGCGGCATCACGGATGGAATCGGTAGGCATAGGTATCTCCTGCTTGCATAACGGGCTGGGCTCTCAAAAAAGTTAGCTCCTTTATTTGATAACAATGCATCAAAAACCGCAACCATGGTTCCGGCAGACGGCGCTCAAGCGCAAACTGACGACATTCATTCACGAGAAGCCAGTCTTGTTGCCTGCTAAAGCGTTTGACCAAAAAACGCTCGAGCGTTTACGCAAAAGTCGCGCTATCATGCAGTCGAACGCGGTAAACACCTTTAGCATTTGCGCCGCACAGACCAGAGAGGAACCATCCATGAAGATCGGTATCGGTAACGACCACGCCGCCGTCGAGCTCAAGAACATCATTTCCGAGCACCTGAAGGAGCGCGGCTGCGAGGTCGTGAACTTTGGCACCGACACCTCCGAGAGCTTTGACTACCCCATCGCCGGCTACAAGGTGGGTAAGGCCGTTGCCAACGGCGACGTCGACCTGGGCATCCTCATCTGTGGCACCGGTGTCGGGATCAGCCTGGCTGCCAACAAGGTCGAGGGCGTACGCGCCGTTGTGTGCTCCGAGCCCTTCAGCGCCAAGCTCTCCCGCATGCACAACAATACCAACGTGCTCGCCTTTGGCGCCCGCGTCGTGGGCTCCGAGCTCGCCAAGATGATTGTCGACGAGTGGCTCGACGCCGAGTTTGAGGGCGGTCGTCACGAGCGTCGCGTTAACCTCCTCAACGAGATCGATCACACGCGCGGCCTTAAGATCGTCGACGAAGCCTAAACTATTCAGTGCCACAAGCTAACAGCAGGGGCCCGCTCGGAACACATGTCCGAGCGGGCCCCTGCATAGATTTTGGAATAAAAGGGCACCGCAGATGGAGTTCCGCGGCGCCCAAGCCACACGCTAACAGCTTTAAGGAGTCAAAGCTGGTTTAGCCAAAGAAGCGCTTGATCTCAATCTCGGCGTTCTCCAGGCAGTCGGAGCCGTGGATCACGTTGGCGTTGACATCGACGGCAAAGTCGCCGCGGATGGTACCAGGAGCAGCGTCAAGCGGATTAGTAGCGCCCATGAGGGTGCGCATCTTAGCAACAGCGGAGAGACCGGAAACGACCATCTTGACGACCGGACCGCTCGTCATAAAGTCGCAGAGACCGCCAAAGAAGGGCTTGTCGGCCAGATGGGCGTAGTGCTCCTCGACGGTAGCGCGCTCGAGCGTGGTCATCTCCATGCGCTCGATGACAAGGCCGCTGCGCTCAATGCGAGCAACGATCTCGCCGATCTTGCGGTCGCGCACGGCGTCGGGCTTAATCATGATGAAGGTCTTCTCGATAGCCATAAAAGTAGCCTTTCAAGTAGGTTCGCGCGTGCCCAAGTCCCATTCCGGCACCCGCCTGGACTGCATCGTAACAGAGTTTTAGCTGCAGTTAAACAAAAAGCTGTTTATTGAAACGTTGCAATTTATTAAAGCGCTCCATATGTGTCACTTCTGTTTCGAAGCCCGATTAGAGTACCATCCGACCGCCCATCAACCGCATCGAACAGAGCAGGCGGTCGGTTGCCGCCCGCGAACGTAACCCCTTCACAACCTGCCCAAAGGTCCTACAGAAGTTCTCGACAAGCCCCTCCCCCATAGCAACAAAATACGGGCGCCCACATCAGCAGGCGCCCGTAAAGTGAAAACGATTTATCAATAAATGGCCAAAACGGCTTCAGCCAAATCCCTACTTTACCCCGTGGCCCATCTCGACGACCTTAGTCAGCGATCCAAACACGCCCTCGTCGGCCACGAGCTGTGCCTCAGCGCGCTCAAGCTGCACGGCAACGGCGGCAGGGGCGGTGCCGCCCTCGGTCGTGCGCGCGGCGACAATCGACGGGATGTCGAGCGCCTCGGTAATGTCGCGCTCAAAGAGCGGGCTTGCCTCATGGAACACCTCAAACGGCAGGTCCTCAAGATTGCAGCCGCGCTTCTCACACATCAGAACCAGATGCCCCACCACGGCATGAGCCTCGCGGAACGGCAGACCACGCTTAGCCAGGTAATCGGCAACATCGGTGGCGGCAAGGTGACCCACGCCGCACTCGCGCGCCATGGCATCCTCGTTGACGGCCCAAGTCGAAATCATACCGGCCATAACCGACAGGCACTGCATGAGCGTATGGGCGGTATCGAGCGCGCCCTCCTTGTCCTCCTGCAAATCCTTGTTATAAGCAAGCGGCAGGCCTTTCATGGTCACGAGCAGCTGTACCAGGTTGCCATACACACGGCCGCTCTTGCCGCGAATAAGCTCGGCAAAGTCGGGATTCTTCTTCTGCGGCATGATAGACGAGCCGGTGGAGTAGGAGTCTGAAAGCGTGATAAAGCCAAATTCGGAGCTCGACCACAGCACGATCTCCTCGGAAAGACGCGACAGGTGCATCGCCATGACGGATCCGGCGTAATGCAGATCGAGCAGGAAATCACGGTCGGAAACCGCATCGAGCGAGTTGGGAATCACGCCCGCAAAGCCAAGTTCGGCAGCCGTCATCTGGCGATCGAGCGGATAGCTCGTACCGGCAAGCGCGGCAGCACCCAGCGGGCAGTTGTCGGCGGCATCAAAGGCGGCCTTCAGGCGCGTAAAGTCGCGCGCGAACATCCAGGAATACGCCAGCAGATGATGCGAGAGCAGCACGGGCTGAGCGTGCTGCATATGCGTGTAGCCCGGCAGAATCACCTTGTCGTACTTCTTAGCCGCATCCACCAGCACATGGCGCAGCTCAAGATTGGCCTCCATGAGCTCCTTGGCCAGCGCCTTGACGCCCAGGCGCGTATCGGTCGCCACCTGGTCGTTGCGCGAACGGCCGGTATGCAAGCGCTTACCGGCCTCGCCGATGCGGCGCGTCAACTCGCTCTCGATGGACATATGAATGTCCTCATCGTTGATATCGAAGGTAAAGTTGCCGGCATCGATATCCTGTTCGATTCCGGTCAGGCCCTTGGCAATCGCCTGCTCGTCCTCGGCACTGATGATGCCCTGGGCCGCCAGCATTTTGGCATGCGCCTTAGAGCCGGCGATATCCTGCTTATAGAGATGTTTGTCGACCGGCAGCGACGCGCCAAACTCCTGCGTGACCTCGGCCACGCCTGCCTCAAAACGACCGCCCCAAAGAGCCATGGAACCGTCCCCTTTCTCCAAATACCAAAACAAGCGCCCAAAGCAATGCGCCATATCGCTAAAGCGATTTTTCAACCGCTAGTTTTACACATTCCCCACCGTGTGCGGTGCCATGTAGCTAATTTGCAAAGAAGTGACGCGCCATGCACTTGGCGCCCAACGTCTCCCTCCGGATGTTGCCCTGCGAACCATCGATCCAGGCCTTCAGGCTCATAGGGACGTCCTCGACCCTTGCAGCATCGAACTCGGGCGCGAGGGCAAGTAAAGCATGCGCGATAGCATTGAACATAATGGATACTCCTCATATATAGGCGCAGAGCCGCCAAATTGATAGAAGGAGCCCCGCCGGACAACCCCGGCGGGGCTCGGACTCAGCCACAGTCGCGGCATCATATATGCGGGCGGAACGTAGGGGCCACCGATGTTAAGAAGTGTCAGCAAGCATAACGAAAGGTAGGGACCCCGTGCGCCCGTTATGTATCACGCGGATGGGCCGCGCGGATACCAAGGGAAGGAGGCGCTAGGCCTGGGCGGCAGCAGAGCTGGGGCCCTGGACCTTTGCCCACGTCTTGAGCGACAGCGTATCGATCTCGATAAAGCCGGCGCTGGCCTTCTCGTCAAACGTGGTGTCGCGGTCGTAGGTAGCCAGGCCGTAGTCGTAGAGGCTGAAGGGACTCTTGCGGCCGACGACATGGCAGTTGCCCTTAAAGAACTTCAGACGGACAGTGCCGGTCACGAACTTCTGGGTATCGGCCATAAAGGCGTCGAGCGCGTTCTTGAGCGGGCTGTACCACTGGCCGTTGTACACGGCGGTGGCCCAATCCTGCTCGAGCTTGATCTTGGTCTTGAGCAGGTCGCCCTCGACGCAGATGTCCTCGAGCGCCTTGTGGGCGGTGATGAGCGTCAGGGCGCCGGGAACCTCATAGCACTCGCGGCTCTTGAGGCCCACCAGACGATCCTCGACCAGGTCAAGACGGCCAAAGCCGTTGTCGCCCGAAATCTTGTTGAGGGCGATGACGATCTCGGAGAGCTTCATCTTCTTGCCGTCGACGGCGACAGGCTTGCCGGCCTCAAACTCGATCTCGGTATAGGTCGGGGCGTCAGGCGTGTCCTCGGGGTTCTTGGTCATAACCCAAGCGTCATCGAGCGGCTCATTCCAAGGGTCCTCCAGGTGACCGCACTCGATGGCGCGACCCCACAGGTTGTCGTCGATGGAGTAGGGGTTATCGTTGGCACCCTCGGGAACCGGCACGTTGTGGGCGTGGGCATAGGCGACCTCGTCGGGACGGCACTTCAGATCCCACTCGCGCACCGGGGCGATAACCTTGAGCTCAGGGTCGAGGGCCTTGACGGCAGCCTCAAAACGAACCTGGTCGTTACCCTTGCCGGTGCAGCCGTGGGCGACGTAGGTCGCGCCAAACTCGTGGGCGACCTCAACAAGCTTCTTGGCAAGCAGCGGGCGAGACAGGGCGGAGAGCAGCGGATACTTGTTCTCGTACATGGAGTTTGCTGCGATGGCTTTGGTCAGGAACTCATCGGAGAACTCGTCGCGCAGGTCGAGCACCTGGCAATCGAGAACGCCCAGGTCGAGCGCCTTCTGCTTCTTGGCATCCAGTCCGGTCTCTTCCTGGCCCACGTTGCCGCAGACGCAAACGACATCGAGATTCTTCTCGTCCTGGAGCCATTTGACACATACGGATGTATCAAGACCACCGGAATATGCGAGAACGACTTTTTCCTTGCTCATGGCTGTTTCCTTTCGCCCTTGGTAGCTAGTTAGAACATCGGTCAGTTGCAAGTCATTTCAAGGTCATATACCGTGCAATATCAGGTTAAATAGCAAAAATCAGCACATACATGCCCTAGAAACATGCAGCAATGTCGTGCTAAAACCCAACGACCTCAAAATGACTCTGTTGAGGCAATTCGCCCCATGCGGACAGAGACGATTGTTATCGTCGTCGGGAAATTGCGCGCTGGCGTCGGATGGCATTGTCTGCAGTGGTGATGATCGTTACGAACTGCATCTGCCTCTCCTTTCACGTATCGCCGGGCGCAATTCAAATATCGTAAACGGTACCTTTTACTCGGTAAGCGGTTGTTTTTCCGTCTCCGTTTTCGATGGTCGCTATATTACGCTAAAGTGCCCGCAGCACAAGCGACAAATCCAAATTTCTGAAAAGTTTTTTCATTACTTTGTGAAGCGTGGTGCAAATACGCTCCGTTCCTGCGAAAATACGCCCGACTACGAATTGATGGTTATAACGTCTGAAACAATCTCGAAACGAAAGGCTCGCTTTTATGCAAACTTACGAATCGGACGCCAATATCGGAAACATTAAGATTCTCGCCGTCGACATGGACAAGACGCTGCTGACCGACGAGCGCGTGCTGCCCCAGGGTCTTGATGAGCGCCTGGACAAGCTCGCCGAAGCCGACATCGTATTCTGCCCCGCCAGCGGACGTCCCGCCCCCAAGCTCGAGGAGATGTTCGAGGGCGTCAAGAACCGCCTCACCTTTTGTCCCGACAACGGAGCGTGCGTGATCTATCGCGGCAGCTATATCTATAAGAGCACTATTGACGTGGAGCTGTATCAGCAGGTCTTGAGCCGTGCCTCGGAGGATCCGCGCGCTGTCCCCGTCCTTTGCTGCTTCGACGAGTTCTACGTGCTTGCCCGCGACCATCAATACCACGACGAGATCAGCGTCTACTACAACACAATCAACTACGTCGACAGCTTTGATGGCATTGATTTCGAGTCCAACAAGATTTCGGTCTTCTTCCCCGGCTACGACGCCGAGCCCGCTTTCCGCGAGACCTATAGTCCCGAGTTCTCGGACAAGCTCTATGTCACCAACGCCGGGCGCGAGTGGATCGACTTTATGAACCTGGGCGTTGACAAGGGCGCCGGCGTCGCGCACCTGTGCGAACACCTGGGCATCGATATTGCCGATGCTGCCGCCGTAGGCGATACGTACAACGACATCCCCATGCTGGAGCGCGTCGGTCACAGCTTTATCGTGGACAATGCCGAGGAGCACATGAACGCGCACGCCAAGTGGCGCATTCCGAGCAACAACGACGGGGGCGTACTGACGCTCATCGACGCCATCTTGGCGGCTCGTTAACGTAGCTCATCGGACCTGGCCGGGCGAGGCGGGTAAGTTTTTCGCTCGGTCAGGTCCTGGGCTCGCTCGGAAAGCACATTAAGTGCTTTCCGGCTCGTGCGGAATCTACGAAAAACTTACCCGCCTCGCCCGGCCAGGTCC
>CATYIV010000048.1 GCA_958407465.1 uncultured Collinsella sp. | reverse complement strand
GATTAATGGATGGAAACGGATGTTCTATCGGGACACACATTTTGTCCTATAAGCCGGAAGTCGCTGCGGGTGACGGTGGCGCCGATGGCGAAGGGCATGCAGGCGATGACCGGATACAGGTAGCGCATGTAGGTCGAGCCGTTGCACGGACCAATCAGGCACACGGCGAGCACGCCCAGCAGCGGCACCCAGATCGCCAGTGCACGCCATGAATGACGACGCAGCAGGTAGACCACCACGGCGATCATGATCCACACATAGGTGGCCGAGCTCATGGTGAGCGAGATAAAGGGAACACGCTGCACCGCCACACGGTACAGATTGATCAGGTGGTCACACCAGCGCACCACGTTGCTGTCAACCGGATGGAAGTCGAAGTACTTGAGGTTGTCGGGACGCGCCATGATCTCGGCACTACGCGCCGTGCTGTAAACCCAGGCATCGCGCGCGCTCGGATAAAAATAACCATAGTAGTTATTGATAAGCGCCGAAATATAGCACTCGGGATCCTTCTTAAACATCTGAGCCCATACCTCAAAATAGGCATCGATGTCCTCCTGCGAGGCGTACTCGTTAAAGCAATTTTTGACGGCATCGGACTTGTCGGGGTTGTAGCGGCGGCCCAGGTTCTCGTACTTGAGCACACGGTCGATCACGGCACGCTCTTCGTCGGTCACCGAACCGTCGCAGGGCGCCTCTTCAATCGTACCGTCGTCCTTGACCTTGGGGTTGACGCCCGAGTTGAGGCCGTCGTGCTTTTGGACGAAACGAGCCGTCTGCTGGAACGGAATCGAGAGGATTTCGCGCTTGGAACCAGGCGTAATGTCGTGCGCCGGCATAAACACCTTGGTGAAGTACATATTAGAGGCAAGGCAGAGCGCGAGCACCGCGAGAACGCCAACCCAGCGGAAACGCGGGATGGCGCCCGAAGGCGCAGCACCAGTCTGCTTGGCTGCACGACGAGCCACATGCGCGTCCCATACGCAAAACGCCGCCGCGATTACGCATGCCGCCAGGGGAAACACCAGGCCGCCGTTGCGCAGGAACGTGGAACCCATGGCGCCCAGAGCGAGCAGCAGCCAGTCGTGGCGCGCAAAGAGCACGGGGGCTTTCTCGCCCGCTCGCTCGGCATTGGCATCACGACGGGGCAGGCCACATGCCACGAGCTTGACGGTCTGTACCAGCAGCACCAAGAACGCGTCGGCAAAGAGCACGTCTTTGGTGAGCAACACCGCGTAGTTAGAGAACATCGGCATAAACGCAAAGAACAGCAGGATCGCACCGCGAACCGGCAGGCTCACGCCCAGTTTGCGCAGCGACGAAATGGAATAGGCCATGCAGGCAGCCGTGATGACAAATTGAGCGCAGGTATAGATGGCAAGACCCGCGTTAGCGCTGTTGAACAGCGAAAGCCCCAGCTGAACGCACGAGCCGATAATGGCCGTGTGCACTACGGGATGATGCCCGTTGAGCAGCACGTTGGGGTTGAGTAGGCGCAGATAGTCGCTCGTGCCGTTGGGATAGTTGAACCACTGGCGAATCTGCGCGCCCGTATCTCCCATAAAAAGGCCAGGCAGCGAAGCGATGAGCGTGGGCGCCCAGGCGATCATAAGCACCAGGAAGGGCCCGGCAAAGGGATGGACCGAGAGCACGGCGTGAGTCACACGCCATACGCGGCCAAAGTGCGCCTCGGAAAACGGAATGCGCCGAGAGCTCAGCCAATCTAGACACTCAAAGGCAAGGTAGAAGGCAACGACCGCCAAGAGCATCCAGCCCGCGCCGCCAATCCAGGCGCAGATGATGCGGGCTTTGTCGCCAAGGACAATCTCGGCCGAGTCGGTGAGATCGTAGCTGCGGCCGAACACCATGCAGATGGCGAAGAACAGCGACGGCAGAATGATCGATGGACGCCAGGTGTCGCCACGGCCAAAGAACACGTAGCGAAACGGCAAGGTGAGCAGGCAGGCAAGTGCAAGCAGCATGACCGCGTCGGTATGGCCGGCAAACGAGAGGAGCACCTCGTAGCACACGTACAGCATGCCCGAGGCTTTGGGGTCAATCGCCAAGACTGCGTTGCTCGACACCGGGGCGGGATCGATGGAAAACGCCGTGGTCGCCAACAGCGCGAGCAAAAATGCGATGAGCGTCTGCTTGGCGGGGTAGCGCTTAAACCAGACGATGCGGGCAGCGTCGCGCGCAGCCGTTGTGGAGAGATCGGAATCCTTCACAGTCCAAAGAGCCTTTCTAGAAACCTGCCAAAAAGGGACAGGTTTATTTTGGCAGGTTTTATCTGGGGAAACGTTATTGTTCTGTCATCGTTGCCCAGCAAACCACCACAAAGGTGCCTGTCCCCTTTGTGGTGGTTAGGCGTCGAGGTAGATGCGCTGGGGTTGGTTGCGGCGACGAGCAAAGATGATGAGCGCCAGGCCTGCAATCACAAGTGGCAGGCTCAGTAGCTGACCCATGGTGATGACGCCGCCCAGCAGATAGCCCAGCTGGGCATCGGGCACGCGCACAAACTCAATGAGGAAGCGGACGATGCCGTAACCCATCACAAACACGCCCATAAACGTGCCTTGGGGCAGTAGCGGCTTTTTGCGGCTGAGCACCTGCAAAATGCAAAAGAGCACGATGCCCTCAAGAAATGCCTCATAGAGCTGGGAGGGGTGACGCGGCATATTGCCCGCGGTGCCGCCAAAGATCACGCCCCAGGGCAGATCGGTCGGCTTGCCCCACAGCTCACCATTGACAAAGTTGGCACAACGGCCCAGACACAAGGCCAGCGGCGCGCCTATGACGGCAAGGTCTGCCAAAGTCCAGGCATCGAGCTTATACATGCGGCACACGATGATGCCACCGATAATGCCGCCCACCAAACCGCCATGGAAGCTCATGCCGCCCTCGTTGGTGGCAAAGATCTCGAGCGGGTGCGCCCAGTAGTAGCCATCACCGTAAAAGACGACGTAGAACAGGCGCGCACCGATAATGAGGCCAAAGACCACGCCGACCACGACACTCGTCAGGTCGTCAATCGTGATGTTAAAACCCCAGCGACGCTGCGTGCGGTACATGACGACCGCCGTGAGCAGAGCGCCGACCACGTAGGCCAGGCCGTACCAGTAGATGGTGATGGGGCCCGCCGAGATCGCGACAGGATCAAGCATATGGTAGAAGTCGTTGAGCATGTCGACCCTCCTACTCCCTACATACAAATGCGGCCGCGGGCCTTGCGCTCGCAGCCGCATATTTGGGCGTAACGTCTATGCGGAGTATGCCGTCCGCAGCTTTCGCATCTTAGAACGGCGCGTACTCGTCGTACAGGTCGTCGGTCTCACCGGAGGCATTAACCTGCTCCACGCGGGTAACGCCGGGCACATGCTCCTTGAGGATGCGCTCGATGCCCATGGACAGGGTCAGCGAGCTCATGGGGCAGCCGGCGCAAGCGCCCTGCAGCTCCAGCTTGACGACACCCTCGTCGTCGACGCCCACATACTCCATATCGCCGCCGTCGGCCTGCAGGTTGGGGCGGATCTCTTCAAGAACCTTCTTAAGC
Organism: uncultured Collinsella sp.; assembly: GCA_958407465.1. Taxonomy (GTDB): domain Bacteria; phylum Actinomycetota; class Coriobacteriia; order Coriobacteriales; family Coriobacteriaceae; genus Collinsella. Next base: position 7,252 of record CATYIV010000048.1, on the reverse strand, counting down.
AGCTCTTCGTTAACAGCCACAGGGGCTCCTTTCTCACAATTACGCGGGCGCGCCCGCGGACAGAAGCTATGTTACTACAGCCATGTACCCGCTCACGAGCCGTCCATGCGCGCAGACGCGACTTTCACGAGTAGTCAATTTGGGACGGGGCTCTTTTGGCTGCCTTTTGTTGCCAGCTGGCGTTGCCACGCGCTACTGCTGAGCCTGCCCCTCGGTGCCGATGTGAACATCGACGATAACCTGGCGGTAGCTAATGCCGCAAGAATCGAGGATGCGGCGGCTGATGCGTCCATCATCAGTGTCGGCGTACTTGTTGTCCAGGTAGACGACCTCGCCCACACCTACCTGCGCCAGGATCTTGGCACAGTCGTGGCACGGGAACAGCGTGACGTAGACCGTGGAACCCTCGAGATCCTTGAGCGAGCCACGGTAGTTGAGCACGGCGTTTGCCTCGGCATGGACCACGTAGTTGTGCTTGTCCTGCAGCGGGTCGTCGCTCGTACCCCACGGAAAAAAGTCGTCGTTGAGCGCCGAGGGCGTACCGTTGTAGCCCACCGAAAGGATGCGGTGGTTGGTGCTGGCGATGCACGCACCCACCTGCGTGTTGGGATCCTTGCTGCGGCGCTGCGCGGCGATGGCCACGCTCATAAAGAACTCGTCCCAGCTAATGACGTCCAGGCGCTTGCCTGACGAAGTTTGATGAAGATCGTCCGACATGGCAGACACCTCCGAAATCGCAATAGTTTGACCTATTGTAGCAGGTGAAAGGTGGAGGCGTTTGTCCCACCGGCGCCCTCACTTTTACACGCGGCGGGGCTTTTGGTTGATGCGGTAGAGCTCGGCCAGTCCTCGCAGCGTCAGCGCGTCGTCTACCGTCAGGCTATGGCCGACCAACGCCGCGAGCGCCTCGGCATCATCGCCGGTGATGATGATGGGCACGCTGCCCTCGCCCGCCGCCTTGGTCGAGCGCATCTCGGCAAGCACCATATCGAGCATGCCGTCGATGCGGGCCACCTCGCCCAAGACCACGCCCGAGCGCATGGCCTCGCGCGTGTTGCGACCGATCACATGCGTGGGTGCCGAGGGCTCGACCTGCGGCAGGCGCGCCGCAGCCGCCGAAAGCGAGCGGGCGCCAAGTGCCAGACCCGGCGCGATGACGCCGCCGACAAAGGTTCCGTGCGTATCGATGACCTCGATATTGGTCGTAGTGCCCAGGTCGATCACGATGCACGGAGAGCCGTAAACGGCCCGGGCCGCCACGGCGTCGGCGATGCGGTCGGGGCCGATCTCGGCCGGGTCGTCGTAGTGGACGGGCATGCCGGTCTTGAGGCCCGGCCCCACCGTGAGCACGCGCCCCGTGCAGGTGCGGGAAAGTGCCGCCTTCCACGGACGCTCGAGCGCCGGCACCACGCAGCTCAGCACTGCAGCTGCGGGAACGAGCGCGCCGGGCATGCCCGCATCAGCCGCCAGCGCGGCCATGACTTGAGCGAGACGCATACGCGCTTCGTCGGCCGTAATGCTCGACGGCGTGGTGATCTCGCACGTCGCAAGCGGGCATTCCTGCGCCGCGGCCGAATCCTCGGCAAACAGGCCAAAGCGAATGAACGTGTTGCCCACGTCGACCGTCAATATATATGCGCACCCATTAAGCATCGTCGGCGCTCCTTTCGTCTGCCCAGCAGTATATCCCGTAGGCAAGGCAGTCAATTTGGGATGATTATTCTGGGACGGGGATTAAAAAATCATTAGGTACACAATGATTTTTTAATCCCCGTCCCAGAATAATCATCCTTTGGCCGAGCCTGGGTCAGCTAAAAAAGCCCCGTCCCAAATGAGCTGCCTTGCGGCTATACTGGTGCTCGGTCGCGCGCGAGCTCACGCGGCGGCCCTTGGTAACCCGACTTCCCGCGCCGTATCCGTAGCGGCGCTCCCGGGGGAAGCGGATATACGCAAAGGAGTTCTATATGAGCAATCCCTCGAACCGCGCTTCGATGCGCGGGCAACTCACGCTGCGCGGCGTCGTCATCGGCGTCCTTGGCTGCGTGATTATCACGGCAAGCTCGGCCTACACCGCCCTCAAGATGGGCGCACTCCCCTGGCCGATCGTCTTCGCTGCCGTCATCTCGCTGTTCTTCCTTAAGCTCATGGGCAATGCCAGCCTCAACGAGGCCAACGTCACCCACACCATCATGTCCGCGGGCGCCATGGTCGCCGGCGGCCTGGCGTTTACCATCCCGGGCGCCTGGATGCTGGGCTATGCCGACCAGATCAGCTGGCTCGACATGTTTATCGTGGCACTCGCCGGCACCATCCTGGGCCTGCTGGCCACGGCACTCATCCACCGTCACTTTATCGTGGACGCCGCGCTTGAGTTCCCCACCGGCAACGCCGCGGCTCAGACCTTGCGCGCGACCGAGGCTGGCGGCAAAACCGGCAAGCAGCTCTTTGGTTCCATGGCCATCGCCGGCATCTATAGCGTGCTGCGCGACGCCCTGGGCGTGGTGCCCAGCATGCTGTGCACGCTCAACATCCCCGGCGTGACCTTTGGCATCTACAACTCGCCCATGCTGCTCTCCGTCGGCTTCCTCGTGGGCTTCGCCCCGGTCGCCTTCTGGTTTGCCGGCGCGCTGCTGGGCAATTTTGGCATCATTGTCGGCGGCACCGCTGCCGGTCTGTTTGACGTTGTGACTGCGCAGGGCATCGTCAAGTCCCTGGGCATGGGCCTCATGATGGGCTTTGGCGTCGCTGTCGTCCTCAAGGACATCCTGCCACAGGTCGCCGGCATCGTCCGCGGTCTAGCCGCCGACAGCTCCACCGACACCGACGAGCAGTCGCTCATCTCGGGCTCCCTTAAGCTCGACGCCGGCATCATCGGCCTAGGCGCTGCCGCCATCGCCGTGATCATCGCCATCGTGCTCGACCTTGGCCCCGTTCCGGCCGTCATCGTGACGCTGTTCACCTTTGTCACCACCATCATGAGCGCGCAGAGCTGCGGCCAGACGGGCATCGACCCCATGGAGATCTTCGGCCTCATCGTCATGCTCATCGTTGCCGCCTTCGCGCAGCTCGCTCAGGTCAAGCTGTTCTTTATCGCCGGCATCGTAGCCGTGGCGTGCGGCCTTGCGGGCGACGTCATGAACGACTTTAAGGCCGGTGCCGTGCTGGGCACCAACCCGCGCGCACAGTGGATCGGCCAGGCCATCGGCGGCATCGTGGGCGCCTTGGTCGCCGCCGCCGTCATGGTCGCGCTCGTCACCGCCTATGGTCCGGACGCCTTTGGTCCCGACAAGAGCTTCGTTGCCGCGCAGGCAAGTGTGGTCGCCACCATGGTCTCGGGTATCCCGAGCGTGCCGTGGTTCGCAGGCGGCTTTATCGCCGGCATCGTCATGTACTGGCTCGGCATTCCGGCCATGATGATCGGCCTGGGCGTGTACCTGCCGTTCTACATGTCACTCACGGCATTCCTGGGCTCCTGCGTCAAGCTCGCCTACGACAAGTGGTCTGCCCACCGCGACGCCACCGCTGGTCTTTCTGACGAGGAGAGGGCTGCCAAGGACGCCGCCTTCCAGGAACAGGGCCTGGTTGTCGCCAGCGGCCTGCTCGGCGGCGAGTCCATCGTCGGCGTTATCCTGGCGTTTGTCTCCGTGGGTCTGAGCCTGCTGGGCTAAGTCGAGCAGCTGCTCGACAGCAACCATATTGCCTACGATTTGCCCGGTCGGTAGCTTTCGCGGCTACCGACCGGGCTTTTTGATATCGAAACAAAGAAAGGCCGGCGCGCTGCGTTTAACAGCGAGCCGGCCTTATCGGTTAAGCTATCGAAGCGTTCCTGCTATGAACTGAAGTTCGTTGCAGAATCTACGCTCGAAACGCTACATCTGCTTGCGACGACGATCGCTCAGCGTCACACCAGCGGCCACGAGGGTGATACCGCCGATGACGAACACCTCGCCCGCAAGAGCGGAGTCATCACCGGTCTGGGCGAGCGCGGCAGGCGCAGCCTGTTTCTTGGCAACGGGGGCCTTTGCAGCAGCCTGCGCAACCTGAGGCTTGGCCTGCGGCTCAGCCTTGGGATGATACTTGTCGTACTCGGCCTGCGCGGCAGCCAAGGCATCCTTGGCATCGTCAAGCTCGGCAAGCGCGTCGGCATAGGCGTCGTTGGCGTCGGACAGCTTGGCATCGGCATCGCTCAGGGCAGCCTTGAGACCAGCGGCAGCATCGACGGCAGCCTTGTAGCGAGCGTAGGCAGCGTTCAGCTTGACCAGCTTCTCGTTGCCCGTCGTGCCCGCGGCAAGGGATGCCTTGTGGTCGACAGCCTCAAGATCGGCCTTGAGTGCCTCATCGTTGGCAAGCTCGGCCTTGGCCTTGAAGATATCGAGGTTCGCATCGACGACGGCTTCGTTGGCGGCCTCGAGCTGCTTCTGGGCATCGGCGACACCGGCGACGGCAGCGTCATAGGCGGCCTTGGCGTCGTCGACCGCCTTCTGGGCACCGGCGAAGCGCTCGAAGGCCTTGTTTGCGGTGGCAAGCTCGTCCTCGGCGGCCTTGGCCTTCGCCTGTGCGTCGGACAGGGTCTGCGTCTTGGCGGCAACTGCCTGCTTGGCGCCCGAAAGAGCGGTCGCGGCGTGCACATCTGCGGCCTGAGCCTTGTCAACGCCAGCCTGGGCAGTGTCGTCGGCCTTCTTGGCATCGTCAAGCGTGCCCTGCTTGTTCGCAAGATCCGTCTTGGCGGCATCGCACTTGGCGGCAAGGTCCTTGACCGAAGCGGTAGCGTTGTCATACGCCTCGTTGGCCTGATCGGACTTTACCTTGGCGGCGTCGCGGGCGCTGCGAGCCTTCGCCTTGTGAGCAGCGGCCTCGGCTGCCTTCGTCTTGCTGTCAGCAAGCGTGGCGTTTGCCTTATCGAGAGCTGCCTGGGCAGTAGCGGCCTCGCCCTTGGCGGCGTCGAGCTTGGTCTGGGGCGTCTTGACGTCGACACCCTTGAGTTTGGCTTCGGCGGCGTCGTATGCCGTCTTCGCGGCGGCGGTGCCGGACTTAGCCTTCTCGTACTCGCCCTTGGCGGTGTTCACGTTCGTGTCAGCCGCGGTATAGGCGTCTTGTGCGTCTTTCTGATTATTGAGAGCAGCGAGATATGCCGTATCGGCCGTGCCCAGCGTCTTCTGCGCCTCTGCCAGCTTGTTCTGAAGCTGCTTCAGCTGCTCCTTCTGCTCCTGCGTGCCGCCTGCATTGTAGGCGGAATCGATGTAGTCGTTCAGGAGCTTCTTGAACTCGGAGACTGTGAAATCAGCCTGAGTGTCATCAGCGCTGTAATCGAAGATGGTTACCTCGGAATCGGTGTTTTTACCGCTACCCGTCGCGATGCCGATAGCCACCGTAGCGGAATCGATAATGTTGAGATAGTGCCCGCAGCCGTCTCCTCTTTCCTTACCGTTCTCATCTTTTGTACCGGAATAGACATCGCGATAGTTTTGGTAGATATAGTACGAATCATAGCGATGAGCCATGAGATCTTTGCCAACCTCGCTATCCGCACCGTTCTTTTTAATCCAATTCTCGTAATTAACCTTCTCCTGAGTGTAGAGACCAGTATAGGGCCAGCCTAGGGTGTCCTCAGTCTCGCCGCCGGTATATGCACCGCCACCGCCAGCAAGATTTTCACCGTTATCCGAGTAGCAGTTCGAGTGTCCCCAGTGGTTCGACGAATATGATGCATTAAGGGCGGCGGCCACAGTCATGCGGAGGCTGACGCTGAGCGCCGACTGGCCGTTCGCCTTGCGGAGGTTGTTCTGGGTGTCGAGATATGTCAGGGCGTTTCGCATCTGCTCCAAGGAAAGCGGGTTGGTGTCGCGAGACATGTCCTGATCGACGTAATCGTCATACCACTCGGCCTTGTCATCGGCGCCGGTCAACGTCGATACGGCATCCTGGGCGTTCTTTTTCTGCGTGGCTGTGAACTGGCTGCCGCCGATGATGTAGTTCATGAAGCCGAACATACCCTGACTGATGACTTCCTGGTCAACGGTCATGTTGGACTTTAGGTCTGCAATCTGCTGCTCAAGAGCCTCAACCTGGGCATTAGCAGCGTCATAAGCCTTTTCCGCGGCGTTCGAAGCGGCGCATGCCGTCTCCCACTCGCCGCGTTTCTGCTTGCGAACTTCGACAAGCTTATCGTACGCGGTCTTCTTGTCTGCTTCGGTCTGCTGCGCCTTCTCGTATGCGGCCTTGGCGGCGTCGCGCTCGCTGGCGGCGGCGTTGTACTCCTTGTTTGCCGCATCGTATGCGGACTGGGCAGATGCCACGGCAGCGTTGGCGGCGTTGGCCTTCTCCTGCGCGGCGGTGGCGGTATTCTGGGCCGCCTGCAGGTTCGCCTGGGCGGTAGCGTCGGCATCCGTCGCGGCGTTGAGCTCCGTCTGCGCGGTCTTGAGCTCACCAGCAGCAGCGTTCATGGCGGCCTCAAGCGCACTCAGGTCAACACCCGTACCCGAGACGGCAGCATTTAGCGCGGCCTGCGCCTGGTTGAACTTCTGCTGGGCGTTATCGCGCGCGGTGGTTGCGGCTGCGAGAGCAGCGGCAGTCTCCTGCTTCTTGGCCTGGGCAGTCGTCAAAGCTGCCTCGGTATTCTGCTTTTCCTGCTGGGCGCTGGCCTCGGCAGCCTTGGCCTGGTCCAGATTGGCCTGTGCAGTAGTAACGGCCTTATTGGCGTCATCGAGCTTTGTCTGCGCGTCCTCGACGGCCTTCTTGGCGGCCTCGTACTCGTCCATACCCATGGCCTCGAGCTTGGCCTGTGCATCGTCGAGGGCCTTCTTGGCCTCATCCTGCTTTGCCTTGGCGTCCTTGAGCGCCTGGGTCTTATCCTCGACACTCTTGTTGGCCTGATCGAGCTGATCGTTGAGGTCGCCCAGCTTCTTCTGCTGCTGCTCGGTCTTTTCGACGGCCGCCTTAAGCTCGTCGATCTTCTCCTGGAGCGCGGCGACTTCTGCTGCGTTCTGCTCGATTTCGTTGTCGCTTACTGCCTGCGAGGCCTGATCTTTTTGCTGCTGCGCCTGCTTTTGAGACTGGCCCGCCGCGTCGGCCTTCTTCTGGGCGGCATCGTAGGCGGCCTGAGCGTCCTTGAGCTGCTTTGCCGACTCCTCGGCCAGCTGGGCAGCCGTCTTTACGACCGCTTGGTTACCGGCGGCAACGGTATTCTCTACAGAACTACCCATTACAGTCTGAAATAGGTCATCGATAAATTTCGATGGCGAGCATTCGGCGC
>CATYIV010000047.1 GCA_958407465.1 uncultured Collinsella sp. | reverse complement strand
ACCTATGACGTTCTGATTCGTAGTCAGACCCTCTATCCAGCTGAGGTAACGCCGCGACTTGTTGATTATTATGCACATCGACTGAATAAAGGTCAAGCGTTTTTCAAAAAAAGTTATTGAATTTGATTTTTACTCATTTGATGCAGTCGATCGACTCGATACTTTCAAACACGGCGAAAGCAACTCCTCAAGTATGTCGACATATAAGAAAAGCCCCCGTTGCCGGAGGCTTTCGATTTCAATTGGTGCGGCGTATAGGATTCGAACCTATGACGTTCTGATTCGTAGTCAGACCCTCTATCCAGCTGAGGTAACGCCGCAACGCACGAATTATTATGCACGTGACCCCTCGATGGGTCAAGCGACAATTTGGAAAAATTTTACGAAGTGATGATTAAGACGCACGCGCCTCGACCGAGGTTCGAATCCATGCGGTGTTGCCATAAAAGAAAAGCCCCCGTTGCCGGAGGCTTTAAGTTCGATTGGTGCGGCGTATAGGATTCCGCGCATCCGCTGCGCGGATCCGCACCGGCTCCGCCCGCCTTCCGGCGTGCTCGCCCGCGGGCTAAAAACGCTCCGCGTTTTCTTTACGCCCGCGCCTCGACCGAGGTTCGAATCCATGCAGTGCCGACGTAAAAGAAAAGCCCCCGTTGCCGGAGGCTTTCGATTTCAATTGGTGCGGCGTATAGGATTCGAACCTATGACGTTCTGATTCGTAGTCAGACCCTCTATCCAGCTGAGGTAACGCCGCAGCGCAAGACATATAAAACCACTTTAGCTTATTGGAGTCAAGCATAATCTCAAACTTTTTTGTGGAACGCAGTTTTGTCATGCTGCTCCGCATATACCGTTGTTCCCCGTACGATCGATTGGCTTTTCGATCACGTCAAACTTAGCATCAAGTTCCCTCAGGAGCGATCTCACCCGCTGGGCACAGTCATAATCGGCAAACGAGATGCTCAGCATGCGCGCGACCTGGTTGGAAGTCCCAACTCCATAGAAGTGCTCCAGCGCCACAAGCCCCTCGTGCGTCACAAAGGTCTCGACCACATGCGGCGACTCCTCAAAGCACCATTGTGTCAACGGACCCTCACTCGTCTGCCGAACCACCAGGCCGCCCATGCCAGACGGCTCACACGTTACAAGCAGGTACTCCCCGCCCTCGTCGCTCTCAAACAAAACCACCCGATCATCAAACAGCTCCATCGCGTCCCCTTTCTCTCGCTCTTATTTAGCAAAAGCATAGCAGGTAGATGGCTGTATACAGAACAGTTGTTCGTGTGTTTTCTATCGAGCTGTCCGCACGGCATGGTATGGACCTACGCACAAAATAGGGCGCCCCCGAAGGAGCGCCCTTGCATATCCCCTATGCAGCCCAGTTACGCGACCGGCTCGATCTTCTCGAGACCGCCCATGTAAGGACGCAGAACCTCGGGGATCGTGATGGTGCCGTCGGCGTTCTGGTAGTTCTCCAGGATGGCGGCCATGGTGCGGCCAGCCGGCAAACCGGAACCGTTGAGGGTGTGCAGGTAGCGCGAGCCCTTGAAGTTCTCGGGGTCGCGATACTTGATGTTGGCGCGACGAGCCTGGAAGTCGCCGCAGTTGGAGCAGGAGCTGATCTCCTTGTAGGCGTTGTAGCTCGGCAGCCAGACTTCGATGTCGTAGGTCTGACGGGCAGAGAAGCCCAGGTCGCCGGTGCACAGGCTAATTACGCGATACGGAAGGCCCAGCTGCTGCAGCAGGTACTCGGCCTCGGCGGTCATGCTCTCGAGCTCCTCGTCGGACTCCTCCGGCTTGGCAAACTTGACCATCTCGACCTTGTCGAACTCGTGCTGGCGGATGATGCCGCGGGTGTCGCGACCAGCGGAGCCGGCCTCCTCGCGGAAGCAGGGGGTGAAGGCGGTGTAGCGGCGCGGCAGGGTATCGGCATCGAGAACCTCGCCGGCGTGCAGGTTGGTAAGCACGACCTCGGCGGTGGGGATCAGGAAGTTATCGCCCGAGACGTGATAGGCATCGTCTTCGAACTTGGGCAGCTGGCCCGTGCCGAACATGGTCTGACGCTTGACGACGATGGGCGGCCACCACTCCTTAAAACCACGGCTGGTGTGCGTATCGAGGAAGAAGTTGATGAGGGCGCGCTCAAGACGGGCGCCGGCGCCACCGAGAACGGTGAAGCGGCTGCCGGAGAGCTTGTTGCCGCGCTCGAAGTCGAGGATGTCCAGATCGGTGCCCAGATCCCAGTGCGGCTTAAAGTCGAAGTCGAACTCGCGCGGGGTGCCCCAACGACGGCGCTCAATGTTCTCGTCCTCGTCCTTGCCGTACGGCGTGGCCTCGCAAGGAATGTTGGGCAGGTGAGCCATGAAGTCGTACTGCTCCTGCTCGAGGGCGGTACGGCGCTCGGCCAGACCGTCAATCTTCTCGTTGACGGCGCGCACGGCCTCCTTGGCGGCCTCGGCCTCGTCCTTCTTGCCCTCCTTCATCAGGGCGCCGATCTTCTTGGACTCGGCATTGCGCGTAGCCTGGAGCTCCTCGACCTCGGTGATGACGGCACGACGCTCGTCGTCGAGCTCAAAGAACTTCTCGCGATCCCAAGACGTCTGGCGGTTAGCCATGGCGACATCGATGGCATCGGGGTTCTCGCGAACAAACTTGATATCAAGCATTAGATCCTCCGGCGATATACATTCCATTTAGGTTGCAACCTTGTACATGTATGGGCAAGTATATACTTATGAGCGTTTACGACCCAACTCAACTACGCAAGAAGGCACCCAATGGACGCAGTTTTTTCCTTTTTGTTTGGCACCCGCACCGGTTTTGCCATCCTTTTCGCCGGCGGCATCCTGTTATTTGCGATTCTTGCCTTTGTAATGGAGAAGCGTACCCATAAGATGTACGTCGACCGCGGACCCAAGTCCGAGGATGAGGAAGACAGCTTCTGGGACTAACCTGCCAAAAAGGGACAGGTTTATTTTGGTCGGTTTTATCTGGGCAAACGCAAGCGCCCCGCAACTGGAATTGAGCCAGTTGCGGGGCGCTTTTCGCTAAAAGGACAAAACCGCAGAAAATACCTGCCAAAAATAAACCCGTCTTTTTTTGGTCGGTTTTACTGGAGAGTTGCGTCGATTGCCTTGACCAGGGCGCTGCGCATGCCGGCGTCCTCGAGCGCAACGACGCCCTTGATGGTGGCACCACCGGGCGAGCATACGGCATCCTTCATCGCCGCAGGATGCTGGCCAGTTGCAAGCTGCAGCCTTGCCGTACCTAGCACCATCTGGCTCACAATGCGATAGGCATCGGCACGCGGGATACCGTGCTTGACCGCCGCATCGCCCAGGGCCTCGATTGCCATGGCGACAAATGCCGGAGCGCAACCACCCACCGTGCCGCCCACAAACAGCAGGCTCGTATCGAGCTCGACCACCGCACCGAGTTTGCCAAGCAGATCAAGCACCACGGCGCTCTGCTCATCACTAAGCGTGGAAGCCTTCTCGCAAGCGATGACGCCCTCGCCCACCGAAACCGGTGTGTTGGGCACCGTCGAGATATGCGCGACGCCCGGCAGGACCTGCTCCCACTTGGCACTGTCCCAGGTCCAGGCAACCGACAGAACGACCTTTTTGGCAAGAGCATCCTTGAGCGGGGCGAATACCTTCTCGATCATGTACGGTTTGACCGCAGCGACCACGATATCGGATGCGGAGACAACCTCGGCGGCATCGTGGCAGGCGACCATGCCGCGCGCCTCGCAGCGCTCAACCAGTGCGTCGTAGCGACCCGCGCAGGCGCACATGTCGCTCGCAGCTACACCGGCAGCGATCCAGCCATCGGCCATAGCGCTCGCCATATTGCCAAAACCGACAAACCCAATCTTCATATCTCATAGTCCTCTCAGACACGCTCTTCAAAACGAAAGCTATTGTCCCACGCCATTGTTTCGTATTGCCGACCTATTTGTGATACGGCTCGCCACGACTGATCTTGCAGGCACGGTAGATCTGCTCTAGCAGCACCACGCGTGCCAGGTTATGCGGCAAGGTAATGCGTCCAAAGCTGAGCATCTCGTCGGCGCGGGCGCGCACCTCATCACTCACGCCGTCCGAACCGCCGATTACAAAGGCGATGTCGCTGTTGCCTCGCAGCATAAGATCGTCGAGCCGCGCCGAAAACTCCTCGCTCGAGCGCTCCTTGCCCTCGATAGCCAGCAGGATCACATGCGCTCGAGACGGCAGGGCAGCAAGAATCGCCGCCCCCTCCTTGTCACGTGCGGTATCCACACCGCCCGCCTTGGCCGGGTCGATATCGGCCACCTCGCGGATATCGACCTTGGCATAGGCACCCAGGCGCTTGGTGTACTCAGCGCACGCGTCCTTCCAAAAGCGCTCCTTGAGCTTACCGACGCAAACGACGGTGTATTTCACGCGCGTCTACTCCTTCGAATCGTTTTGAACTTTTCCGGCGGTCAGCATCTGCTCGAACATAGAGGCCGACTGCGAGAAGTCGCTCGGCAGCACGACCGTCGAGGTTTTACCCGTGCGAGCGAACTCCGTCATCATCTCGGACCACTGCGTAAACATGAACAGTTGGTTGGCCTCGTCATTGCCGACACCCGTCTCCTGGATGATCTCGAGCGAATCTTTGATGCCCAGCGCGATGGCCTTGCGCTGGTTGGCGATGCCCTCGCCCGCCTTTTCCATAGCCTCGGCCTCGGCGGTCGCCTCGGTGACGCGCTTGATGCGGTCGGCCTCGGCGAGCTCCTGTGCCGCAGCGCGCTTGCGCTGGGCGGCGTTGATGTCGTTCATGGAGTTCTCGACCTCGGTCGGCAGTGCGATTTTGGTGATGAGCGTCGACACGAGGGTGAAGCCGTAGGCGGCCATCTGCTCGGAAACGGTAGCGTTGACATCCTTGGCGATGTCATCCTTCTTGGCAAAGACCTCATCGAGTGTGTAGACGGGAATCGAAGAGCGCAGGGCGTCGGTGATGAAGTCACGCATCTGGTCGACGGGCTCCTGCAGCATGTAGTAGCTCTTGTAGATGCCCGAATCCGCCGGGCCGGCGCCCATGTCATAGCTCACGTGGTACTGAGCAGAGACCTCAAGGCCGATGGTCACGTTGTCCTGGGTCTTAACGTCGATGCCAAAACCGTTTTTCATGGTGCGCAGACTCACCGTGGCGGCCTTGCGGTCGATCACGGGCACCTTCATGTGGAAGCCCGCGTTGACGATGCGGTTAAACTTGCCCAGACGCTCGATGATCACGGCATGCTGTTGTTCAACGACATAGCAGGCGTTGGGAAGCAGTAACAACAAAATGATGATGGGAATCAAAAGGCTGGTAAGGGCGGCGATGATACCGGACAACAGCATGGTCTCTCCTCTGATAGGCATACGTTGGCACTAGGATACCCGCACAAGGAGATCGTACATAACAAAAAAGCTCCCATTGCTGGGAGCTCTTTCATTCAATGGTGCGGGCGAAAGGACGTCCGCGTATCCGCTTCGCGGATCCGCACCGGCTTCGGCCGCCTGCCGGCGTCCTCGCCAGCTCGCTAAAAACGCTCCGCGTTTTCTTTACGCTCGCTCCTTTACAGGTTCAAGTCCCTGTGATGGGCCCATAACAAAAAAGCTCCCATTGCTGGGAGCTCTTTCATTTAATGGTGCGGGCGAAAGGACTTGAACCTTCATGGGGTTGCCCCCATACGGACCTGAACCGTACGCGTCTGCCAATTCCGCCACGCCCGCGTGCAGGAATTAGAATAACGGAGCGCCATCGCGAACGCAAGAACTATTTTTGAAAAAGTTTGCAGGCATTTTCCCAAGCTGCTCGCGCGATTGCCTCAGCATCCTCGCCGGTACGATCGACACGGTCGTTGACCAGCGTGTTTGCCGTAATGGAGATCATTGCGGGCTCGCATTCAAGACCGCGGATGGGCTCCGGAGCCATATACGGGCAATCCGTCTCGAACAAAATTCGATCGAGTGGGGTTGCCGCAAATGCCTCGCGCACATCGTCGTTGCGCTTAAAGGTGGCCGCACCGCCATAGGCGATATAGCAGCCCAAATCCACAAAGCGCTCCATCGTGGCGCGGTCCTCGCCAAAACAGTGCAGCACACAACCAGCCTGGGGCACACCCACCTCGCGCAGTACGTTGTACGCATCAACGTGCGAGGTGCGCTCCCCATCCGAGTCCTCGTGACGCAGGTGCAGCTCCACCGGCACATTGCGGCGCACGGCAAGCTCGAGCTGGCGCGCCATGCAATCAATCTGCACGTTATGGGGTGCCGGCGCGATATCGTCGTCATAGTCCATGTGATAGTCCAGGCCGATTTCGCCAATACCGGCGCATAAGGGGTCATCAAGTGCCGCAACGACCTGTGCATGAACGTCGTCGGTATAGTCCGGCGCGCCATACGGATGCACGCCGGCAAGATACTTGATCTGCGGGATATCCTGCATCGGAAGAATCTCGCGCACCAGCCAGTCGCTATAGTCCGCCACGCTGCGCTTGTCGGCAATGGGGTCGAACATCGTCACCAACAGGTCGACGCCCGCGGCTTTGGCGCGCACGAGCGTCTCGGGCACATCCTTGCCCCAAAACGAAAGCAGATGTGCATGCGTGTCGGCAAGCGGCGCCAAGGGCACGGGACAAGCAACCGTCTTCTTTTTCTTGGTAAACGTCACGCGTTCGGCATTAGGCGTCATGGATTAGCTCCCGGGCCAGACGGACAAAGTCGGCAACATCGAGCGTCTCGGCGCGCGTGGTGGGTGCGATACCGCAAACCTCAAAAGCGGCATCGAGCACGTCCTTGGCAAAACCGTTGGCGCTCATGGAATTTCGGATGGTCTTGCGCCGCTGAGCAAATGCAGCGTCGATCACACGAGCCACGAACTCGCGATCGAGCCCCTCGGGCACCTCGCCGTCAACACGGTCGATACGCACGACGGCCGAGTCCACGTGCGGCGCTGGCATAAAGCAACGCGGCGGCACCTCAAAGCGACCCGTCACCTGCGCATACAGGCCGAGCTTTGCCGTATAGCCGCCATAGGTCTTGTTGCCCGGCACTGCGGCAATGCGATCGGCAACCTCCTTTTGCACCATGACGACGGCACGCTTGAGCGCCGGCATCGTCTGGAAAAATTGCAAAATGATCGTCGCCGCCACGTTATAGGGCAAGTTCGCGACAAATACCGTGGGCTCGCCGCCGGCGGCCTGCTCAATCTGCTCCGGGCCCACCTTAAGCGCGTCGCCCATGATAAAGCGGAAGTTGGCATAGTCGGCGGCATGGGCGTCGAGCACCGGTTCGAGCTCGGGATCTGCTTCGATCGACGTGACGCACGCCGCCTCCTGCAACAGCGCAAGCGTGAGCGTGCCAACGCCCGGACCAACCTCGAGCACGCGCTCATCGCCCGCAAGCTCGGCAAGCTCGCAAATGCGCTCGATCACATGGTTGTCGATCAGGAAGTTCTGGCCCAGGCGATGCTTGGTCGCAAGGCCAAACTCCTCCAGCAGCTCCCTTGTTGCCGTGGGGTTTGCCAAAGGCGAAGTTGTCATAGTTGCCTCCTTAGCATGATGGCGGCGTCTTGAAACGAAAGGGCATGGACCGTGGCGGCCATGCCCTTACATCTAAACAGCAAATTGCCGATATGGCGCGCCGCGTCTTAGCCCAGACGCGGGAACAGCGGCTCGCCCTTCTCGACAGGCTGACCGCCGGCAAGCAGGCCCCAAGCGCAAATGCCCTTGAGGTCGTCGGTCGCGGCCTCGTCCTCGCAGGACAGGCGGCGCAGGGCCTCGGCAGAGGTCTGAGGCATGAGCGGCATCAGCAGGTGGGCGGCAATGCGGATGGCCTCGAGCAGGTTGTAGATCACAAACGCCAGCTCGTCAGCCTTGGCCTCGTCCTTGGCAAGTGCCCAAGGCTCAGAGTCCTCGATGTAGTGGTTGGCGGCATGGATGAGCTCCATGACCTCGTCCTTGGCTCCGCCGTAATCGAGCACGTCCATCTTGGCCATGTAGCGCTCGACCAGACCATCGGCGATCTTTGCCAGCGGGTTGTCGAACGCATCGAACGATGCGGGCTTGGCGGGCGCGCAACCATCAAAGTACTTGCCGCTCATGTTGAGCGAACGCGAGATAAGGTTGCCCCAGCTGTTGGCCAGGTCGGCGTTGTAGACCTGCTCCATGCGATCGAAGCTGATGGCACCGTCGGTGCCGGGGACGACGTCGGTCATGAAGTAGTAGCGATAGCCCTCGACGCCCAACATGTCGATAACGTCCTGCGGAGCGATGGCGTTGCCGCGGCTCTTGGACATCTTCTCGGCCTTGCCGGTCTCGGCATTGCGCACGGTCAGGAAGCCGTGGGCAAAGACGTGCTCGGGCAGGGCCTCGCCGATGGCCATGAGCATGGCGGGCCAAATGACGCAGTGGAAGCGAATGATGTCCTTACCCACGATGTGGAACTGCGCGGGCCAGCGATAGGCCAGCTCGGCACGCGCCTCGTCGGTGTCGACACCGTAGCCGACGGCCGTCATATAGTTGAGCAGCGCGTCGAACCATACATAGGTCACATGGCCCTCGTCAAACGGAACCTGGATGCCCCAGTCGAAGCTCGTACGGCTCACGGAAAGGTCATTAAGGCCGCCCTCGACAAAGCTGCGAACCTCGTTCATGCGGAACGCAGGCTCGACAAAGTCGGGGTGCTCGTCATAGAGCTTGAGCAGCTTGTCCTGGAAAGCGGAAAGCTTGAAGAAGTAGGACTCCTCCTGCACGCGCTCAAGCGGACGGTGGCAGTCGGGGCACAGGTGCTGGCCGACGCTGCCGTACTCCTCGTCGCCCTTCTGGACCTGTGTATCGGTGAAGTAGGTCTCATCAGGCACGCAATACCAGCCGTCGTAGCTGCCCTTATACAGGTAACCGGACTCCTTCATGCGCTCCCACAGGTACTGCACGGCATGATGCTGGCGCGGCTCGGTGGTGCGGATGAAGTCGTCGTTGGAGATCTCGAGCTTGTTCCAAAGCTCCTTGAAGTGCGGAGCCTGGCTGTCGGTCCACTCCTGAGGCGTCATGTTGTGCTTGGCTGCGGCCTCGGCGACCTTCTCGCCGTGCTCGTCCATGCCGGTCAGGAACTTGACGTTATAGCCGGCGGAGCGGCGATAGCGAGCCTGAACGTCGGCGATGATGGTGGAATAAGCCGTGCCCAGGTGCGGATCGGCGTTGACGTAGTAGATGGGCGTCGTGATAAAGAACGAAGGCTTGCTTTGATCCATGGGGTTTGTCCTCCAGAAAAACGTTGCATACAGAGGATGATTCTAGCGCAAGGGCTGGATATCCTCCATCTATTGCATATCGAGCACCATGGCATAGACATCGCGCTTGCGGCGCGAATACTTCTGAGACAGGCGCTTGGCCACCGCAGACGCGGGCTCCCCCTCCTCGAGCGCGGCGCGGATATCCTCGCGCAGGGCCTCGTCGGGATCCGCTGCCGCGGCGCCAACCGGCACGGCACCGGCCTCCTCATCCTCGCTCGGCGGCGCGATGACCAGCGCAATCTCGCCCTTTACCTCGCCGCGAGCACGCAGCTCCTCGGCAAGCTGGGCAGCGGGCCCGCGCAAGACTTCCTCGTGCAGCTTGGTGAGCTCGCGGCAGACGGCAACCTCACGCTGGGGAAAGACCTCCACCACGGCCTCGAGCGTCGCCACGATGCGATGTGGAGACTCGTAGAAGATGAGCGCGCCGGGCACCACGGCAAGGCGCTGCAAACGGCGCACACGGTCGCCGTGCTTTCGGCCCAAAAAGCCCTCGAAGAAAAAATGCTCGCAGGGAATGCCGGACGAAACGAGCGCCGTGACGCAAGCAGAGGGCCCGGGAATAACTTCGACGGGCACATCGGCCTCACGTGCCGCCTCGACCAGCGCCTGGCCGGGATCGGACACGCTCGGCATGCCGGCGTCCGAGGCAAAGGCGAGGGTCTCCCCCGCCAGCAGACGGTCGACCAGGCCGGCGGCGCGGCTGGCGATCACATTCTCATCGCAACGGACAAGCGGCTTGGAAATGCCCAGATGCATCAGCAGCTTTGACGTCACACGCGTGTCTTCGCAGCAAATGACATCGGCGGCGGCAAACGCCTCGCCAACGCGCGGGGACAGGTCGCCCAGGTTGCCGATGGGCGTGCCGACCACATAGAGTTTGCCCGTATGGGCGCTGTTTTGCGTCATATCAACCTATTCAATCATGCCACGCTCGAGCGTACCGAGCGCCGCGCGGGCGTCCCATGCTGCAATGCGCTTCTCGGTCTTCCACGTTTGGAAGAACCAACCGGCAGCCGGTGCAAACGAAGCCAGTTGGTTGGCGATAAACACGCGCTCGTAGGCATTGCGGCCCTCGGGCGTAACCGACGAGTTGGTAAAGATCGCCGCGCCCGACCATTCGCCCACCAGCACGGGGAACCCAGTCGAAATCGCTTCTTTGAGCTCGCGCTTGTTACGCGAAATCGCCGTCGTCAGCCCGCGGGGGCTCGTGATGTCGAGCGCATGCTCGTCGCGGTAATGGTACAGGTGAAGGTCCATGTAGACGTTCTTGTACTTGGCGCCGCGCATAAAATGCTTCCACTCGCTGGGATGCCCCGACGACGAGAAGACGACGATCTTATCCTCGGGCATATACGAACGGACGAGCTCGTAGGCATCGCGATAGAAATTGCGCAGGTAGTGAGCAGGAATGCCATCCGTCATGGTGAAGAGGCTCTTGCGGACACTCATCTGCGGCGTATCCAGCAGCTCAATGCCCAGCAGGCTCTCGGCCTCGCCGTAGCGATCAGCCAAGCGCTCGAGCACGTCGAGTGCGACATGGCGGCCGTTAGTGGACGAATGCCACTCGGCAACAGCCTCCGGCGTGGCGGGCGAATCGTTGGAATCGCCCTGGCCACCGGGCACAGTTGCCAGATCAAGCAGCACGCGGATGTCGTACTTGGCAGCCCACTCAATTGCACGGTCGATGTAGTCGACAACCGAGATGTAGGACGCATCGGACTCCTGCGAGCCAAAGGCATACCAGGGCACCGGCAGACGCACGGCGTTGAGGCCGATCTGCGCCATGCGACGGAAATCGTCCTCGCTCACAAACGTCTCGTAATGACGGCGCATGCGCTCGTTATAGGCGGCGGTGCCCATGGCCTCCTGCAGCTCGGCCGCGTTGGATGCACCGGTCGCCGCGTATAGCGACGGGGTCACCCAAGGCTCGGGAATAAACCAGCCAGAGAGATTAACGCCGAGTATCCTCTCCATCACTGCCCCCTTCGGATCGTGCAGGCCGAGCCTGCATCGTATTGCATAGGAAAAGTATCGTTTTGAGTATACCCGCGCGTGCGGACAGACGACCGAACGGTCTGTAAAGTGGCGCAAAAGCGGGAGGAATATCTGGGCGGGCCCGAGATGGCGCGCCGAGATGTACATATGCGCCGGAAGTAGGCGGCCGGAAAGCGCATCCCGTTTTCGCAAAAGACTGGGATGCATTTTCCGTTCGAGGCCTCAATCGGAAAATGCATCCCGTTCTGAGCGCGAGATCTGGGACGCAGTTTCCGCCAAAGGCCGCAAAAGGAAAGCACGTCCCATTCTGACGCCGGATTCCGGGTCGCGCTTTCCCAAGCGACATCAAAGCGGAAAACGCATCCCACTCTGAAGCCAAATTCCGGGACGCAATTTCCGCAGAGCCCTCGATAAAAGAAAAGGACCCCTTTGCAGAGGTCCTAGTCAATTCAAGGTGGCGGGGAAGGGAATCGCGTCCGCGCGCTGCGCGGACGGACCGCTGTGGCGCTTACGCGCCTTGCGAGCTGCGCTGGCAAACGCTTACGCGTTTACTCAGCTCCGCGCCCTCACGGGGTTCGATTCCATGTGGGGGCTGTATAAAAGAAAAGGACCCCTTTGCAGAGGTCCTAGTCAATTCAAGGTGGCGGGGAA
>CATYIV010000046.1 GCA_958407465.1 uncultured Collinsella sp. | reverse complement strand
GTACGCGACCGACGATTGAACGTCAGATTGCCGCTTAGGGGCGTTTGCAGCGTCGAGCCGTTACGCGGTTTGGCAAAACCGCGTAACTTCATCGTAGAAGCACGCTTGCGGGCGGCGGATGCTCGTCTCCTGTCGCCCGCTCACCGAGGCCCGGCAATTGCCTTAATATCTTAAGGACCTCGATTTGTCCAAGACTGAGCGAAGGAGCTCATCATGAGCGACGGAAAGAAAAAGCTTTCCTTCTTGACGGTCATTTCGACCATCATCTGCGTCGTCTTCGTTTGCGAGGCCGCCGCACCTGCTGCTGCCATTGGCAACCAGCAGTTCTTCTGGTGGATCTTCCTGATTCTGACCTTCCTGCTCCCTTATGGCATGGTCGTTGCCGAGCTCGGCACTACCTATGACGGGGAGGGTGGCATTTACGACTGGGTACGCGATGGCCTGGGCGACAAGTGGGGCGCCCGCATTTCGTACTACTACTGGGTTAACTACCCGCTGTGGATTGCCTCGCTGGCTACTATGTTCCCGGACATTTTGGGCATGGTCTTTGGCGTCGAGTTCAATCTGATTGCCAAGATTGGTATCGACCTTGCCTTTGTGTGGATTGTCTATCTTATGGGTCGTTCCAAGGCTGCCGACTCCGAATGGGTCCTGAACGGCGGCGCCATCATCAAGGTCGCCGTTGCCGCTATCGTCGGCGCTTTGGGCATTTGGTACGCCATGGAGAACGGTTTTGCGAACGATATGTCCGCTGTTACCTTCTTGCCCGAGCTCACCAACACCAACGCGCTCGGCTACCTGTCGATCATCATCTTTAACTTCATGGGCTTCGAGGTCATCTGCACCATGACCGACGATATGGCCGATCCCGCTCGCGATATCCCCAAGGCTATCATCGTCGGCGGCCTGTCCATCGCCGTGATCTACCTGTTCGCTGGCTTTGGCATCGGCGCTGCTGTGTCGGCCGATTCCATCGATCCCGACTACGGTATGATCTACGCTGTCCAGACTATTGTGGGCGATTCCATGATCTTTAAGGTCATCTGCATCGCCTTCCTGATCACGCTGTTCGCCAACATGGCTGCCTGGTCCTTCGGCGTCAACTCCGTTGCTCGCTATGCTGCCGAGCATGGCAACATGCCCAAGGTCTTCGCCTCGATGATCTCGGATGACGACATGCCCAACGGCGCCAACCTGGTCAACGCCATCGTTGCCTCCCTGGTGCTGTGCCTGCAGCTGGTTCCCATCGACGCCATCTCCAACGGTGTCTTCTGGATGCTCTTCGGTACCTCCGTTGTCTTCCTGCTGCTGACCTACATCCCGATGTTCCCGGCATTCCTCAATCTTCGTAAGAACGACCCCAACCGTGAGCGTATCTTTACGTTCCCGTTTAAGGGCGCCATGATGAAGGTCATGCTGGCTATTCCCTGCATCGAGCTGATTCTGGCTATCGTTGCAACGCTGATTCCGTTCTCTGTCGATGAGATTGGCGATAAGGTCCCGATGATCGTCATCTTCATCGTGCTCTTGCTTATTGGCGAGGTTGTCCGCGTCGTCAGTGCTAAGGGCCGCGAGACCGAGTACAAGGGTCTCACTCCCGAGCTGGCTGCTCAGCGCCTCGCTGAGGAGTCCGAGGAGGACTAGAGCACCCGGATTCGGGGCTCCAGCCTTCCTTGCCACTTGACCATTCCCCGGGGTGGGTGTGAGCGATAGCTTTGGTAACCACCGCCCACCCCAATCTCTCTTCCGTATCCTTCGTGCATTTTGTCTCCGCGCGCCAGGTTACGTCGTCGCTTGCCGGTGCGACATCCGTGAAAACCGGTGCCAGGCGCCCCGACCTTTGCCGGGGAACGGGCGCCTACCATCTCTTGGTTTTAGGCTGCGGGTAACCCGCCCGCAGCAAGCGATCGTTCGATTTGGAGGAAATCTTATGCGTACGATCACCGAGTCCGAGTCCACCCCTAAGGCCGATGGCTTTTTTATGCCTGCTGAGTTCGCCCCACAGGATCGCGTGTGGATGGGCTGGCCCCATCGCACCGATACCTGGGCCCATGGTGCCAAGCCGGCTCAGAAGCAGTATGCCGCCATCGCTCGCGCCATCGCCGAGTTCACCCCGGTCACCATGTGCGCCAACCAGGCCGACTACGCCAACTGCAAGGCCGCCTTTGAGGAAGACGAGAACGTTACCGTTATCGAGATGACCACCGACGACGCTTGGTTCCGCGACACCGCTGCCACTTTTGTTATCAATGGCAAGGGCGATAAGCGCGCCAACCACTGGCACTTCAACGCCTACGGCGGCCTCGTCGACGGCCTCTATTTTCCGTGGGATAAGGACGAGCAGATTGCCCTTAAGATGGCCGAGCTTTCCGGCTGCCGTCGCTATCGTCCCGATGACATGATCCTCGAGGGCGGTTCCATTACCGTCGACGGCGAAGGCACCGTGGTCGTGACCGACCAGTGCCTGCTTTCCCCGGGCCGCACCTGCTCTGCGGTTCTGGAGGAGGAAGAGGACCCCGAGTCCATCTGGCCAAAGTTCAAGAGGAAGTTTGAGCCCTGGAGCGAGGAACTTCGCGCCTATATGGACGAGCACCTCAAGGATTACCTGGGCGTCGAGAAGGTAATCTGGGTCAAGGAGGGCATCGACCCCGAGGAGACCAACGGCCACATCGATGACGTCGCCACGTTCATCGCTCCGGGCGTCATGGCCTGCATCTGGACCGACGATCCCGAGTATCCGTTCTACGAGCAGTGCCACGCTGTCTACGAGACCCTCTCCAACGCCGTTGACGCCAAGGGCCGCAAGATGAAGGTCTACAAGCTCTGTATGCCTGTGAACCCGCTGTTCATGGACCAGGCTTCCTGCGACACCATCGACGCCGACGAGAACGCCGAGCCGCGCGTTGCCAACGAGCCGCTGATCGCCTCCTACATGAACTACCTGGTCACCAACCACGGCGTTATCGTCCCGCAGTACGGCGACGAGAACGATCAGATTGCCGTTGACACGCTCCAGAAGATCTATGACGAGGTCTGGGGCGAGGGCGTCTACAAGTGCGTCGGCGTTCAGTCCGAGCAGGTCGTCTTCGGCGGCGGCAACATCCACTGCATCACGCAGCAGGAACCCTCGGCGTAACTGTTTGTCTTCCCGAGGCACGGCACCTTGCCGTTCATCAAAGTACGCTTCGCTCCTCTTTCGCGGCGACCTGGGGCACCTCGAAAACCCAGCCGATCAATCGGACCGACGTAGCTTGCTACCGCATTAGTCATTGGTGCCAACTCTGGCAACGATGCAGGTCGAAAAACGTCAGCGAAAACCCGCCAGAGCGAGCAAGGTGCCTTGAAGCGAGGCGGCATTGACCTTTTGGTCATGCCGTCGAAGCTGAAAGGCAGATTGCCGTTCTGGCGGGTTTGCAGCGTCGAGCCGTTACGCGGTTTGGTAAAACCGCGTAACTAAATACGTTCCGCAATCTCGTGGATGAGGTAGTCGGTCTTTTCCCAGCCCAGGCACGGGTCGGTGATCGATTTACCAAAGACGCCGCCGTCGACCGGCTGGTTGCCGTCCTCCAGGTAAGACTCGATCATAAAGCCCTTGACCAGCTTGGAGATGGACTCGTTGCGGCGGCAGCTGTCGAGCACTTCCTTGCAAATGCGATATTGCTCCAGCGGACGCTTGCCCGAGTTGTCGTGGTTGCAGTCGATGACCGCTGCCGGATTGGCATAGCCGGCGTGCTCGGTATAGCGCTCGGCCAGGCGTTCCAGGTGCTCGTAGTGGTAGTTGGGGTAGGTGCGCCCATCGAGACCGATGTAGCCACGCATAACGGCGTGCGCGAGCGGATTGCCGTCGCACTCGACCTCCCAGTTGCGGAAGATGAAGCTCTGGTGCGCCTGTGCGGCGTAAATGGAGTTGAGCATGACGGTAGTAGAGCCGGCAGTGGGATTCTTCATGCCGACGGGTACCGAAATGCCGCTCGACACCAGGCGATGCTCCTGGTTTTCGACCGAGCGTGCGCCCACGGCCACATAGCTCAGCAGGTCAACGAGGTACTGGTAGTTGGACGGATAGAGCATCTCGTCGGCGGTGAAGAAGCCCGTTTCCTCAATAACGCGCAGGTGCATATGGCGGATGGCCTTGACGCCCTCGAGCAGGTCGTCGGGAGCCTCGGGGTTGGGGTTGTGCAGAAGACCCTTGTAGCCGGTGCCCTTGGTGCGCGGCTTATTGGTGTAGACGCGCGGAATGATGATGAGCTTGTCCTTGACCTCCTCGGCGGTCTTGGCCAGTCGGTTCATGTACTCAAGCACTGAATCCTCGCGGTCGGCAGAGCACGGGCCGATGATGAGCACCTTACGTGCGTCCTCGCCGGTAAAGACTTTGGCGACCTCGGCGTCAAATGCCTGCTTTTTGGCGGTAAGGTCGGCAGAAAGTGGCATTTCCTCGCGGATCTCCATGGGTATCGGCAGCCTGCGTTTGAATTCCATGGCCATAGGGGCCTCCTCAATCTATAGAAAGAGCAATAAGCGTATTGTCGAATGCTCGGCATTATCCGCTGTCGCACGCTAAAGTGCAAGCCCTTGTCACCCCGAAACCTGCCAAAAGGGACAGGTTTATTTTGGCAGGTTTTATATGGGGGAACGTCGGCGAATACCGGGAGGGAGTGGCGTCGCGCGGGACCCTAAGGCTATTGTCGGTTCCCCAGGAAACACCCTGTGGGCAAAAAATGCCAAATATGAGTACGGTTGCTAGCTTAGTAGCATATTGCCTTCGCAAAATAATAGACATAACAGCAAAATATGTTCATTAACGCAAACACATATAAGTCCGCTATAGGGCTGTTTGATCAATTTAGGGACGCGTGTAAGCCGTGAAAACGGCATTTGGGGCTGTTTTGGCTGTTACTAAAAGGGTAACAGTACTCATATTTGCCATTTTTTGCCCACGGGGCCTCGAAGGGGCTGTCAATCAGGTCCCAGGGGAGGCGGTTTGAGGGTCGCAGAGCAAAAACGGGGGCGCAGGTTGTCCTGCGCCCCCGTTTTCTGGGCATTGCGGTTGTTTGCCGCCGGTTGTTACGCCGCCTCGTCGAACTGCGAGTTGTACAGGTCGGCGTAGAAGCCACCCTGGGCGAGCAACTCGTCGTGTGTGCCCTTCTCGACGATGTCGCCGTCGCGGATCACCAAGATCACGTCGGCGTTGCGAATCGTGGACAGGCGATGTGCGATAACAAAGCTGGTGCGGCCTTGCATCAGCGCATCCATGGCACGCTGAATAAGCTCCTCGGTACGAGTGTCAACGTTGGAGGTCGCCTCGTCGAGAATCAGCGCCGGGCGGTCGGCCAAAATGGCACGGGCGATGGTCACGAGCTGGCGCTGACCCTGCGACAGGTTGGTGCCCTCCTCGTTGATCATAAAGTCGTAGCCACCGGCGAGCGTATGAATAAAGTGGTCGCAGCGTGCGGCGCGCGCAGCGGCCTCGACCTCGGCATCGCTCGCGTCGGGGCGTCCGTAGCGGATGTTCTCGCGGATGGTGCCGTTAAACAGCCAGGTATCCTGCAGCACCATGGCAAACTCGCCGCGAAGTGCCGCGCGGTCCCAGTCGCGCACGTCGACGCCCTCGACGCGCAGCGAACCGCCGTCCACGTCGTAAAAGCGCTGCAGCAGCTTAATGAGCGTGGTCTTGCCGGCACCGGTGGGGCCGACGATGGCGATGGTCTGGCCTGGCTTAGCCTCGCAGCTAAAGTCGTGGATGATGGTCTTGTCGGGCGTATAGCCAAACTTGACGTGATCAAACTCCACATGGCCGGGGCGCTTTTCGGGAATCTGCGCGTCGGCTTTCTGCTCCTCCTCGGGCGCGGCCAGGAACTCAAAGACGCGCTCGGTGGCGGCTGCCATCGACTGCATCGTGTTGCTCACGTTGCCCAGTTGCTGCACGGGCTGCGTAAAGTTGCGAACGTACTGGATAAAGCTCTGGATGTCGCCGGGCGTGGCATTGCCGGTCAGCGCGAGCTGCGCGCCCACCACGACGACGCCCACGTAGCCCATGTTGCCCACCAAGCTCATAAGCGGCATCATCAGGCCCGACAGGAACTGCGAGCGCCAGCCACTAATAAAGAGGCGGTCGTTTTGACGGTCGAACTCCTCGATTGAGGCCTCGGCGCGGTCGAACACTTGAATGACGTTCTGGCCGGCAAAGTCCTCCTCGATGATGCCGTTGACGGTGCCCAGGACCTGCTGCTGCTCGCGGAAGTACGGCTGCGAGAAGTGAATCATCACCATCAAGATAATTGCGGCTGCCGGTAGCGTGAGCACGGTGACGCCGGTGAGCGGCAGGCTGATCGAGAGCATCATGATGAGCACGCCGATAATCTGCGTGACCGACGTGATAAGCTGCGTCACGCTCTGGTTGAGCGACTGACCCAGCGTATCGACGTCGTTGGTGATGCGGCTGAGCACGTCGCCCTTGCTGTGGCCGTTGAAGTAACTCATCGGCACGACGGCAATCTTGGCGGCGATTTCCTTGCGCATGCGGTAGCAGATCTTTTGCGTGACGCCGGTCATGAGCCAGCCCTGGACCAGGCTGCAGACAGAGCTCGCCAGATACAGGCAGAGCAAAAAGCCGAGCGTCTTGGCGATCCAGGCAAAGTCAACGTCGCCGGTGCCGTTGACCTTGGCGACCAGGCCTTCGAACAGCTTGGTCGTAACCTGGCCGAGCACCTTGGGTCCCACAATGTTAAAGATGACCGAGCACACGGCAAAGGCGACGGCGGTAAACACGGCAATCTTATGCTGACCGATATAGCCGAGCAGCTGCCTCATGGTGCCCTTAAAGTCCTTGGCCTTTTCGCCGCGACGCATGCCGCCCATGCGGCCCATGGGACCACGCTGGCGGGTGGGCTTGGGAATCTGAGTCTTGGTCTCGTCTGCCATTAGCGCTCGCCTCCTTCCATGACGGCTGCAATTTCTTCTTGGGTGAGCCCCAGCTCCTCGGCGGAAAGCTGCGATTGTGCGATCTCCAGGTATGCCGGGCAGTTGTGCAGCAGCTCCTCGTGCGTACCGGTGCCCACCACGTGGCCGTCATCGAGCACGATGATCTGGTCGGCGTGCATGATGGTCGCGATGCGCTGGGCTACGACCACGAGCGCGGCGTCGGTAACGTTTTTGGCCAGCTCCTCGCGTAGGCGCGCGTCGGTCTTGTAGTCGAGGGCACTAAACGAGTCATCGAACACCACGACCTCGGGCTTTTTGGCCAACGCGCGGGCGATGGCCAGACGCTGGCGCTGACCACCCGAAACATTGGAGCCGCCCTGGCTGATGGGGGAGTCGTACCCGTCCTCGCGCTCGGCGATAAAGTCCTCCGCCTGGGCGACGCGTGCTGCCTGGCGCATATCCTCGTCACTCACCATGTCGCCGGCAAACTTGAGGTTGCTCTCGACGGTACCCGAGAACAGACGACCCTGCTGCGGAATATAACCGATGCGGCGGCGCAGCTCGGAAAGGGTCATGTCGCGCACATCGATGCCGTCGAGCGAAATGCTGCCGCCCGTGACGTCGTACAGGCGCGGGATGAGCTGCACAAGCGTGGACTTGCCCGAGCCCGTGGAGCCAATGATGCCGAGCATCTGGCCGGCGTGCGTGGTGAAGTTTACACCGCTAATGACGTCGGCGCGGGCATCGGGATACTGGAAACTCACGTCACGGAAGGTGAGCTCGCCGCGCGGCGCGCTGGCAGCGGGCAGTTTGGGCGAGGTGGGGTCGTTGATGCTCGTGGGGCAGGTGATGACCTCTTCCACGCGCTCGGCTGCGACCTCGGCGCGGGGCAGGATGACCGAAACCATGGTGAGGATCATAAACGCCATGACGATCTGCATGGTGTAGGAGATAAACGCCATCATGTTGCCGACCTGCATCACGCCGTCGGACACGCCCTGCGCGCCAAACCAGACGATAAGCACGGTGATGCAATTCATGACCAGCATCATGAGCGGCATCATAAAGCTCATGGCGCGGTTGGTGTAGAGCTGCGTGGTCATTAGGTCGAGCGAAGCCTTGTCAAAACGCTCGAGCTCATGCTCCTCGCGGTTGAACGAGCGGATGGGCATCAGGCCGTCGAGCAGCTCGCGGGCGGTAAGGTTCACGCGGTCCACAAAGCTCTGCATCTTTTTGAACTTGGGCATGGTGAGGCCCATAAGCACGCCGACGACGGCCGAGACCGCGATGATGGCCACGGCGATGGTCCACTCTAGGCCGGTATGGTTGGCCAGGACGCGCATGACGGCGACGATGCCCATGACGGGGGCCATCAGGCACATGCGGATAAACAGGGTTGCGGCCATCTGGATCTGCTGAATGTCGTTGGTGCAGCGGGTGATGAGCGAGGCCTGGCTAAACTTGCCCACCTCGGCCGGCGAGAAGTGCATAACCTTGTTGAAGGTCTCGCGGCGCAGGTCGCGTGCGATGGAGCAGGCGGTGCGCGAAGCCACGGCACCGGTCAGGATGGTGGCGACCAGCGACACCAGACACAGACCAAACATCGTGGTCGCCATGCGGCCCAGGTAGGCGTTCTGCACGTCGGCGGGGTCGATGCCCTGCGCCTTGTACTCGTCCTGTACATAGCTCACGGCGCGTTGGGTCACGATGGAGCCCGACATGGAGCCCATTTTGTCCGCCATATCGTTGGCGCCCTCGACGAGCTTGCCCTGGTCGATCAGGCCGCCTTCAACGCCTAGACGCAGGCTCTTCATGGTGATCTTGCCACCGTCGGCATCAATCTGTTTTTGCATGTTCTGCGCCGCAGCGGCCTTCTGCTGCATCTCGGCGAGTTGCTCGGGCGTCATCGCCGCCATCTGCTCGGGCGTGGGCATGGCCTGGGCGCCGCTGTTGTCTTTCTCACCGGACGTGCCCATCATGTCACCCATGGAGTTGGCGTCAATACCCTGGTTGAACGAAAGGACGACAGTCTCGGGCAGGCTCATGATGTCGGCAATCTTGCCGCCGTCGGCACGCTCCTCCTCGGTGCCCTTGTACGTTCGAATGCCGTTATTGTCCGCCTTGCTAAACACGGCCTCCACAGCCTTGGCGTCCTTGGCGCTCATGAAGAGTTCGAGGTCGTCGAGCGATTCGGCGCGAATGGTGTCGGGCACGGGCGAGGCGATGCCGCCTTGCTGCACGCCCACGTCGACGATGTCGCTCATATAGGTAGGCAGCGCCAGATCGGCGTTGCAGCTGATTACGATAAGTACGATAGCTGTGAACAGTGCCAGGATATGCTTTTTAAAGAGCTTGAGAATCCTCACTCGGCATCTCTCCTTTCTTGATTGCGGTCGATAATTTCGTTGGCACGTCTTAGAAGGCGCACCATCTCTTGGGTATCTGTTTCGCCGAGCTGCTCGAGGAAGGCCGCGGTGCGCTCCTCGAATTCCCGTCGTTTGATTTCGAGATCCTGGAATCCCTTGTCGGTCACCGTGACGTGTACGCGACGACGGTCGGTCTTTGAGTGCTCGCGCTCGACCCAGCCCTTGGCTTCGAGAGCGCGTAGGATATTGGCGATGCGGGCGCTCGAGACCCAGGCGCGATCGGCGAGTTCGCTCGGCGTGAGCGAACCGCCAGCGAGCATGAGGGCGCGCATGACGGCCATCTCGCCGCCGAGGGCTTTGTCCGCAAAGCGCGAAATGCGCTGATGCATGCTGCCGAACTCGGTAAGGAGCTGACGCCCAAGTTCACGGAAATCGGTATCTTCCACCGAAAACCCCTAACACTAGAAACTATTTTCGGTGAAAGATGATACCCCTGCACGCACGCCCTATGCGGTAGATTTTGGGACATGCCTAGAAAACAACCTTTAGGCGACCTCCGTACACCGTCGGTATCAGCAAAGTTAGGGGTAGATCTCTGAGCACGTCCTAAAGCCCACTCAGAGGCACTTTACCCTGCTAAAGCTGGCATAACAGCTAGAGTGAACGTCGTACAAAGGCAAGGAAAAAACTAAACAAATCGGTGAACGGTAGTTGTTCACGCTCGCATTTCCTGCGGGTTTGTAAAAAACGCCCTTATGATATAAAAAAAGAAACATATAACAGCCCAGATGGAGAGGGTCGCTATGTTATCCTTCTCAAACGGGTGAAATCTTGGGTTTTGGGTTGCAGTTCCAAGGTGGACAAACGTTTTTCCCTGCACCAACATGTGGTGAAGAACGGAAGAAGCCGGTAGTGCAAGCCGAAAATTCAAGAATTCAATAAGCAGCGGTGTGAGAGAGCGCCGCATTACACGTAACTAGGAGCGTGGTTACACAATGCAGGAGGCATGGGAAGGCTTCAAGGAAGGCATTTGGACGGGAGAGGTTGACGTCCGAGACTTCATCCAGAAGAACTACACCCCTTACGAGGGCGACGAGTCGTTCCTCGTAGGTCCGACCGAGCGTACCAAGGAGCTGTGGGGCGAGGTTCTCGACCTGCTGCTTAAGGAGCGCGAGCAGGGTGGTGTCCTCGATATGGACACCAAGACCGTCACGGGTATCGTGAGCCACCCCGCTGGCTACATCGATAACGCCCACCGCGAGAAGGAGACCATCGTCGGCCTCCAGACCGACAAGCCGCTCAAGCGCGCTCTGCACGTCAACGGCGGTATCCGCATCGCTTGCCAGGCCGCCAGCCAGCACGGCTACAAGGTCGACGAGAACGTTGTCGAGCGCTACACCTTCGAGCGCAAGACCCACAACGCCGGCGTCTTCGATGTTTACACCCCCGAGATGCGTGCTTGCCGCTCGGCTCACATCATCACCGGTCTGCCCGATGGCTATGGCCGCGGCCGCATCATCGGCGACTACCGTCGTGTCGCCCTGTACGGTGTCGACTACCTGATTAAGGACAAGGAGGCCCAGAAGGCTTCCACCCCGACGGTCATGACCGCCGACAACATCCGCGATCGTGAGGAGCTGCAGGAGCAGATCCGCGCCCTCGGCGAGCTCAAGATGATGGCCGAGACCTATGGTTTCGACATTTCCAACCCTGCTACCAACACGCAGGAGGCCATCCAGTGGATGTACTTCGCCTACCTTGCTGCCGTCAAGGAGCAGAACGGCGCCGCTATGTCCATCGGCCGTACCTCTACGTTCATCGACATCTATGCTGAGCGCGACCTTGCCAACGGTACCTTCACCGAGGAGCAGATCCAGGAGTTCGTGGATCACTTCATCATGAAGCTCCGCATGGTCAAGTTCGCCCGTACTCCCGAGTACCAGGCCCTGTTCACCGGCGACCCGCAGTGGGTCACCGAGTCCATCGGCGGCATGGGTGTTGACGGCCGTACGCTCGTTACCAAGATGAGCTACCGCTACCTGCACACGCTCGAGAACATGGGTACCAGCCCCGAGCCCAACATGACCGTTCTGTGGTCGACCCGTCTGCCCGAGAACTTCAAGAAGTTCTGCGCCAAGACTTCCGTCGCCAGCTCCTCGATCCAGTACGAGAACGACGACCTCATGCGCGTCTATCACGGCGACGACTACGGCATTGCCTGCTGCGTGTCCTCCATGCGCATCGGCAAGGAGATGCAGTTCTTCGGCGCCCGCGCCAACCTTGCCAAGTGCCTGCTCTACGCACTCAACGGCGGTGTTGACGAGGTCTCCAAGAAGCAGGTCGGCCCCAAGTATCGCGCCGTCGAGGGCGATACGCTCGATTACGACGACGTTGTGGCCAAGTACAACGACATGATGAAGTGGCTCGCTGGCGTGTACGTCAACTCGCTGAACATCATTCACTACATGCACGACAAGTATTGCTACGAGCGCATCCAGATGGCTCTGCACGACAAGCACGTGCACCGCTGGTTCGCTACGGGCATCGCTGGCCTTTCCGTCGTGGCTGACTCCCTGTCCGCCATCAAGTACGCCAAGGTTCACCCCGTCCGTGACGAGAACGGCATCATCGTCGACTTCGAGACCGAGGGCGAGTTCCCCAAGTACGGTAACGACGACGACCGCGTCGACCAGATTGCTCACGACGTTGTGCACCAGTTCATGGAGTACATCCGCATGAACGACACCTACCGCAACTCCGTGCCCACGACCTCGGTTCTGACCATTACCTCCAACGTCGTGTACGGTAAGAAGACCGGCTCCACGCCCGACGGCCGCAAGGCTGGCCAGCCGTTCGCCCCGGGTGCTAACCCCATGCACAAGCGCGATAGCCACGGCGCCATCGCTTCGCTGTCTTCGGTTTCCAAGCTCCCGTTCCGCGATGCTCAGGACGGCATCTCCAACACCTTCTCCATCATCCCGAGTGCGCTCGGCAAGGAGGACCAGGTGTTCTTTGGCGATATCGACCTTGATCAGCTGGGCGAGTAACTATTGTTAGTGCTATACTAACAATAACGATTACTGATTAGTGCGCCGGTTTCGGCCGGCGCCTATTAATCGAAGGAGACACATTATGAAGGTTTCTGAAGTTTCCGAGACTCAGGCCGATAACCTGGTCCACATGCTCGACGCTTACGCCGAGAAGGGTGGCCACCACCTGAACATCAACGTCTTCAACCGTGAGACGCTGCTCGACGCTCAGGCTCACCCCGAGAAGTACCCGCAGCTGACCATCCGCGTTTCCGGCTATGCCGTGAACTTCCACACGCTCACCAAGGAGCAGCAGGACGAGGTCATTGCGCGTACCTTCCACGACAAGTTCTAAAGGGACTCAACTCCCGCAGGATCGCCGGGCCGCTTTGGGTTACTTTCCAAAAC
>CATYIV010000045.1 GCA_958407465.1 uncultured Collinsella sp. | reverse complement strand
CAACCTTAATATGTCTCAGGCCCGCCCCCTCCGCCGCACACTGGGAACGTGCCACGCACTTTACCTGCGTAAACAATGTGAGTGAAATATGAATCTCGATGGATACGCCCGCAGCCGTGTATACTAAACAGCTGTGTGTAACCAGGGGAGTATTCTGGCTGGACAAAATGCCTGCTTAATAGGGTTGTCAGGTAGTCCGGGCGAAATACAAGGCTGGGGAGCACGTCGTGTAAGTAGTGGTCCTCTAGGGGCGTACGCTCGGTGGTGTACGCATTGTCCCAAGACCACGCGAGAGTTGGGATCATATCTTGATCAGCATGATTCTCGGCCGCAAGATTGGCATGACCCAGGTTTGGGACGAGGACGACAACGTCGTTCCCGTCACGGTCATCCAGGCTGGCCCCTGCGCTGTCTCGCAGGTTAAAACTCAGGCAACCGACGGCTATGACGCCGTCCAGATCGGTTTCGGCGACATCAAGGCCAAGAACGTGAACAAGCCCATGGCTGGTCACTTCGCCAAGGCTGGCGTCGAGCCTGTCCGCTTCCTTCGTGAGGTCCGCGTCGAGAACGGCGAGGAGCACAAGGTCGGCGAGGTCGTCACCGTCGCTGATTTCGCTGATGTCGAGAAGGTCGACGTCATCGGTACCTCCAAGGGTAAGGGCTTCCAGGGTCGCATCAAGCGCTGGGGTCAGCGCCGCGGTCCTATGACGCATGGTTCTCACTTCCAGCGTCACCCCGGTTCTATCGGTCAGTGCGCCTATCCTGCGCGCGTCCTCAAGGGCGTCAAGATGGCCGGTCACATGGGTAACGAGCGCGTTACCGTCAAGAACCTTTCCGTTGTCCGCATCGATGCCGAGCAGAACCTCATCTTGGTCAAGGGCGCTGTCCCGGGTGCCAAGAATGGTCTCGTCGCCATCCGTATGGCCTAAGGGCCCAGCCCATTTAGCCCAGCGTCATACCAAGGAGAACACTTAAATGGCAAAGTTTGAAGTAAAGAACAGCGAGGGCAAGAAGGTCGCCGAGGCCGAGCTCGCCGCTGAGGTGTACGGCATCGAGCCGAACATCCACGTTATGCACCACATCGTCAAGTGCCAGATGGCCTCTTGGCGTCAGGGCACCCAGTCTGCTAAGGGTCGCTCTGAGGTTTCCGGTGGCGGCAAGAAGCCTTGGCGTCAGAAGGGCACCGGCCGTGCCCGCCAGGGTTCCATCCGTGCTGCCCAGTGGCGTCACGGTGGCGTCGTCTTCGCCCCCAAGCCCCGTTCCTACGCTAAGCGTATGAACAACAAGGAGGTCAAGCTGGCTATGCGCTCCGCGCTGTCCGCCAAGCTGGCCGATGGCGAGCTCGTGCTCGTCGACGACTACGGCTTCGAGAAGCCTTCCACCAAGGCTGCCGTCGCCATGCTCAAGGCTCTCGGTCTTGAGGGCAAGCGTCTGACCATCATCGTTCGCGATGAGGACGTCAACGCCTACCTGTCGTTCCGCAACATTCCCAAGACGTTCATCATCACCGCTGACGAGGCCAACACCTACGATCTCGTTAACAACAACGCTGTGCTGATGCCCGCCGACATCGCCGCTCACTTCGGGGAGGTGCTTGCATAAATGACCGCCCACGAGATCATCATCCGTCCGATCGTGTCCGAGCGTTCCTTCTCCGGCATGGAGCTGAACAAGTACACGTTCGAGGTCGCCAAGGATGCTAACAAGTATCAGATCAAGGACGCTGTCGAGGAGATCTTCGGCGTCAAGGTCGTTCGCGTGAACACCCTGACGGTCAAGCCCAAGACCAAGCGCGTGCGCTATGTCGCCGGCAAGACCCGTTCTTGGAAGAAGGCCATCGTCACGCTGGCCGAGGGCGACACCATCGAGGTCTTTGGCAACCAGGCCTAAGACTCGCTGCTGTTGAGTGAGCTCATGCCTCCCAAATAGGGGAGGCGAGAGCTCAAGGTTTTGGACGTATAAAATGGACACGCCCGGAACCGTGTATACGTCCGGTGTCATCGCACCCGAGGCAGAACCTCGAATCCCTGTCTGCGATGGCTAACGGATTCCTATTGAAAGGGATTGTAATGGCTGTAAAGCACCTTAAGCCGACCTCCGCTGGTAGGCGTTGGCAGACGATCTCCGATTTCTCCGAGATCACCTGCACCAAGCCCGAGAAGTCTCTTCTCGAGCCCCTGCCCAAGAAGGCCGGTCGTAACAACAACGGCCGCATCACCACCCGCCACCAGGGCGGCGGCGTGAAGCGTCGTTACCGCGTGATCGACTTCAAGCGCAACAAGGACGGCGTGCCCGCCAAGGTTGCCACGATCGAGTACGATCCGAACCGTTCCGCTCGTATCGCTCTGCTGCACTACGCTGACGGTGAGAAGCGCTACATCCTGGCCCCCAAGGGCCTCGAGGTCGGTCAGACCATCATGTCCGGTTCTGACGCCGACATCAAGCCGGGCAACGCTCTGCCCCTCGCCGACATTCCCGTCGGTACGCTCATCCACGCCGTCGAGTTCCAGCCGGGCAAGGGCGCTGCTATCGCCCGTTCCGCCGGTAACTCCTGCCAGCTGATGGGTAAGGAGGGCAAGTACGCTATCGTCCGTATGCCTTCCTCCGAGATGCGCCGCATCCTCGTTACCTGCCGCGCCACCGTCGGTGAGGTCGGCAACGCCGATCACTCCAACATCGTCATCGGCAAGGCCGGCCGTAAGCGTCACATGAACGTGCGCCCGACCGTCCGCGGTACCGTCATGAACCCTGTCGACCACCCGCACGGCGGTGGCGAGGGCAAGAACCACACTTCTGGTCGTCCCTCCGTTACCCCCTGGGGTAAGCCGACGAAGGGCCTTCGTACGCGCAAGAAGAAGAAGGTCTCGAACCAGCACATCATTCGTCGCCGTAAGAAGTAATTTCGGATACCGAGTTTTAGGAGAAAGCACTTATGAGCAGAAGTCTCAAAAAGGGCCCGTTCGTGGAGACTCGCCTTCTCTCGCGTATCACCGCGATGAACGAGGCTGGCAAGAAGGACGTCGTGAAGACCTGGTCCCGCGCGTCCACCATCTTCCCCGAGATGGTTGGTCACACCATCGCCGTCCACGACGGCCGCAAGCATGTGCCCGTGTATGTTACCGAGTCCATGGTTGGTCACAAGCTCGGCGAGTTCGCGCCGACTCGTACGTTCCGTGGCCACAAGGCCAAATAGGGGGTTAACCGTAAATGGCAACTAAGTCTATTGAAACTGAGGCCACCGAGGTTCGCGCCGTCGCTAAGTACGTGCGTGTTTCCCCCAGCAAGGCCCGCCTGGTGGTCGATCTGATCCGCCGCAAGCCTGTCGCTCAGGCCTTCGACATCCTCCACTTCTGCGACCGCGCCGTCGCCGTGGATGTCGAGAAGGTTCTCCGTTCCGCCGTTGCGAACGCCGAGAACAACAACGGTCTGCGTGCCGACAACCTGGTTGTCGCCGCTGCCTATGTTGACGAGGGTCCGACGCTTAAGCGCATCCGTCCCCGCGCCAAGGGTTCCGCTTCTCGCATTCTGAAGCGTACTTCCCACATCACCGTCGTCGTTGCTCCTCGAAAGGAGGCGTAAAGCTGTATGGGTCAGAAAGTCTACCCCACCGGCTTCCGTCTTGGCATCACCGAGAACTGGCGCTCCCGCTGGTTCGCAGAGAAGGATTACGCTAAGACCCTCGGTAACGATCTCGAGATCCGCAAGTACCTCGAGAAGCGTCTTTCCCGCGCAGCTGTCTCCCGCGTCGAGATCGAGCGCGCTGGCGACAAGGTGAAGGTCATCATCCTCACCGCTCGCCCCGGCGTTGTCATCGGTAAGAAGGGTGCCGAGATCGATACCCTCCGCACCGAGCTCGAGAAGGTCGCTGGCGTCTCCAAGGGCCAGCTCTCCGTCGACGTTGTCGAGATCAAGCGCCCCGAGCTCGACGCCAACCTCGTTGCTCAGTCTATCGCCGAGCAGCTCGAGGGCCGCGTTGCCTTCCGTCGCGCTATGCGCAAGGCTGTCCAGTCCGCCCGCAAGGCCGGCGCTAAGGGCATCCGTATCCAGTGCTCCGGTCGTCTCGGCGGCGCCGAGATGGGCCGTCGTGAGTGGTACCGCGAGGGTCGCGTGCCTCTGCACACCCTCCGCGCCAAGATCGACTACGGCACGGCTGTCGCCAGCACCACCATGGGCGCTTGCGGCGTGAAGGTCTGGATCTACCTGGGCGAGAAGCTCCCGGGCCAGCCTGTTCCCAACCCTGCACTCGAGGGCTCTTCCCGTCCTCGTCGTCGTAACTCCGAGAGGAGGGGTCAGTAGTGCTTGCCCCTAAGCGTATTCTTCACCGCAAGGTGCAGCGTGGCTCCATGAAGGGCCAGGCCAAGGGTAATACCGAGCTGCATTTCGGCGAGTTTGGTATCCAGGCTCTCGAGGCCCATTGGATCACCAACCGTCAGATCGAGGCCGCTCGTATTGCCATGACCCGCTACATGAAGCGTGGCGGTCGTGTCTACATCACGATCTTCCCCGATAAGCCCATCACCAAGAAGCCTGCCGAGACTCGCATGGGTTCTGGTAAGGGTAACCCCGAGGAGTGGGTGGCCGTCGTCAAGCCCGGCCGCATCATGTTCGAGGTCAAGGGCGTGCCCGAGGAGGTCGCTCGCGAGGCTCTGCGTCTTGCACAGCACAAGCTTCCCATCAAGACCAAGATTGTTGCTGCTAAGAACGCTGAGCAGCGCATCGAGAAGGAGATGGCTGAGGAGGCCGCTCTCGAGGCCAAGTGGGCTGCTGAGGACGCCGCCGCCGCCAAGGAGGAGAACTAATGAAGCCCGCAGAGATTCGTGAGCTCTCGGACGCTCAGCTCGTTGAGAAGCTGAAGGAAATGCGCGCCGAGCTCTTTAACCTTCGTTTCCAGATGGCCACCAGCCAGCTGGACAACACCGCTCGCGTCAACACCGTGAAGAAGGACATCGCTCGCGTCCTCACGGAGCAGCGCGCCCGCGAGATCGCAGCGGAGAAGTCCGCTGTCGCCGAGTAGGACCTAAGGAGAGAACATGACTGATTCGCGTAACTCGCGTAAGGTCCGTACGGGTGTCGTTACCTCCGTTTCCGGTGCCAAGACCATTGTTGTCACCATCACCGAGCGCAAGCGTCACCCCAAGTACGGCAAGATGATGACCAGCTCCAAGAAGCTGCACGCTCACGACGAGGAGTGCACGGCTGGCGTGGGCGATACCGTCCGCGTTATGGAGACCCGTCCTATGTCCAAGATGAAGCGTTGGCGCCTCATCGAGGTCGTCGAGCGCGCTAAATAAGCAGTCGCTCTTACGACTTGTACGTTTCCGAAGATGTGCGTATGCCTGGCTTGCATACCACAGGCCGTATAAAGGCTGCGCACCTCTCTTCGGTTCTTAGTTCGGAGGAACATCTACCATGATTCAGATGCAAACCATGCTGAACGTCGCCGACAACTCCGGCGCTCGCAAGATTCGCTGCATCAAGGTGCTTGGCGGTTCCAAGCGTCGTTATGCAGGCATCGGCGATGTGTTCATCGGTGCTGTCCAGGAGGCTACCCCTGGCGCCAACGTCAAGAAGAAGGACGTTGTCCGTTGCGTCGTCGTTCGCACCGTTAAGGAGATCCGCCGCAAGGATGGCTCCTACATTCGCTTTGATGAGAACGCCTGCGTTGTCATCAACAACGATGGTTCGCCCGTCGGCACCCGTATCTTCGGGCCCGTCGCTCGCGAGCTTCGTGACAAGAAGTACATGAAGATCGTCTCGCTCGCTCCCGAGACCCTGTAGTTAGGGGAGATATATGTATATCAAGAAGGGCGATAAGGTCCAGGTTCTCTCTGGTAAGGATCGCGGCAAGCAGGGCGTTGTCCTGCGTGCTCTCCCCGCCGAGAACAAGGTCGTTGTCGAGGGCGTTTCGGTCGTCAAGAAGGCCGTCAAGCCCAACGCTGCCAACCAGCAGGGCGGCATCGTTTCGCAGGAGGCTCCCATCGACGCCTCCAACGTCAATCTCGTTTGCCCCGAGTGCGGTAAGGTTACCCGCGTCGGTCACGAGAAGGACGGCAAGAACAAGCTGCGCGTCTGCAAGAAGTGCGGCCACAAGTTCTAAGCTGCCCGCAACATCAAGTTGCTAGCAAAGGCCCGGATGCCACGGCACCCGGGCCTTTTTTCTATCCCTACTCATTGGGGACAGACTTAAATGAGCAGTCGTTGGGGACGTTCTTAAACGGCTAGTTGACGGGGACAGCCTTGCCACTAAAGCGTCACATGGGGACAGTCCCTTCAGGTGCCGGCAGCTGGGTCCCTATGTGCCGGTAGTTCAGGGCGGTTCATTGATACCTGATGCCTTCTCAGAGGGGTTGAGTAATACAGCCCGCTCTCTCTTTTAGGGCTTTGGTGTGCCGCCTCTTTATGTCTCACAAGGATCGTCGCATGCGCATTTACGCGCAGAGTCTTGCGCGATAATGCGCATAACCGCGCAAACATCTGCTAACTATGGTTAAATAATGACAGATAAACAAATAAACACGCAAATACAAGCAAATACGCGCGCAATTGTGCGAATATAGGGCTGTTAGAAATGAAGAACCTTCGATGACTCAGGAGGCACATGATGGCAGATTCCAAACAGGCTCCGCTCGACGCCGAGGCAGCCGCAAAGGCGGCGTTTGCCTCGGTCCAGGATCAGCCGTTCCCCGATGATATCTTTACGGCCCCCGAGCTCCGCTGGGCCGTGATCGGGTGCGGCGTTATCGCCAACCAAATGGCCCAGTCCCTCGCTCTGGCCGGTCGCAAGCTCGCGGGCGTCGCCAACCGTACGCCGTCCAAGGCCCAGGCTTTTGCCGAGCAGTATGGTGTCGAGAAGGTGTACGAGACGGTTGAGGACCTCTACGCCGATCCGGACATCGACGCCGTCTATATCACCACGCCGCACAACACGCATATCACCTATCTGCGTGCCGCGCTGGCCGCCGGCAAGCATGTGCTCTGCGAGAAAGCCATTACCCTCAACTCCGCCGAGCTCGACGAGGCCCGTGCCATCGCCGACGAGCATAACGTGGTCCTTATGGACGCCACCACGGTGCTTCACATGCCGCTGTATCAGGAGCTGCGCCGTCGCATGGATGCTGGCGAGTTCGGCCGCATGAATCTCGCTCAGCTCAACTTTGGCAGCTACAAGGAGTACGGCGATCTGACCAATCGCTTCTACAATCGCAACCTTGCCGGCGGCGCCATGCTCGACATTGGCGTGTATGCGCTCTCCGTCATGCGCCTGTTTATGGCGAGCCAGCCCGCTGAGGTTGTCTCGCTGGGCAACACCTGTGAGACCGGTGTCGACGTTGCGGGCGGCATTGTCTGCCGTAACGCCGAGCAGCAGCTGGGCGTCGTGAGCCTTACGCTCCACTCCAAACAGCCCAAGCGCTCGGTCATCAGTTTCGATAAGTGCTATATCGAGGTCAACGAGTATCCGCGCGCCGACCATGCGACCATCGTGTGGACTGCGGACGGTCACCGTGAGGAGGTCCACACTGGCACCGAGGCATACGCTCTGTGCTACGAGATGGCCGACCTGGAGAAGGCCGTTGCCGGCGATGATTCGAAGCGCGAGCTTCTGGGCTATGCTTCCGATGTTATGGAGCTGATGACCAAGCTCCGAGCCGATTGGGGAGTCGTGTACCCCGAGGAGGAGTAAGCGATGCTTGCGGAAGATAGGCTCAACGCGATCGTGTCGATGGTGCAGCAGGCCGGCTCGGTTACCGTGCCGGAGCTTGCCGAAGCCCTGGGCGTGACACCGTCCACCATTCGCCGTGACTTGCAAACGCTCGACCGCGCGCACCGTATCGCCAAGGTGCACGGAGGCGCGACGAGTCTGGAGCGCGCGCACGTGACGCGCGACCTGACGATCGGCGAGCGCAGCGATCTCCATAACGACGACAAGGAGCGTATCTGCGCCCGTGCGGCGGCGCTTGTGGAGCCCGATAGCTTTGTGTATATCGATTCGGGCTCCACGACCCTCAAGCTCATCGAGCATCTTCCGCGCCTTGAGGGCGTCACCTATGTGACTGATTCCGTGCTTCACGCTCAGCACCTCGCTTTGCGCGGCATGCGCACCGTGGTGCTGGGCGGCGAGCTCAAGCCCGAGACCGAGGCGCTCGTCGGTCCCGATGCCTTGGCAACTCTGGATCGCTATAACTTCAACTGCGGCTTTTGGGGTTCCAATGGCATCGCCGCCGAGCAAGGTCTCACCACGCCGGATATTGAGGAAGCGCAGGTCAAGCGTGTCTCGATGCGCCATACCGCCAAACGCTTCGTAATCTCGGACGCCAGCAAATTTGGCATGGTGGCTCCCGTAAAATTCGCGGACTTCCGTGACGCAACGGTTATCACCGCGGGCGAGGTGCCCGCCAAGTACCAGACGATGGAAAACGTCATCACGGTTTAGCAACGGGGCGAAGTAAGGCCAAAACCACCACAAAGGTGCCTGTCCCCACTGTGGCGGTTAGTAACGAAAACCGAGTAGTTTTCTCAATAGAAAAACGGCAACGTCCATTACGGCCGTTGCCGTTTTTGTTGTCTATCGGTTTTGTCTAAGTCTGTAACAACTAGACCGTTAAAAGTGGGTTAGATGTTACAGATTGAGATTCTTCCGAACCGCGCCGTCCCTTTGTCTCGATTTGTAACATCTGGGACTGATTTTGCCGAGTTACTGTTACAGATTGAGATTTTCCCTTGAGGGGGATTCGAATGTCTCGATCTGTAACAGATAGACCGGAAAATAGGTTCTAACTGTTACAGATCGAGACGTTTTGGGACTGCGGCTGAGCCATTGCGGCAAAACCACCACAAAGGTGCCTGTCCCCATTGTGGTGGTTTAGGGCTCCCAGGGGCAGGGGGCTTCGATGTGGATGTGCTCGCCGGTTACGGGGTGCGTGAAGGACACGCTGTGGGCGTGGAGCATCAGGCCGCAGGGGCGCGGCGTTCCGTACAGGTCGTCGCCAACCAGGGGATGACGCTCGCTCGCCAGATGCACACGGATTTGGTGCTTGCGGCCGGTGAGCAACTCGACATCGATATACGAACGCGCGGGCAGGCCTCGACGGCTCTTAAGGCGCTTGAGCACCTTCACGCGCGTCTGTGACGGATTGCCGCTGGCGCCGACACGCATCTTGCGGCTATCGTGGCGGTCGCGGGCGATGGGCTTGTCGATGAGCTTCTCGTTCCAGTCGATCTTGCCCTCGGCGAGCGCCAGATAGTGCTTTTCGAAGGCGTGGTCGATCACCATCTGGTCAAAGGCGGGCTGCGTCTGTTTGTCGAGCGAAAACAGCACCACGCCGGTGGTGTTGCGGTCCAAGCGGTTGAGCGGCTGCATGTCAGTCGCGGCAAAGCCGTCGCCCATCGCCAGCAGCAGATCGCTGGCGTAGTCGGTGAGCGTGCGCTCGCCGGTGCCGTCGCCGTGGACGATCATGCCGGCGGGCTTGTCGATGGCCATGAGCCAGGCGTCGCAGTAGAGGACTTGAGGTTCTTCGTTCACGTGTAAGCCTTTCGGTTAGCTGATTCCCACAAACATGCAGCCCGAGGTCGCCCCGCGCAGGCGGGCGGCGGGCTTACGGCCGGCCTGCGCAGCCTCGACGGCGCGACGGACGCGTGCGACGGCACGGCCCACCTCATCCATCTCGAGCAGTGTGCCATCCACCATAAGACGACGCACACCGGCATCGAGCAGCTGTGGCACCTGCGGCGTAAGGTCGATGGGGTAGGCGTCGTACAAGCGAGAGCGGCCATGGATGTCGGTGCGCACGGGCATGACCTTGCCGTCGATATTCTTGAGCGACAGCTTGCGGGCGCGCAGGCGGCAGTTGGCGCAATCGTGGATGCAGCCATTGGCCACCTGCAGGATGCAGTGCTCGCTTGTCATGACGCGCGGGCGGCCAAAGACGGTGATGCCCAGAGCCGCGGGCGCGGCGGCGCCGAGCGAGACAATCTCGTCGAGCGTGATCTCGGGCGAGAGCCAAAACGCACCGGCTCCGCGATCGGCGAGCGCCTCCATGCAGGGCGTGTTGTGCACGGGCAGGCAAGAGCGAATCTCGGCCGTGGCGCCGGCATGCGCGGCTACGGCGAGCTCGGAGATATTGCCGACGGCGACGGTGGCTCCGGCATTGATCCAGGGATCGACGCGTACGTGGTCAAGGGCGCGGCAGACCTCGTCGAGTACGGGTACGATGTCCTGCTCAAATGCATCGGCGGGGGAGACACCGGCGGCCTCGAGCGCATCGGTGGTCATATAGATGCGCGTTGCACCCTCGGCGCGAGCGGCTTCGGCGGCCTCGAGCGAGGTGACGGTGGCGCAGATCTGCGGCTCATCGCGGTAGTGCTCGGGCGCGGGGCGGGAATCACTGGTTACAATCGCCGGCAGCTCGAGCGTTTTCGCGCGCTCCTCGTACGGTGCCAGAATGGCCTCTTCCAGCGCCTTACAAGCGGCGGCGCGCACCTTGTGCACGGCGGAAAAGCCCATACCGCAGCCCTTATCGAGTGCCACATCAAAGCTCGCTGCTTCAAAGGGCGAGGAGCCCATGCGGCCCACATGCTCAACCAGGTCTGCCGCCTCGACGGCGCGGGTCTTGGCGGCCTCGACGGTGAAGCCCGTGGCGGTGGCGGTGAGCGCGGGGTTGTCACAGCAGGTGAGTGTGACAGTAAATGGCTCGCCCAGACGCGCCACAACGGACACGTCTACAGAGCGGCGGCGCAGCACATCGCGTTTGAGCGCAGCGCCGGCAGCGTCAATGGCGCGCTGGCTTCGAATCACGCGCACGCGGCAACCCTCGGGCATGCTGCGAGGCACGCGGCATTCGATGATATCGCCGGCGGCGGCATCATCGGCGGCGATGGTGGTCAGGAATTGGTCGAACTCATCGTCGTGACGAAGTTCCAGCAGGTCGCCCTTGCCCACGGGCTCAAACAGCTCAATGCGGGCGATGGCAGAGCGGCGACGGCGGTCGTCGGGCTTGAGCCCTCGCACGTCGCGGTTGGCCAGACGGCTGCCCAGCACCGTGCCCACAATCTGGCCGCGGTTGTTGGAGCGCTCGTAGCTCATCATCTCGTCGCCCGAGGTGCCATCCTGGTAGGCGTGCGTAAAGTCGCGGTTAAAGCAGCGCTTGAGCTGGCGCTGGCGGGCTGCATTCTCATCCTTAGAGGTCGAAACATCGGCAAGCATGTCATCAATCTGATGACGGTACACATCGACGATGGAATACACGTAATCGGGGGCCTTCATGCGGCCCTCGAGCTTGAGCGATGCGGCGCCGGCGTCATACAGACGGCGAACAAGCTGCGACGTGTTGGTGTCGCGCGGGCACAGCGCGCGCTCGCGACCGGCAGGGGAGAGCGAGCGGCCGTTCTCGTCGATCAGCTCGTAGGGCAGGCGGCAAGGCTGGGCGCACATGCCGCGGTTGGCCGATCGTCCCGCCATGGCAAAGCTCGAAAGCAGGCACAGGCCCGAGTAGCAAAAGCAGATGGCGCCATGGCTAAAGACCTCAAGGTCCACATCGGGCGCGGCGTCGTGGATGGCGGCGATCTCGTTGATGGAGAGCTCGCGCGAGAGAGTCACGCGGTCGGCGCCCTGTTCACGGCACCAAAGGGTTCCGCGGTCGTCGTGGATGTTTGCTTGGGTCGAGATGTGCGTCTCGATGCCGGGCATCGTGCGCTTGACTTCAAAGAACAGGCCCCAGTCTTGGATGATGAAGGCGTCGGCGCCCAGCGTGGAGCAGCGATGGATGA
This sequence comes from uncultured Collinsella sp., assembly GCA_958407465.1. Classification (GTDB taxonomy): domain Bacteria; phylum Actinomycetota; class Coriobacteriia; order Coriobacteriales; family Coriobacteriaceae; genus Collinsella. The sequence goes on along the minus strand of CATYIV010000045.1, from coordinate 1,078 downwards.
GCTGCAGTGCATCGCCTATCTCGGACTGCTTGATGACGATGTTTACCGTGACGTAGACGCGCGAGCCGGCCAGGTGTGCAGCACGGCAGGCCTGCTCAAAGGCCTCGTCGGTAAAGTTGGTGGCCTTGCGGCGGGCGTTGAAGCTGCCCATGCCGCAATAGATGGCGTCTGCCCCCGCGGCGAGTGCGGCGGCAAAGGGCTCGGGCCCTCCGGCGGGCGCTAAAAGCTCGGGTCTGCGGTTGGTGGTTCGGCTGGCGGTTGCGATCATATCCTGCCTTTCAAAATGCTCAGATACTCAAAAGTATAGTGGTGCCGTTGCGGCAGGCGATGCCCGTGCTCCAAGCGGGATAAAGTCTTCAGCAGCTTGGACTGGCTGCTCCACATGAGAACCGTTCAGCGGTTCGGGGAGACCGTTGGGCGATAAAATATTCTCGCAAGCTGATAATATTCTTGCATCGAACAGAAACCTTGAGTACTATCCCAATCAAGCGCGGTGTTCAGACCGAACTGTGCCTCCCGGTGCGAACGCCGCGCTCACGCTCTCTATCTGATCGTAAGGAGAAAAACATGAGCAAGACCGTCGTGTCTTCCGATAACGCACCCGCAGCCATCGGACCGTATTCCCCCGGCATCCAGACCGGCAACATGGTGTTCCTGTCCGGCCAGCTGGGCATCGACCCCGCAACCGGCAAGATGCCCGAGGGCGTTGAGGCTCAGGCCAAGCAGTCCCTCGCCAACGTCGAGGCCCTGCTGACCGCTGCCGGCGCTACGTTTGCCGATGTCGTCAAGACCACGGTCTACCTGGCCGACATTGCCGACTTCGCTGCCGTGAACGAGATTTACGCCTCCAAGTTCGAGGCTCCGTTCCCCGCGCGCAGCGCTTTCCAGGTTGCCGCCCTTCCGGCTGGCGGTCTGGTCGAGATCGAGGTCGTCGCCGCTCTCTAAGGCGTTGGCAACAGCTAAACATGACATGCAAAAGGACCCTGCAGTGCGAGCTGCAGGGTCCTTTGTCAAGCGATGGGTCACTTGTGGAGCCACCAAGGGCAGTCTTTTTGGGACGGGGCTATTTTAGCTACCC
>CATYIV010000044.1 GCA_958407465.1 uncultured Collinsella sp. | reverse complement strand
CGGTTTTAATATCACCAAAATGACTGTGGTTGAGATCATTCAATTCGTCGTAGTAAACCGAAGTACTTTTGTTTGGCTACAAATAGTATCGGTATAGACGTTTTTAAATATCGCGATAATTTGGGTGGTAAAACGATTTTCTAGGACAACCGTTCGCCGATGGTAAACGGATGTTGTTTATACAGCCTGTGTACAACAGATATACTTATATCTTGTGCGTAAAGCCCATGGCCCGCAGGCCGTGATTCTATTGAACTGGACCGTATTATGAGATTGATTCACAACAGCCGTCTACCGCAGTTTCGCACTCCGTTTGGCGCTGTGACCACTGGAACTTCCGTTTCGCTCTCGGTGATTTTGGAGGATGCCGACCCCAACCAGGCAACGCTTACGCTGCGCACCTGGGTCGATGAGATCGGTGAGTCTCTGTATCCCATGACGCACGAGGGCGACGGCATATTTACCGTAGAGCTTGAGTGCACCGAGCCCTGTCTTATCTGGTACAGCTTTATCTGCAATATCGAGGGTCAGCCCGAGGTCCGTTTGGGCGCACCGCAGGGTCGCACCGGTGGCGAGGGCGTAACTTACAACTACGCCGAGGTCCCGTCCTTCCAGATCACCGTCTACAAGCACCGCAAAGTTCGTCCTGAGTGGTACGAGCGTGGCATGGTCTACCAGATCTTCCCCGACCGCTATGCCCGCGACGAAAACTGGCGCGAGCGCACGCTTACCGAAGTTGAAAAACCGCGCAAAGGAATCCAGCGCCGCATGGTCGAGGACTGGAACGAACCGCCCGAGTACGAGCGTGCCGAAGACGGCTCCATCAAGACCTGGGATTTTTACGGCGGTTCGCTCAAGGGTATCCAAAATGACCTGCCCCGCATTGCCGAGCTAGGCTTTACGGCCATCTACCTCAACCCCATCTTTGAGGCCGCGAGCAACCACCGCTACGACACGGCCGACTACACCAAGATCGACCCGATTCTGGGCACCGAGCAGGACTTTACCGAGCTGTGCGAGGCGGCCGAGAAGCTTGGCATTTCCATCATTCTGGACGGTGTGTTCAACCATACGGGCGACGACTCGATCTACTTTAACCGCTACGGCAATTATCCCGGCGTCGGTGCTTGGCAGAGCGAGGACTCGCCGTGGCGCGATGCATTTTACTTCCATGAGGACGGTTCGTATGACTGCTGGTGGGGCGTGGGCAACATGCCCGCCATCAATGAGAGCTCCGAACTGGTGCGCGAGCGGCTCCTGGGCAAGGACGGCGTGATCCGTAAATGGCTGCGCGCCGGTGCCCATGGCTGGCGACTCGATGTGGCCGACGAGCTTTCCGACGACTTCCTGGCCGAGATCAAAAAGGCCGTGCTCGCCGAGAAGCCCGACGCGCTGCTGCTCGGCGAAGTCTGGGAAGACGCCTCCAACAAGATCAGCTATGGCCACCTGCGCCGCTATCTGCAGGGCTCGGAGCTCGACTCCGCCATGGACTACCCCTTCCGCGACATGGTCATCGGCTTTTTGATGGGCTACAAGAACGCTTACCAGGCAGCCGAGGATATCGAAACCCTGCGCGAGAACTACCCGCGCGAGGCACTGGCCTGCGCGCTCAATCTGCTTTCGAGCCACGACCGTCCGCGTATCATCTCGGTGCTCGGCGGTGGCCCCGACGAGTCGCAGCTGCCCGAGAGCGAGCGCAGCAAATGGCGCCTGGACGATAACTCGATGGGCCTGGCCAAGAGCCGTTTTTGGCTGGCGACGCTCATGCAGATGACCTTCCCGGGTGTACCCTCAATCTATTACGGCGACGAGTACGGCTTGGAGGGCCTTACCGACCCGGGCAACCGCCGCACCCTGCCGACCAAGGACCAACTCCACGACTTCGACACACTGGCCATCGTTAAGAACGCGTCTGCCGTGCGCCGTGCGCTGCCCTTTATGGTCGATGGCGAGATCAAGGCCTTTGCGCTCAACGACGAAGTCTTGGCTTACACCCGCACGGGCAAAGACGGCGAGGCCGCGACGGTTATCATCAACCGCAGCCTGCGCAATTCGCACCGCGTGACGATTCCGGCGCTCGGCGAATGCGCGAGCGACGTGATCAGCGGTCACGAGTGCGAGATCCACAACGGTACCGTCACGCTCGACCTGTACCCGCTGGGCTCTTCGATCATCTATCACCATGCCGAGAAGCGCCTGCAGGAGCCGCTCGATCATGGCGCGGGCGTTGTGTGCCACATCACCTCGGTGCCGACCGATGACGGCAAGCCCGGCACAATCGGTGCGCCCACGCGTCGCTTTATCGACCATCTGGCCGCTATGGGCATGCGCTACTGGCAAGTCCTGCCCGTCAACCCGACGGACTTCTTCCGCTCCCCTTACGCTGGGCCTTCGGCCTTTGCGGGCAATATTGACCTGCTGCCCGAGAGTCACGAGGAGCTGGCCGCCGACTTTGCTGCATGGAAGGCTCACGGCGGCGAGGATGCCGACCCGCTGTACACGGCGTTTAAACATCGCAACGCTGATTGGCTCGAAAAGTACTGCGTCTACATGGCCGTTAAGAAGTACTTTGAGGGCGAGTCGCGCCACGATTGGCCGGCAGATGTAGCGCGCTACAACGAGTATCTAATCGATGACAAGCGCTTCCACGACGAGGCCGAGCTGCAGGCGTACATGCAGTATCGCTTTGACCTTGCCTGGTGCGAGCTCATGAACTATGCGCACAAGAAGGGCATCGAGGTCATCGGCGATATCCCGATGTATGTCTCGGACGATTCGGCCGACGCGTGGAGCGAGCCCGAGAACTTCTGGCTGTCCGATACCGGCAAGGCGATTGAGATTTCGGGCGCGCCGCCCGACAACTTTGCGCCCGAGGGCCAGGTATGGGGCAACCCCACCTTCCGGTGGGATCGCATGAAGGAGAACGGCTATCGCTGGTGGATGGACCGCCTGCGTCGTGCGTTTTCGCTCTACGACCGCGTGCGCCTGGACCACTTCCTGGGCTTCCACAGCTACTTTAGCATTCCCGCCGGTAAGGCCTGTGCCGACGGCCGCTGGCTGGCAGGCCCGGGCAAGGACCTGTTCCAGACCGCCTATGACGAGCTGGGCCCGCTCAACTTTATCGCCGAGGATCTGGGCTATCTGACGCCCGGCGTTCGCGCCATGGCTTCGACCTGCGGCTTCCCCGGCATGGACGTGCTGGAGTTTAGCGACTACGACGTTCGTTGCGGAATTCACCCCACACCGGGAAAGATCCTGTACACCTCGACGCACGACACCTCGACACTTGCCGGCTGGTGCACGCGCTCCTTTGCAGGCGGCGATGAGCCGAGCGGCATTACATTGGCAAGCGAGCTCATGGGCAATGCCCTGGCAAGCGGTGCACCGCTCGTGATGATGCCGCTGCAGGACGTGCTGGGACTGGGCGACGATGCACGTATGAACGTGCCGGGTGTAGCCACAGGCAACTGGACATGGCAGGCTGACGAGGCCGACGTTGCTGCAGCCGAGGAGAAAACTGCGAAGCTCCTGCGCAACACTCATAGATTCTGGGGCGAAGCGTGATAAAACCCCCGATATAGGGTACAGTTACAGCTGTTTGAATTTTTGCGGGCAGAGCGATCTGCCCGCTTTGTGCTGAAAAGGAAGTATTATGGCGCGCTACGATTACAAGTGCACGAGCTGCGGCAACGTGTTTGAGGTTGAGCACCCCATGTCCGAGACGCCCGAGGTCGTATGCCCTAGCTGCGGTGCCCCGGCATCCAAGACGTTCTCGGCCAGCGGCATTAAGTTCGAAGGCAGCGGTTTCTACAACACCGACCAGCGAAGCGGTGGTTCCAGCACCAACGCCACCAGCGGCTGCTGCGCCAACTGCCCGCATAACCACTAGAAACCAAGCAGCCCCGCGACCGACACCGATCGCGGGGCTATTTCTTTGCGCTAAAGGTGGCTCTATGAGTTGCGGTGAAATAAGGACTGTTTGGCAGTTAGAAGCCGCTATTCAATCCCTATTTCACCGCAACTTAGTAGTTACTTGCGGACCAGTCTGGCGCAGAAGTGGCCGTCGTAGGAGTCGGCGTTTACGGGAACGCTTTGGAAGAGGCCTCGATCGTTCTGGCGTACGGAAACGAGCTTCTTGGCCTGATCGAACTCGGGGAGTTGCAGAATCTGTGCTTCGGAAAGCGGCGCCACGCTAAAGCCGGAACCCTCGGGAGAAGCAAGGAACGCGTCCACCACCTGCGTGTTCTCCTCGTCGAAGACCGAGCAGGTTGCATAGATGAGCTCGCCGCCGGCGGCCACGCGCGCGGCGGCTTCCTTGAGCATCGTAAGCTGCAATTTGGGCAACTCGGTCGTAACGTCGTTCTCAGTTAGGCGCCACGGGATCTCAGGATGACGGCGCATGGTGCCGGTACCCGAGCACGGGGCATCGATAAACACCGTATCGAACAGGACAGGCTTACCAAGCATGGCATCGAACGACGTGAGGACCGCATCGAGCTCGCAGGCATCGCCCGAGACCGTGCGAACACCCTTGATACCGGCCTTATGCAGACGCGCGAGATTTTGATCGCACTTGCGGTCGTGCAGATCGAGCGCGGTGTGCTGACGATCGTAGCCGGCACGCTTGGCCTGGCACATCATCACATAGGTCTTGGTGCCACGACCGGCACCAATCTCAAGGCAGCTACCAGGGCGCGTGGCAGCTGTAGCGATAAGCTGCGCATTGAGATCAGATGCCACCGCGGCAGCACGCTCAAACACACCCGAAGCAACGGTAACCTGGGCATCAACCGGGGCATGGCAGCCCGGGAAGACAGGCGCGACGAGCTGCGAGATATACGGATCGGGCTTGGTCGCAAAGGCGTTCTCATGCAGGGCCAGCGGCGCGGGGGCCAGATTGCCGGCAAAGTTAAGTGAACCCTCTGGCGTGTCGAACGATGCCATAATGCGAGCGCACAGCCAACGCGGTAGACCCATCAGGCGAGACAGGCGAACCAAACGGCGCTCGGACTCATCAGCACCCGCGGCGGCGGCAAAGTCCTCGACGTTGTCCGCGACCTTATGCAGCACGGCGTTCGCCAGACCGGCAGCCGACTTAGCGCCGCTACGAACCAGCTCAACGCCCTGACTCACGGCAACTCGGCCAGGGGTATGCAGGTAGAGCATCTCGAAGGCCGAGATGCGAAGCGCCATGCGAACGCGCGGCGCGACCTTTTTGGGCTTATCCAAAAATTGATCGAGCAACTCATCCAAAATGCCCTGCGTCGCGGCAACACCGAGCGCCAAGCGAGCGGCAAACGCGGAATCGCGCTGGTCGATGGCCTTGGCGGAAGCACGGGAAGACAACACGTCGCGCGCATACATGCCGCGACGATCGGCCTCCATCAACACATCGAGCGCAAGCTTGCGAGCGGGAGACAACTTGCTCATGACAGTACACCCCACCTAAGTTCGGCACCCTGCAGGCCGGCAGCCCAGGCCGAAGCGGCCATGGCACGCTTACCGTCGGGCTTAACCTCGAGCAGCTCTACCGCGCCATCGGAAAGGCCCAGATAGACACGCTTGCTCTTGGCGGCAACAGCGCCCTCGCCAAGCGACACGTCAGCAGGCGCGGCATCGAGCACACGCACGGTCTTGCCGGCAATCACGCAGCGAGCAGGCGCGGTATCGGACGAAGCCAACACGTGGCGCACGCAGTCGAGCGCCCCCATCTGCGGATCCAGACGCATCTCCTGCTTAGAAATCTTGGCAGCATGCGTAACGAGCGACTCATCCTGTTCAGTCCACACGGCGGTGCCATCGGCAACCGACGGCAGCGTATCCGCCAGCAGCTTGCCGCCCAGCTCGCCAAGCTCCATGGTCAGTGCCTCGGCATGCTTACCCGCAACCGAGGTCGAGACCTGCGCGCAATAAGCGCCCGTATCCACGCCATGCCCAATGCGCATAATGGAAACGCCAGCAACCTCGTCACCAGCAAGAATGGCACGCTGAATGGGAGCAGCGCCACGCCAACGCGGCAGCAGCGAAGCATGAACATTCACAATACCAAGCGGCGCCATATGCAGTACCTCATCAGGCAAAATGCAGCCATAGGCAGCCACACAGAAAATGTCAGCCTGGGCAGCCTGAAGCGCCTCAACAACATCAGGCGTCATACGATTGGCCTCAACAACCGGCAACCCCAACTCAAGCGCCTTGGACTTAACAGGAGAAGGCTCAAGCTTCTTACCACGCCCACGAACAGCATCGGGACGAGTAATTACGAGCGCAATCTCATTCCCAGCCTCAACAAGCGAAGTCAGCGAAGGCACAGCAAAATCAGGCGTACCCATAAACACAATACGCATAAAGAACGTCTCCCCTCAACCAAAGCCGAGACGGCTACAAATAACGGCGGAAAGCCAAGTACCAAGCACATCCGCAATAACAATTCAACAAGAACAAATATACCCAAAACCAAAGAAAGAGCCGCAATAAAAGCAGCTCCCTCTCAACAAAGACTATCAGCGAAGACGCCCCTCCCTGGCCCGACGGCACCCGGGCGAGGAGGAGCACGAAAACGCAGTCCCCTTCCGCCGCAGGGCTTAGGTTATTGCTCCACGCGCAGTTCCGCACGAGCCGAAGAGCACTTAATGTGCTCTTCGTGCGAGCAGGACTGTTTGAGCATGGAGCAAAACCTAAGCCCTGCGGCGAAAGGGGACGGTGGGATCTACTCAGTCTCGCCCGGTCGAGCGCCACGGGCCAGGGCGTCCTGGTACTCCTTGACTGCCTTGATCCTCTGCATGGGCTTAAGGCGCTCGAACATGGTGTTGCCGTGCAGGTGATCGATCTCGTGCTGCAGACACACGCAGAATAGGTCGCCCGAGGCCTCGTAGCGAATCAGGTTGGCGTCCAGGTCGTACGCCTCGACGACGACATGGTCGGGACGATCGATCTCGCAGCTAATGCCGGGGATGGACAGGCAGCCCTCGCTAAACGGCACCAGATGGTCGCTCTGCTCAACAATGACAGGGTTGATGAGCACGTACGGGTCATAGTCATTCTTGTCGCTGTAATCGCAGTCGATGGTGACGAGTTGAATGAGCTCACCGATCTGCGGGGCGGCCAGGCCGCAACCGCCGTTGTCGAACATCATCTTCTTCATCTTCTCGGCAAGGGCCTCGATCGCCGGGGTGATCTCCTCGATGACGGCGCACTCCTGACGCAAACGAGGGTCGGGCGACAGTACGATTCCGTTGGCTTCCATGGCCATCCTTTCGGGTTGTTACATCAAATCATAGGCGTCGACGTCAACGCTCACGCTCACGCCGCGCACGGAGCCCACCTCTTTGAGGCAGGCGTCGATATCATCAGAGACATGGTACCCCACGGGCGACTTCACAAGCAGGTGGAAGCGATAACGGTCCTTGGCTCTCTCGATTACACACGAAGCCGGGCCCAGCACCTGCGGCACGGCGCTCCCCGCCCGCAAAAAGTCGGGAGCGGCGGCGTGCCAGTGGCGCTTGAGCAGCTTTGCGATGCGCCCAATGTAGTCCTGCGCGTCATCCGCGTTCGCCGACCACACCAAAATGTTAACCAGGCGCACAAACGGCGGATACAGCGCGTCGCGACGCTGGTCCAGGTCGTAGTCGGTAAAGATCGAACGGTCGTGCTCGGCAACGGCGCGAATGACCGGGTCCTCGGGCAGATAGGTCTGGATGATGACCTCGCCAGGGCGATCGCCGCGTCCGGCACGGCCCGCGACCTGCTCCAGCAAATCGTAGGCGCGCTCCCCCGCTCTAAAATGGGGTAGCTTTAATGCAAAGTCGGCATTGACCACGCCCACAAGGGTAACCTCGGGAAAGTCGAGGCCCTTGGCGATCATCTGAGTGCCCAGCAGCACCGCGCAATCGGCGGCATCGAACTGCTCGAGCAACTTCTTATGCGCGTCCTTGCCACGCGTGGAATCGGCATCCATGCGAATGATGGCGACATCCTCGGGCAGCATCTGGTGCAGCGCGTCCTCGATCTGCTGCGTGCCCAGACCCATTTTTGCCAGGTAACGGCTGCCGCACTTGGGGCAACGACTCGTGGGCGCGGGATACGGCTGCACGCGCCAGGACGAACCACAGGTGTGACATTGCAGCGTATGGGTGCGCTCGTGGTACGTAAGCGCCGTAGAGCAGTGGTTGCAGGTGGGGACGCAACCGCACTCGCGGCACATCAAAAACGGCGCAAAGCCGCGGCGGTTATGCAGCAGCACAGCCTTCTCGCGGCGCTCGACCACGCGTTCCAAGCCTTCCATCAGCGGTTTTGAGAACATGGAGCGGCTGCCGTGCGAAAACTCGCGGCGCAGGTCGGCAATGCGAACCTCGGGCAGCACGGCGTGTCCCGGGCGCTCGGGCATCTCGACGCGTGTCCAAGTGGCACCGTTGAACGTGCCGCGACGGCAGCGGTCGAGGGCCTCGGCAGAAGGCGTAGCCGAGCCCAACACGAGCGGGCAGCGATAGCGGCGCGCCATCTCGGCCGCCACCTCGCGCGCGTGGTAACGCGGGCTGGAGCCCTGCTTGTAGCTGGTCTCGTGCTCCTCGTCGATGATGATAAGGCCCAGGTCGCTGAGCGGGCAAAAGAGCGCCGAACGCGCGCCCACGACCACACGTGCGGCACCGCTGGCGACCATATCCCACTGGTCCAGACGCTCACCAGCAGAAAGACGCGAATGGAATACAGCGACCGTCTCGCCGAAGCGCGAGCGGAAGCGGCCGACAGTTTGAGCCGTCAGCGAGATCTCGGGCACGAGCACGCAGGCCGAACGGCCGGCCGCTAGCACGCGCTCGATGGCGGAGAGGTACACCTCGGTTTTGCCGGAGCCGGTGACGCCGTCAACCAGCACCACGTCGCCATGAGCGTCCAGACGGGCGCGCTCAATCTGCGCGAGTGCCTGTTGCTGACCGTTGGTAAGGGAGACCGGCGCCTTACCGCTTGCCGAGGACAGCGTGGTCTGCTCGTTGCAGCCACGCCAAGCACGGCGCTCCTCTACCACCACGACGCCGCGCTTTTCGAGCGCCTTGATGGTCGCCGACATGCTGTTATAGAGCAGGTTGAGGTCGCGCGTCGTGACCGGTCCGCACTGGAGCGCCTCGATGAGCTGACGCTGGCGAACGGCGGTTTTGGGCGGCGTATAGTCAAATCCCTCGGGCGTGAGCATGACCCAGCGGTTTTGGATAGGCTTGACGGCGGGACGTTCAACCGTCCACACGCCGTCGTCGCCCTTGACCACCCGCGGGCTGCCGCCCGGGGGCAAGAACAGGCGCAGACACTCGGAAAGCGTCGCGACATACTCGCGGCTCATCCAACGTGCGATACGGGCAGCCTCCGCGGTAAAGAACGGTTTGCTGAGAATCGCCTCGACGGGCTTGATGCGCGCAGGATCGAGGACCTTGTTGCCTTGCAGGTCGCCCAGCTCAGACGCAATGTCAATGATATAGCCCGCGGCCGCACGGTTGCCAAAATGGACCAGGACCGTAGACCCGACTTGGGCCTCGTTGGCGAGGGATTGCGGAATGCCGTAAGCAAACGGCTCGGACAGCGCACGCGTCGGGATGTCGAGAACCACGCTCGCATAGGCGGCGACGGGTTCGGGTGCGGGCCCGGGCTGCGCCGGGGCGGCGGCAGGAGCCGCGGGCTTCGAAGCCTCCTCCGGTTCCGGCGAACCAAACAGCGACAGTTGCTCGGCCATGGCCCCAGCACCTCCCATCCCATTCGTCTTCAGAAACAAGAGCCCCGCTCGGGGTGAACGGGGCTCGGATACGTGCGTTTACACGGCTGCTACAGTGCCATCGTGCGGGCGCGGTCGATGCGCGCCAGGCAGTCGTCGCGGCCGACGAGTGCCATGGTCTCGCCCAGCGGAGGGCTCACCATGTTGCCGCAGACGGCAACGCGCACGGCTTGGAACACCACGCGCTTCTTAAGGTCCATCTGCTCGGGCAGCGGTTCAAGCGCGGCGTCGATGTTGGCAGCCGTCCACTCGTCCACGCCCTCGAGCGCGGCCTTGGCGGCATCCAGAATGGCACCCATGCCCTCCTTGGCCAGGCCCTTGTTGACGGACTTCTCGTCATACTCGAGCGTCTCGGCCGTAGCGAAGATGGGAGCGGCGACGGTCACGGCGTCGGTCGGCATCTTGGTGCGCGGCTTGACGATGGCGGCAAGCGCATCGATCCAATCCTCGCCGTACTCGACATTGCCCTCGATGAGACCCGCCTCGTGCAGCTCGGGGACCATGATCTCGTCGGCAAACTGAGCATCGGACATGCCATTGATGTACTCAGCGTTGACCCAATCGAGCTTCTTGGGGTCAAAGGTCGCCGGGTTCTTGGAGATGCGATCGAGCGAGAACTTGCTGGCCAGGACATCGCGCGGGATGATCGTGGTCTCGCCGTCGAGCGACCAGCCGAGCAGCGCCAGGTAGTTGACGAAGGCGTCGGACAGGTAGCCGGCGTCGCGGTACTCCTCCACCGAGGTAGCGCCGTGGCGCTTGGAGAGTTTCTTGCCGTCGGCGCCCAGAATCATGGAGATGTGGGCGAACGTAGGCACGGGCGCACCGAGGGCCTCGTAAACCATGACCTGACGCGGGGTGTTGGACAGGTGGTCGTCGCCGCGGATGACGTGGGTGATCTTCATCATGGCGTCGTCGACGACGGTCGCGAAGTTGTACGTGGGCGTGCCGTCGGAGCGGAAGATGACAAAGTCGTCGAGCTCCTTGGCGTCAAAGGTCACCTCGCCATGGACGGCGTCGTGAATGACGACGTCGCCGCGGTCCTCGGGCACCTTGATGCGCAGGACGTAGGGCTCGCCGGCCTCGATGCGGCGGCGGGCCTCCTCGGGATCAAGATCGCGGCAGCGGCGCTGATAGCCCTGGAAGGGGTCCTTGCGCTCCTGAGCGGCCTTGCGGTCGGCCTCGAGCTGCTCCTTGGTGCAGAAGCAGGGATAGGCCTTGCCCTCATCCCAGAGCTGCTGGGCGGCCTGCTTATACAGGTCCAGGCGCTCGGTCTGGGCATAGGGGCCAAAGTCGCCGCCCACCTCGGGGCCCTCGTCCCAGTCAAGACCCAGCCAACGCATGGCGCGTAGGATGATCTGCGTGTTCTCGTCGGTGGAACGGGTGGGATCGGTGTCGTCGATGCGCAGGATGAACGTACCGCCGTTTGCGCGGGCAAAAGCCCAGTTATAGATAGCGGTGCGGGCGCCGCCGATGTGCAGCTTGCCCGTCGGTGAGGGTGCAAAGCGGACGCGAACGTCTGATGCCATGGAAATCTCCTCGATTGCAGGATGGATGTCTAACCGTACCAGTATAAAGCATCAACGCAACCTCCGCACAAAGGGCATCGACCCACTCATTGGGGATACTCATTGGGGACAGTCTTAAATGACCATTCTTTGGGCAACCTGTCGGCACTTAGGTAAGGCTGGTCATTTAAGACTGTCCCCAATGAGTAGGTGCGGAAAGGGTGTGAATGTTTGATTTACGCGCTATGATGTGCCCTTGCATAGAGAGCCCGGCGGAATGGTAACGGTCGCCGGGACACGTTTTTTGAAAGGACAATCATGTCAGAAGAACTTCGTTCCATCCCGCCCCAACACGGGTCCTTTGTTTTTACGTCGGAGTCGGTGACCGAAGGTCATCCCGATAAGATCGCTGACCAGATCAGCGACGCCGTCCTCGACGCAATCCTCGCCAAAGAAATAGAGCTACAGGAGCAGGGCTACATCGCCCCCAACGGCGTGCCTGCCAACGTGGAGAACGTCCGCTGCGCCTGCGAGACCCTCGTGACCACCGGCACCGTCATCGTCGCCGGCGAAATTCGCACCCAGGCCTATGTCGACGTACAGGAAATCGCCCGCGGCGTTATCCGCCGCATTGGCTACAACCGTGCCAAGTTCGGTTTTGACTGCGATACCTGCGGCGTTATGAGCCTCATCCACGAGCAGTCGCCCGATATCGCCCAGGGCGTTGACGAGTCCTTCGAGACCCAGACCGGCGCTACCACCGACCCGATCGACCTGATCGGTGCCGGCGACCAGGGCATGATGTTCGGTTATGCCTCCAACGAGACCAAGACCCTCATGCCCATGCCACACTACCTGGCAAGCCGCCTGGCCGAGCGCCTGGCCGCCGTGCGTCACGACGGTACCCTGCCCTACCTGCGTCCCGACGGCAAGACCCAGGTCACCGTGCGCTACGAGGAAGGCAAGCCCGTCGAGGTCACGACCATCGTCATCTCCACGCAGCACGCCGCCGAGATCGAGGACATGGGCAAGATCAAGGCCGACCTCATAGAGCACGTCATCACCCCGGTCATGGCCGCCGAGAACATGCCGTGGGACAACGCCGACATCTACGTGAACCCCACCGGTCGCTTTGTCGTGGGCGGCCCCATGGGTGACACGGGCCTCACCGGCCGAAAGATCATCGTCGACACCTACGGCGGCTACGGCCGTCACGGCGGCGGTGCCTTTAGCGGCAAGGACTGCACCAAGGTCGACCGCTCCGCCGCGTATGCCGCGCGCTGGGTCGCCAAAAACGTGGTCGCCGCCGGTCTGGCCGACCGCTGCGAAGTCGAGCTTGCCTACGCCATCGGCGTTTCCAAGCCCCTCTCAATCATGGTCGACACCTTCGGTACCGCCAAGGTTGCCGAGGACAAGATCGTCGAGGCCGTGGAGAAGACGTTCGACCTGCGCCCGGGCGCCATCATCCGCGACCTAGACCTGCGTCGCCCCATCTACGAAAAGACGGCAGCCTACGGTCACTTCGGCCGCGAAGACCCCGACTTCACCTGGGAGAAAACCGACCGAGTCGAAGAACTCAAAGCAGCCTGCGGACTGTAAGCTTACCCGAAAAGCTACAGCCAAAAACAACGTACCAAAAGAAGTACCGGCTCCAACCGGTACTTCTTTTTTATTCAAGACTTTAGTCCGCTGGCCGCGCAGCGGCCAGCTTTAAACCACCCGC
>CATYIV010000043.1 GCA_958407465.1 uncultured Collinsella sp. | reverse complement strand
GCCGTTCTAACGAACGGCGGACCAGTCGACGCTGCGCGGGCGCCAGAGCGAACAACTTGTCATTCAAAGAGGACGGCATGACCAGAAGGTCTATGCCGTCCTCTTTTCATGCCAATTTGTTCGCTCTGGCGCCCGCTCGCTGGCATTGCCAAAACATCGACGTTGCCGTGGTCCTAAGTAGTCATTGGGGACGTTTTTGTTTGACTAGTCGTTTAAGAACGTCCCCGATGACTATTTGAATTGCTAATTTGTGCGGGTTGTGGTTTTGTGACCTGCTGAAATTTAGGATACTGTACATCTGTACGTTAACTCATCTTCGTAGTATATTGCTACCCGCAAAACTCAACACCATTGTGCTTTGAGACGTTAAAGCGCCTACTACAATGGTTGTCGATAGTACGATTCGATTTAACGACAGGATGGATGGTCCAAGCGTGAGTCTCGGCAGCAAACTATCCAATGCAAAGGTGTCCTTTGCGATATTTAAGCGCGACATTAAGCGACTGCTTGTGAACCCCGTCGCCCTGGTGGTTACCCTAGGCGTGTGCGTTATTCCCTCGCTGTATGCCTGGTATAACATCGTGGCAAACTGGGATCCGTATGGAAACACCCAAGGCATCAAGATTGCTATCGCCAACAACGATCGAGGCACCCAAAACGACTTGGTGGGTGAGCTCAACGCTGGCGACAAAGTGGTCGACCAGCTCAAGGAGAATCATCAGTTGGGCTGGACGTTCGTCGACTCGACGGCCGATGCCAAGGAGGGCGTCGAGAGCGGCGAGTACTATGCCGCTATCGTGATTCCCAAGAACTTCTCGGATAACCTGGTTTCGATGCTCGACGGCAACTACCATCAGCCCAAGCTCACGTACTACGTCAATGAGAAGAAGAGCGCCATTGCGCCCAAGGTTACCGATACCGGTGCAAACACCATCGAGGAGCAGATCAACTCGGAATTTGTCTCTACGGTAGGCAAGACTGTTGCCGGTATCGCCAAGGATGCCGGTGTCGATTTAAAGGACAAGGCAACCCAGACTCAGGACTCGCTGGCAAGTTCGGTGTCCGAGGCGTCCGACACCTTGGGCGAGGTGCGCGATTCGATTGGCGATATGAATGCCGCCATCGATAAGACGAGCGGCGCTATCGCCTCGGCTGATGCGGCACTTGCCGGCTTGCAAGGCCAGGCACCGTCGCTGACGCAGGCGATCTCCCAGGGCAACGACCTGCTGAGCGAAGCTCGCACCACGGCGGGCAACTCCATCACCTCGCTCTCCAAGGCGCTCTCGGAAGGCAGCCTTGCGCTCACCAAGACGTCGGCCTCTGCGAACGCTGCCATCGGCAAGCTGACGGGCGCGGTCACATCTACGACCACCCGTATCGACAACTCGCTCGAGTCTCTTCAAGCGACGATCGACCACAATAAGGCCGTTATCGGGCACTTGGAGATTCTCGCCAATGACACGTCGACAGGTTCCGAGGAAATTGACGCGCGCATTGTATCGACCATCGATTTGCTTCGAGAGCAGAATGAAAAGCTTCAGAGCATCAAGGACGGTCTGTCCGCGCAGTCGAGCGCCATGGCGAATGACGCAGCGGCTGTTTCGGGTGCCAGTGACGCTATCAATAACGCAATTCATACCGGTGCGACCAACCTTGGCCAAGCCCAGACGGACTTGGGCCAAAACGCGCTGCCGAAGGCCTCGAGCGCGCTCGACTCTTTTGCTGCCGTTTCGGGCGACCTGACCGGTATCGTCTCGGGTATGACACCTACACTTGCAAATGCGCGCGGCACGTTGGCGCAGCTTAGCGCTACGCTCGGCCAGGCCAAGACCACGCTGTCCCAGACCGATTCCTCGCTTGCCAAGGTCCAGGACAAGCTTGCAACCGCCGCCAATGACATCGCGGCGCTGCAGACCTCCGAGTCCATGGGCGAGCTGGCCGATCTGATGGGCGTCGATGTCAATGACGTGGCAGATTTCATGGCATCTCCGGTTGAGCTCGCGTCCAAGTCGATCTATCCGGTTAAGAGCTTCGGCTCGGGCATTGCCCCGTTCTATACCAACCTGGCGCTTTGGGTGGGCGGCTACGTGCTTATCGCCATCTACAAGCTCGAGGTCGATCGCGAAGGCATCGGCAGCTTTACCGCGCGTCAGGGCTACTTTGGCCGCTGGTTGCTCCTGGTGATCCTGGGCGCGTTGCAGGCCATCATCGTTACGGTAGGCGATCTGGTGATTGGCGTGCAGTGCGTCAGCCCGCTGCTGTTCGTGCTGGGCGGCATCGCCATTTCGTTCACCTACGTCAATATCATCTATGCGCTGTCCACCACGTTTAAGCATATCGGCAAGGCTATCGGCGTCATTCTCGTCATCGTGCAGATCCCGGGTTCGTCGGGCATGTACCCCATCGAGATGATGCCCGGCTTCTTCCAGTGGCTGCACCCGCTGCTGCCCTTTACCTACGGCATCAATCTGCTGCGCGAGACGGTCGGCGGCATGTATTCGTTCAACTACCTGTTCAACCTGTGCATTCTGGGCGTGTTCTTGATCGTGGCGCTCTTTATCGGCCTGCAGCTGCGTCCGCTGCTGCTCAACCTTAACCTGCTCTTTGATAAGCAGCTTTCCACGACGGGCCTCATGATCTGCGAGTCCAACGACCTGCCGCGCCAGCGCTATTCGCTGCGCACGGCCATGCGCGTCATGCTCGATTCCGATTCGTACCGTCGCGAGCTGCTCGATCATGCCGTGGCGTTTGAGCATCGCTACCCGTACTACATCAAGGGCGGTTTTGCTGCCGTGGTAGGCGTGCAGGTCCTGCTCTTTGTGCTCTCGACGGTGCTCGATATCGACAATAACGGCAAGATTATCCTGCTCGTTATCTGGATCATTTCGGTTATCGCCATCTGTGGCTGGCTCATCAACATCGAGTACATCCGTGCGAGCCTCAATACCCAGATGCGTATCTCGGCGCTTTCGGACGAGGACCTTCGCCGCGAGATGCGCGAGCACACGGCTGCCATCCCTGCTGCCCGTCGCATGTTTGGTCTCAACGCCAGCGAGCGGGGCACCAAGGACAGCGAACAGCCCACGAGCCGTCTGCCGCATATCGGTGCGCATCGTAAGGCTCAAGATGTCGACGACGTTGACAACGTAAGCGGAAACGACGGGGACACCACCCCGCTTGGCAAGCACTCTAAAGGAGGTGAGGCATAAATGAAAAACATCCTGCACCTGTTTAAGCGCGATGTCCAAAACGTGTCCCGCTCCGTGATCGGCTTGGTTGTTGTGATGGGCCTGATCATCGTGCCGTGCCTGTACGCGTGGTTTAACATCGCCGGAAGCTGGGATCCCTACGGCAATACCGGCAACCTTAAAATTGCAGTGGTCAACACTGACGAGGGCTACGAGAGCGATCTGATTCCCGTCGAGGTCAACGTGGGCGAAAACGTAACCGCCACCCTGCGCGGCAACGAGAACTTCGACTGGGTCGTCCTCAACGACCGCGATAAGGCGATTGAGGGCGTTAAGTCGGGCGCATACTATGCGGCCGTTGTTATCCCTAAAAGTTTTAGCGCAGACATGATGACGCTCTTCTCGACCGACGTGAAGCACGCCGATATCGAGTTCTATGAGAACCAGAAGGCCAACGCCATCGCACAGATCGTGACCGAGAAGGGCTCGAGCGCCGTCCAGAGCCAGGTCAACGAGACCTTTACCAAGACCATTACGACTATCGGCCTTAAGACCGTGTCCAGCCTGCTCGACTATATGAGCACCGACCAGGTGAGCAACTTTATCGCCAATCTGTCCTCTACACTGGGCGATTCGGTCGAGGACCTGCAGGACGTTCAGGCGAGCGCGACGTCACTCGCGGGCATTTTGAGCTCTACGTCCGATTCGTTGACATCGGCGGGTGGCATGCTCAAGCAGACGGGCACCGTTGATGAGTCGACGAAGCAGCTGATGGAGCACGCCAAGAACGGAATCAATGATTCCAAGGAAGCGCTCAAGGCCGCCAGCGATGCCGTTGACGCGGCGATTGACGGAAGCGCGGGCTCGTTCGACAACGTGTCCGCCGAGCTTGCGAAGGCATTCGATGCCGCGAATCAGCATGTTGACCTTACGGTGTCTCAGCTCAACGAAGCCGCAGCGGCGCTCAATACGCGTGCTGACGATATCGATGCGATGGCCGATCGGCTCCGCAACCTTGCCGACCAGGTGAGTGATGACAAGCTCAAAGACGGCCTCAAGTCCGCTGCGACGTCGCTGGGCAGAATTGCCGCGGAGTACCGTAACAATGCGAAGGACCTGACGGCGACCGCAAAGTCCCTTTCGGGCAGCATGGCGGAGGTCAACAATTCGCGTGCCGAGGTCGACCAGGCCATCGCCGATGCCAAGGCGGGTATCTCGGGTGCCAAGTCCGACTACGATTCTACGTTCTCGGTTAAGGCCAAGGAGCTCAAGAAGACCATTTCGGGCGTTCTGGATTCCCTGAACGGTATCTCGGGTGACTTGGATAGCGCCGTGAGCGGTCTGACCGACGCCTCTGGTTCGCTCGCGAAGGGTCTCTCCAAGGCTGCAAAGCTGGTCAACAAGGCTTCCAATCAGCTGGGCGAGGCGTCGGACAAGATCAGTGCCTTTAAGGACGAGCTTGATAGCGCTCTGATCTCGGGTGACCTGGCCATGATTAAGACAATGATTGGCAGCGACCCCGAGGGCCTCGCCGTGTCGCTTTCCGGCCCCGTTGCGCTCGATCGCAAGCCGGTCTATCCGATCCGCAACTACGGCTCGGCTATGGCGCCGTTCTACACGATTCTGTCGCTATGGGTCGGCTCGATCGTACTGGCGGCCATGATGAAGGTTTCGGTTGACGATGAGCTTATCAACGAGCTCATCCCCGTGCGCCTGCACGAGATCTACCTGGGTCGCTACCTGTTCTTTGGCGGTCTGGCTCTGCTGCAGGCAACGCTCGTGTGCGCGGGCGACATTCTGTTCTTTGGCATCCAGTGCGACAATCCCCTGCAGTTTGTGCTGGCGGGCTGGGTCGCGAGTCTAGTGTTCTCCAATATCGTCTACACGCTTACGGTATCGTTTGGAGATATCGGCAAGGCCCTCGCCGTCGTGCTGCTGGTCATGCAGGTCGGCGGTTCGGGCGGTACGTTCCCCATCGAGATGACCGCCCCCGTGTTCCAGGCGATCTACCCGTTCCTGCCGTTTACTCACGGCATCAACGCCATGCACGCCGCCATGGCCGGTGCCTACCATATGGAGTACTGGATTGAGCTGGGTATCTTGGCGAGCTACCTGATTCCGTCGCTGGCCCTGGGCGTCGTCTTCCGCCGTCCGGTTATCAAAGCTAACGACTGGATCATCGAAAAGCTGGAGAGTACTAAATTAATCTAGAGCAACAATGTAAACGCTGATGCTGCGGCAATGTCAGCGAGCGAGCCGCATTTGCGCCAAGGTGACGTGAAATGAAAGGGCGCTGACCTTCTGGTCGCGCCCTTGAAATTGAACGTCAGATTGGTGTGAATGCGGCTCGCGCAGCGTCGGCCGGTCCGCCGTTCGGTAGAACGGCGGAACAAAACGCTTTAGTGGGCTGGATTGCACGGGTTGCTTGGTTGTTGCTACAGTAGCGGGGCGTGCCGGGGGTCCGGCGCGTCCCGTTTTTATTTGACCATGAGGCGGCACGCAGCCTTACGCGTGCGGACACCACGCCCAGTTTGAGTGTGAGGATGTTCCATGGCCCAATACGCTGCCAACGAAATCGAAAACTTGCCCGATAGCCCTGTTGCTCGCGAGGACCTAGGCGCGGGCGGCACCTCCCGCGGCGCCGGCGCTCGCTCGCCGCTGTTCTGGAAAGTTCTGCTGCTTTCGGTGGCGATTATCTGGGGCTACTCCTTTACCACTATGAAGGATGCGCTCGACACCATTCCGGTGTTCGAGCTGCTCTATGTACGCTTTCTGCCCGCAGCGTTGGTCATGTTTGCCGTCTTCCACAAGCGCATCATTGCACATTTCAACGCTCGCAACCTGATCGTTGGCCTGAGTATGGGCGTGCTCATGTGGGCGGCCTATGCGTTGCAGACGGTCGGTCTGGCACATACTACGGCGGGCAAGAATGCTTTTTTGACGGGCACGTACTGCATCCTTGTGCCGTTCGCGAGCTATTTTCTGAGCGGCGAAAAACTCACCCGCTATAACCTGGGCGCGGCACTGCTGTGCTTGGCGGGCATTGGTTTGGTGGCGCTCGATAGCGTTGAATTCAACATCGGTGACGTCATTACGCTGGCGGGTGCGGTCTTTTTCGCCATCCAGATGGCGGTGACTGCCAAGTACGGTCGCAAAATGGACATCAACGTCATCACGTTTTGGATGTTTGTGGGCAACGGCGTGCTGAGCCTGGCAACGTCGCTGCTATTCGAGACCCAAGCGCCTCTGTCCGTGTGGACGCCGAGCTTTATCACTGCGATGGCGTTTCTCTCGGTGGGCTGCACATGCGTGGCTCTGCTCATCCAAAACGTCGGCCTGGCGCATGTCCCGGCCTCGACGGGCTCGCTGCTCCTTTCGATGGAGTCGCCTTCGGGTGTGCTGTTCTCGGTGCTGCTGATGGGGGAGGCGCTCACCTCGCGCCTGCTCGCCGGCTTCGCGCTCATCTTCCTGTCGATTATCTTGAGCGAGACTCACTTCGATTTTTTGCGTCGAAAGCCGCGCCCGCAATTGTAAACAACTTGTTGCGCCGCCCTCCCGGGGCGGCATTTTTTATGCCTCGCCCTTAAAGTAGTACCTTGCACTTTATGCTATCAAAGTGCTTGCTGCAAAAACGATACTGGAGGGCATCTATGGCACCAGCTTTGTCCGATCTTCAACCGCAATCAGCGCCCAAGGCCACCGCAGCGGTGCAGACCGCTATCGGTGACGGTCTTGTTGCAGAAGCTCAGGCTTTTGCAGACGAGCTCGCTGCGTGGCGACACGATCTACACCAGATGCCCGAGCTGGGTAATAGCCTCCCACAGACCTCTGCGTATATCCAAGCGCGCCTGACCGAGATGGACATCCCGTTTGCCACGCTCGTCGATGGTTCCTGCGTTGTGGGCCTTGTCGGCGCCGGTGCCGCCGCGGCCCAGGGTAATGGCGTCTGCACGAATGAGCAGGCCGGTACGGTCATCATGCTCCGTGGCGACATGGACGCCCTGCCCGTTGCCGAGGAATCCGGCGAGCCCTTTGCATCCACCAACGGCTGCATGCACGCTTGCGGTCACGATATGCACGCGACGGCGCTGCTTGGTGCGGCTCGTATGCTCAAAGCGCGCGAGGCAGAGCTTGTTGATGCCAACGCCACGGTTAAGTTGCTGTTCCAGCCGGGCGAGGAAACCTTTGAGGGTGCCCGCGCCGCCATCGCCGACGGTCTGCTGCAGAACCCGCGTCCTCAGGTCGCCTTTGCCATGCATGTCAATAGCCAGTCGCCGCTTGGTTTGGCGCTCTACGGCAGCCCGGCGCTCTCGGGCGTGTACGGTTTTCGCATCACGCTTCAAGGCAAGGGCGGCCATGGCTCGAGCCCCGAGATTTGCATCGACCCCATCACGGCCGGCGTGCATGTGCATCTGGCACTTCAGGAGCTCATCTCCCGCGAGGTGCCGGCGGCCAAGGAAGTCGCACTTACCGTTGGTAAGTTTGCCGGCGGCTTGGCGGCCAACGTCATCCCCGACACCTGCGTGCTTGAGGGAACGCTGCGCGGCTTTGATGTTGAGCTCATGGAGCACCTAAAGACCCGCATCGCGGAGGTCGTTAACGGCGTTGCCGCAACATATCGTACGCCGGCGACCATCGAGACGCTTTCGGATGTTCCGCCGCTTGTACTCGACAGCGATATGACTCAGGCGTCGCTTGGCTACGTGGGCGCAGTGCTGCCCAAGGTGGCTTTCTTGCCGCTTTTCCATGCCATGGCGAGTGAGGACTTTGCGCTTATCTCGAGCGAGATTCCGAGTGCGTACTTTACCGTGGGCGCGGCCGTAACCGACACGGACGAACACTTTGCCCAGCACCATCCCAAGGCACGTTTTAACGATGCCGAGCTTCCTCTCGGCGCCGCGGCCTATACCGCCGTCGCTTTGGGCTATATCGCCGACCACCGGTAGCACCCAACCTTGCCTTTCAAGCCTGCGGGCATGGCCGTAAGGCCTATGCCCTTGTCTTTCAAGGCAATCTTGGGCACTACCGGCGCCCGGCGCCGGCTATTCGTTTGTTAAATAAGGAGCAGTATGTCCCAGCAGCGTAAGTTCTTCCCCGGCTGGCTCGTTGTGACCTCCGGCTTCGTGATCATGGCCACGTGCTACACGATTTTCGTCAACTGCATGAGCCTGTTCCAGCCGCTGATCGTCAGCGACCTGGGCATTTCCCTTGCGCAGTACAACATCTCCAATGCCATCTCCACCGTGGTGAGTGTCGTGGGTTCGCTCGTTATCGGCCATGTTGCCGATAAGGTGAGTGGCCGCGTATTGGGCTCGCTTACCGTTATCGCCACCTCGACGGTGCTCGCGGGCATGAGCTTTGTGGGTGAGCTTTGGCAGGTCTATGTGCTCTTTGCCGTCTCGGGCTCCTTTGCGAGCACCTGGATCGTGTGCCTGGCGTGCTCCGTGGTCATGCTCGTGTTCCTGCTGGCATCCGAGCCCATCGCCGCCAAGCTGCGCGCGAGCGTGGCGGGGGAGTAGGTAGGCCAAAGCGCATCGCCGCTTGTCCGCTTCGTCCGCGGCGGCGCGTCTGGCCGAACGAGTCCCCATACCCTCGTTCGGTCAGGCGCGCCGCCGCGTTGCTGCTTTGTGCCGTATAATGTCCACTACCTATGACGCGATACAAAAGAAAGGTGTTTGCCCATGCAGGCACAGAAGGCGGAGGGAACCCGCGACCTTATCGGCGCCGAGATGCGCGCCTGGCAAAAGATGCAGCAGATTGCGGCCGGCGTGTTCGAGCCGTTTGGTTTTAAACCCATCGAGACGCCCGCGATCGAGCAGGTTGACGTGTTTGTCCACGGTATCGGCCAGTCGACCGACGTCGTGCGCAAGGAAATGTTCCGCGTGTTCAGCGGTGCCAACCTGGAGCGCGTCTTTACCGAGGGCACCGACACCAAACTCAAGCCCAAGCAGCGCCTGGCACTTCGCCCCGAGGGCACGGCCGGCGTGGTGCGCGCCGTCGTCGAGAACAATCTGGTGCCCCAGGGCTCCACGCCGTTTAAGGCTTACTACGCCGAGGCCATGTTCCGCGGCGAGCGTCCCCAGAAGGGCCGCCTGCGCCAGTTCCACCAGGTGGGCATCGAGTGGCTCGGCGCTCCCGATCCGGCGGCAGACGCCGAGTGCATCATCATGCTCATGGAGTTCTACAAGCGCCTGGGCTTCGATCTTTCCAAGCTTCGTCTGCTCATCAACTCGATGGGTGACGCCCAGTGCCGTCCGGCTTACCGCGAGCAGGTCAAGCAGTTCATCCTCGATCACGCAGACGAGATGTGTGACGAGTGCCGCGAGCGCGCCGAGCTCAACCCGCTGCGTGCCTTCGACTGCAAGAACGACCACTGCCGCGAGATCATGGCCGAGGCTCCGCTGATGGGTGACAACCTGTGCGATGAGTGCCGCGAGCACTACGAGCAGGTCAAGCGCTATCTGGATGCCGCCGGTATCGAGTATGTCGAGGATCCCACCTTGGTGCGCGGCCTGGACTACTACACCCGTACTGTCTTTGAGGTCGAGGCCCCTGGCGCCGGCGTCGGCTCCATCGGCGGCGGCGGCCGCTACGATGGCCTGGTCGAGCTCGAGGGTGGCAAGCCCACGGCGGGCGTCGGCTTTGCTGTCGGTTTTGAGCGCGCCCTGCTGGCCCTGCAGGCCTTTGGCAGCGATTTGGGTGCCGATGAGGCCCCGTGCGTCTATGTCGCCAACGCCGGCAAGGAGCTGCGTCAGAACGTCTTTGCCATTACGCAGGAGCTTCGCGCCGCAGGTATCGTGACCGAGGCCGACTATCAGGGTCGTTCGCTCAAGGCCCAGTTTAAGCAAGCCGATAAGGTAGGCGCCAAGCTCATCTTGGTCCTGGGTGGCGACGAGCTTGCCGCCGGCAAGGTCAAAGTGCGCGACATGCAGAGCCATGACGAGGTGCTCGCCGATCTGGACAACGTCGTCGAGGCGGTTCGCGAGCGCCTGTAGCGCATCTTTTTGAGCTTCGGGCCTGCTAACGTGCCCTGCTCATGGAGAGCGATTGTTACGGGGGTGTTTCGCTTTTATGCGGAATGCCCCCGTTTACGTATGCCGCCCACCGAGAAATACGACCATTTAGGGCAAAAACCTTTGCAATGCAGAAAATACTTTTGTGTGGTAAAGCGCAATCAGTGTCGAAAGTATTTCTCAAGCGCCTATAATGAATACCGCATGTTACGTGCATAGAAGGAGGAATGGGAGGAAACGTGGCTGAGAACCTAAGCAACCAGTCTGTACCCGAAGCCGCGGCGCGCGTCGCTGCCGTGGTCAACCGCCTCGTTAACCGAATCGGCTCGAATGCCGAGTCCAGGGAGCGTCTCGCCGAGATCGAGATCCCCGAGGAGCTGCGCGACAATCTGGCGCTGTTCTTGCGCCTGGAGCGCCGTGTGCTTAGCGAGTATGATCCCGAGATCGCGGACCTGTTCGACAAGATTTTGACAGCCGAGATTGTGGTCAATGCCGGCAACCCCGGTACCTGCGCTGCCGACGAAGCCGTCGACGAGCAGGGCGTGCCCACCGCCGACGAGCCCACTGCCGTGGCATTTCGTGAGGTCGTCGATTTGATCGACAGCCTGCCGCTCGATAAGCAGCAGGTCATCGTTCGCGCCTTTACGAGCTTTTTCCATCTGGCAAACCTGTCGGAGGAGAACTACCGTGTGGCGCAGCTGCGCGAGCGCGAGGCCGGTGCGTCGACCGATACCGAGGTCGATCCTGCCAACGAGCTTACCGTTGCCTATCACCAGCTGGTGAATGAGCTGGGTGTCGAGGGTGCCAACGAGCTGCTCGACAAGCTCGAGTTCCACCCTGTCTTTACCGCACATCCCACCGAGGCCCGTCGTAAGGCCGTCGAGGGCAAGATCCGCCGTATCTCCAACCTGCTGGAGGAGCGTCCGCGTCTGGGCGGCTCCGACCTGGTGGAGAACGAGCGCCATATGCTGCAGGAGATCGACGCCCTGGTGCGTACGAGTCCCATCGCGCTCAAGAAGCCCACGCCGGTCGAGGAAGCCGATACCATCATCGACATCTTCGATAACACGCTGTTCGACGTTATCCCCGTTATCTATCGTCGTTTTGACGATTGGGTGCTGGGCGACAAGGCCGGTACTGTGCCGCCGCTGTGCCCGGCGTTCTTCCATCCCGGCAGCTGGATCGGTTCCGACCGCGACGGTAACCCCAACGTCACCGCCAAGGTGAGCCGTGAGGTCGCCGCCAAGTACTTTACGCACATGGTGCTCAAGCTCGAGGACAAGTGCCGCCACATCGGCCGCAACCTCACGCTCGAGGCTACCTACAGCAAGCCGTCGGCCGAGCTCATTAACCTGTGGAACCATCAGGTCGAGATGAGCCCTCGTTACACGGCCCGCGCCGAGCTGATCTCCGAGCACGAGCCGCATCGCGCCGTCATGCTCGTCATGGCCGACCGCCTGAACGCCACCGTCCGTCGTATCACCGACACCATGTACCACAGCGCCGATGAGTTCCTGGAGGACCTGCGCGTCGTCCAGCGCTCGCTGGCCGCCTGCGGTGCCGTCCGTGCTGCCTACGGCCCGGTCCAGACCATCATCTGGCAGGTCGAGTCCTTCGGCTTCCATATGGTCGAGATGGAGTTCCGTCAGCACTCCGTGGTGCATGCCCGCGCCCTTAAGGATATCCACGAGAACGGTATCCATGGCGACCTGCAGCCCATGACGCGCGAGGTCATCGATACCTTCCGCGCTATCGGCTCCATCCAAAAGCGCTACGGCAAGAAGATGGCGCACCGCTACATCATCTCGTTTACCAAGAGCGCTCAGCATGTGGCCGACGTCTTTGAGCTGGCGCACCTGTCCTTTGCACACGAGGAGGATGTCCCCGAGCTCGACGTGATCCCGTTGTTCGAGCAGCTCGAGGACCTCGAGGGCTGCGTCGACGTGCTCGATCAGATGCTTACGCTGCCCGTGGTGCAAAAGCGCCTTGCCCAGACCAACCGCCGCATGGAGGTCATGCTGGGCTATTCCGACTCTTCCAAGGATGCCGGTCCTACCACGGCCATGCTCGCGCTGCACTCCGCGCAGGAGCGCATCGCCAAGTGGGCAGAGAAGAACGATATCGACCTGGTGCTCATGCACGGTCGCGGCGGTGCCGTGGGCCGTGGCGGCGGCCCGGCCAACAAGGCCGTGCTGGCGCAGCCCAAGGGTTCGGTCAACTGCTTCTTTAAGCTTACCGAGCAGGGCGAGGTTATCTTTGCCCGTTACGGTAACCGCACGCTGGCTCAGCGCCATGTTGAGTCCGTTGCTGCCGCAACGCTTTTGCAGTCGGCCCCGAGTGTCGAGAAGACCAACACCGAGACCACGCAGAAGTTCTGGGATATGGCCGAGAAGCTCAACACCGCAAGCCACGAGCGCTATCTGGACCTGCTGAACACCGAGGACTTTACGCCATGGTTCTCGACCGTGACGCCGCTGACCGAGGTCGGTCTGCTGCCGATCGGCTCGCGTCCCGCCAAGCGCGGCTTGGGTGCCAAGTCGCTCGACGACCTGCGTACCATCCCGTGGATCTTCAGCTGGAGCCAGGCGCGCATTAACCTGGCCGCTTGGTACGGTCTGGGCACCGCCTGCGAGCAGCTTGGCGATCTTGACCAGCTCAAGGCTGCCTACCAGGAGTGGCCGTTCTTCCGCACCTTTATCGACAACATCGAGATGTCGATCGCCAAGACCGACCAGCGCATCGCCAAGATGTATCTGCACCTGGGCGATCGCCAGGATCTGTCCGAGAAGGTCTTCACCGAGATGCAGCTCACGCGTAAGTGGGTCCTTGCCATCGTCGGTGATGAGTGGCCGCTGCAGCGTCGCCGCGTGCTCGGTTGCGCCGTCCGCGTGCGCAACCCCTACGTCGACGCCCTGTCCATCGCCCAGGTCCGCGCCCTTCGCGAGGTGCGTATGAACCAGGACGAGATGGCCGAGGAGAAGAAGGCCGAGTACATGAGCCTGATTCTTTCGACTGTGACCGGCGTCTCGGCAGG
>CATYIV010000042.1 GCA_958407465.1 uncultured Collinsella sp. | reverse complement strand
CATATCAGCTCCTTTAATCTTAGCTGGGGTCGGGCGGCTTGGCTTTGTTC
This sequence comes from uncultured Collinsella sp., assembly GCA_958407465.1. Classification (GTDB taxonomy): domain Bacteria; phylum Actinomycetota; class Coriobacteriia; order Coriobacteriales; family Coriobacteriaceae; genus Collinsella. The sequence continues at coordinate 13,727 of CATYIV010000042.1, read as the reverse complement.
GCTACTGCGGACAGTCCTGCGCAAGACGAAGAGCACATTAAGTGCTCTTCTTTGCGTGCGGAACTTGTAGCGAACAAAGCCAAGCCGACCGACCCTAAGGTTAACTTGACTGATGATAGCAAATACAACAAGCGAGATGCCTGCAACTTGCAGGCATCTCGCTTTATCTAAATAACGTGGTTGAAACTCAACCTTTATGTGAGGCTCTTACCTTATCGATAAGATACGGACTGCTGGGAATCCTTGACGACTACGTCGTGGGCGCCGCCTTCGACGATGGAGGTCGAGCTCACCAGGGTCAGGCGTGCCTTTTCCTGGAGCTCGGGGATCGAGAGGGCACCGCAGTTGCACATCGTGGACTTGACCTTGTAGAGCGTTCCGCCCACACCGTCCTTGAGGGAACCGGCGTAGGGAACGTAGGAGTCGACGCCCTCGACGAAGCTGAGCTTCGCGGCGCCACCCAGATCGTAGCGCTGCCAGTTGCGGGCACGCGCGGAACCCTCGCCCCAGTACTCCTTCATGTACTGGCCATTGACGTTGACGCGCTCGGTCGGGCTCTCGTCGAAGCGGGCGAAGTAACGGCCCAGCATCATAAAGTCGGCACCCATGGCAAGGGCGAGCGTCATGTGGTAGTCATAAACGATGCCGCCGTCGGAGCACACGGGCACGTAGACGCCGGTCTCCTCGTAGTACTCGTCGCGAGCGCGGCAGACATCGATCAGCGCGGTGGCCTGGCCACGGCCGATACCCTTGGTCTCACGGGTGATGCAGATGGAACCGCCGCCGATACCGACCTTGATGAAGTCGGCACCACAGTCGGCCAGGAAGCGGAAGCCCTCGGCGTCGACAACGTTACCGGCACCGACCTTGACGTCCTCGCCGTAGTTGGCGCGGATCCACTCGATGGTGCGCTTCTGCCACTCGCTGAAGCCCTCGGAAGAGTCGATGCACAGGACATCGGCACCAGCCTCGATGAGCAGCGGCACGCGCTCGGCATAGTCGCGGGTGTTGATACCGGCGCCGACCATGTAGCGCTTGTCGCCGTCGAGCAGCTCGTTGGGGTTGGTCTTGTGGCTGTCGTAGTCCTTGCGGAAGACGATGCCCATGAGGTGATCGTTATCGTCGACGATGGGCAGGGCGTTGAGCTTGTTGTCCCAGATGACGTCGTTAGCGACCTTGAGGCTGATGTTCTTGTCGCCCACGATGAGCTGCTCACGCGGGGTCATGAACTCAGAGACCTTCGTCTGGTGGTCATCGCGGCTGGGGCGATAGTCACGGCTGGTGACGATGCCCAGGAGCTTACCCTTGGGAGTGCCGTCGTCGGTGACCGGCATGGTGGAGTGACCGGTCTTCTCCTTGAGCTCGATGACCTGCTCCATGGTCATGTCGGGGGTCAGGGTGGAATCGGACTGAACGAAGCCGGCCTTGTGATCCTTGACGGCCTTGACCATAGCGGCCTCGGACTCGGCGCTCTGGGAACCGTAAATGAAGGACAGGCCACCCTCGGTAGCGAGCGCGACACCCATGTCGACGCCCGAAACAGACTGCATGATGGCGGAAACCATGGGGATGTTCAGGGTGATTGCCGGCTTCTCACCGCGCTTAAAGCGGGTCAGCGGCGTCTTAAGAGAGACGTTGTTGGGGATGCACTGCGAGGACGAGTAACCAGGGACCAGCAGATACTCCGAAAACGTGTGGGACTCACCGGGAAAGAACGTAGCCATGTTTCTCCTTTTTCCATGCGACCGGTCGGCTGCAGGCCTCGTAGGACCCAGCCCAACCTTGGGCGCCCAATACTGGGGAAGTATCTTAACGCACTTTGACTGCTACAATGCATGATTTAAGAAGAGCACACGAGGGTTTGACGCAGGCTTTGCGTTTGCCCAGCAAACACTTTAGCGGGGAGACGTGGAGCGTATGGAGTACAAGACGACGGCAAAGTTGGTCATTCAAGCGTGCGACAAAGATCTGCCGGGCGTGTTTGGACACGGCTGTGTCTTGCTGCTGCAGGGTATCGCCCGCGAGCACTCGCTCAACCGCGCCGCCAAGAGCATGGGTATGGCGTATTCCAAGGCCTGGCGCATTGTAAACGAAGCCGAAGGCCAGCTGGGCTGCAAGCTCATCGAGCGCGACGGCGCCCGCGGATCCACGCTCACCCCCGCCGGCGAGCGAGCCATCGAAGTCTACGAGACGTTGCAGGGCGAGATCAACAACGTCATCGCCACCAAAGCCAACGACCTCATCGCCAGCATCAAAGAGTAGCCAATTTGAGACGGAGCTTTTTTAGCTGCACAACCCCTTCTCATAAGTTGCGGTGAAATAGGGACTGTTTATGCCGATAAAGCCGTAAATCAATCCCTATTTCACCGCAACTTATGGAGTTGAGGATGATTTAGCTAGTTGCGAAGGGCGTTGTCTAGGGTTGACGCTACAACCAGTGGGTTGTCGGTACCGGCGAAGAGGCGGATGGTGCTCCCCTGCTTGCCGCGTGGGGCCGAAAGACGCGTCGTTGCGCCGCCGGCAGGCGATGTGCGAAACTCCCCCGGCAAAGCGTCGAACAGCTCTCCTGCGCTAAGCTTGATAAGGTCAAACTCAACTGCCGGGCCAAAACCATGCTCGAGGATTCCCGTTGCAACCGCATGGTCGGGATGCGAGTTCAGCCCGGGATAGCACACGTTGCGCACCATCTCGTTGGCGGCCAGATACTCGGCCAGCGCACGGGCGCGGTCGAAATGCGCTTGCATGCGGGTGTTAAACGAGGAAAGCCCGCGCTCCAGCACGTCGGCCTCCTCGGTAGAAAGGTCGAGCGCCGACGAGCCGCACCCCTCAAGCAGGGTATACGCGCACTCGGCGGCAGCATCCACACGATGGCGCTTGAGCTGCGAGCGCGCCACCGAAGCGGCAACGAGCTTGCACGGTGCCTTACCAGCACACACGCGGTCGAACGCCTCGAGCGACAGCACGGCACCCAGCCGCAGCGGATCGCAGCCAAAAGCCGACGACACGGTGTTGTCCACAACCAGCAGCGCATGAGCCTCACGCGCCGCGCGGCCCAGAGCGCGAAGGTCGGGAACGCGCAGACCAAACCCGCCGATAGAGTTCACAAACCACCACAGGTGCGACCCCTCGGCATCAAACGAAGCATCAAAGCCCTCGGACGCAGCAGCAAACGCTGCAACCGACGCCTCGCCCACCATAGCCACGTCGCAGCCATCAAAGCCGTGCGCAAACGCTTCGGTAAAGTCATCTGCAAAGGCCACCAGGCGGTCACCAGGACGCACAATACCCAGCAGCGAAAGCGCTGCCGGCACGTGCCGGGCAGCAAATAGATGCACCTCACGCGCGCCGGTCCTCAAAGCCCAGGCCTCTTCTAGCTGTTGCACGTCCACGCAGCACCGTCCCTTCACAAGCAAAAACCCACGATGCGGATGTTCCCCGCATCGTGGGCAACGGCTGCAGTATAGCGCCGATAGACGACCAATCGCCTAGATGTTGAGCGTGTGATAGGTCACGTTCGCGCCCGGAGCGTCAACGGTCACGCCATAGGCCTCAGGATAGACGCGTGTCGAAAACACGAGCGCGCCATCGTTCACAAACACCTCGACCGACGAAACATCGCCAACAATGCGCACGTTACGAACCTCGTCGACGGGCTCCCAGCGCACGGTGCGACCGCAGCCGGCAGAAGCGCGGCTCTCATCGGTAAATCGCATCTCAAAGCGCGCGGGCAGTTCGCCCTCGGCAGGCATAAACGACAGCCTTAGCTCGCCATCAACGGTTGTGGTAAACGCGCGGTGGACGCCGTCGACAACAACGTCAAAGCAGGTATCGCCGGCAACCTCCAACGAGCCCTCCCCCACACGCACCGAGGCATAATGGCGCTCGATCTCGCGCGTCGGCTGCTGCAGCACCACGCCGCCGTCACCGGCCGTAAGCTCGCGCGGCACCGTCATGCAGTGCTGCCAGCCGCACACCACGGTCGGTGCGTTGCCATAGGTCGGCTCATCGGGCATGCCCATCCAGCCGATTAGAATATGGCGACCGTCCTCGGCCGTGAACTCCTGCGGCGCATAGAAGTCAAAACCGGCGTCCCACAGGCGGAACTCGCCCAGCTCATAAGCGTCCTTGCCACCCGTAATGTCGCCCGATACAGGCATGTAGCCAGCGGCATACACATTGCCGCGATCCCAACGACCGCCCTCAAGGCCCTGGGGCGAGAACGACAAAAATGCAGCGGTATCGACATTCGCATCGAGCTCAATATAGCCGGGGCACTCCCACATAAAGCCAAAACGCTCGGGCGTAGACACGCGGTTCTCAAGCTCCCAGCTCAGCATATCGGCCGAGCCATACACCAGGATCTCGCCCACATCGCGCCCGGCACCCTCACCGTGCATCGCACAAAAACGGCTCTCGACATGCGGACCATCCACGCGACGACGCGCGCCCAGCACCATGTGATAACGCCCGTCCGAGTCACGCCACACCTTGGGGTCGCGCACGTGACAGGTCAAATCCTCGGGATAATCCTCGGAAGACAGCACCACACGCTTTTGGCTGAACTCCCGACCGGCAAGACCATCGACGCTCTCGACATAAACAGTATCGGCGCGGCGGCCGGTATTAACGTAGTCGTACGTCCCGTCCGCATCGGATAGCTTCACGTTGCCCGTGTACAGTACGCGAATGCAACCGTCCTCGGCAAGCGCGGAGCCCGAATACACACCGTGGCAATCGAACGGCTCATCGGGCAGCAGCGGGGCGCCAACGTAGTCCCACGTCATAAGATCGCGACTCGTCGCATGGCCCCAGGTCTTAACGCCACCCTCGACATCAAACGGCGCATATTGAAAATAAGCATGGAACACGCCGGCCGCTTGGCAAAGACCGTTGGGGTCGTTGAGCCAGCCCGCCGGCGGCATAATATGGAAGTGCTGGCCATACGCGCCATGACCGCACTCAGAGGCGGCAGCGTCAACAGCGGCAACCAGCTTTGCAAGATCGCGACCAAGTGCATTAGACATATCAAAGTCCTAACGGATCGAAAGTTACAAGGCGCCAGAGATCGGCACCAGATACGGGAAACGCCCGCGAGCATACAACCCGCGGGAGTTTCCCTTAATCAAAAGCTCTTAGGCCTGCTCGGAAGCCTTAGGCTCGTCCTTGTACAGGACAAACGAGATGGCAAAGGAAACCACCGCGGCGACCGCAAACATGATCGCGTACTGCACAGGCTGGGCCAGGCACAGAAGGATACCGAAGATACCGGTAACGCCCGTGCCGGAGGCAGCCAGCGAGGTGAGCGCGCAGACCAGTGCGCCGCAGCCACCGCCGATGCAGCCGGCGATGAAGGGCTTAAAGAAGCGCAGGTTCACACCGAAGATGGCAGGCTCGGTAATGCCCATGAAGGCGGACAGAGCCGAAGGAAGCGCCAGGCCCTTGATCTTGGCATCGCGGGTCTTAAAGGCAACGGCGAGCGCGGCACCACCCTGGGCAATGTTGGCGGCACTGGCGATGGGCAGCCAATAGGTCACGCCGTACTGGGCGAGCTGACCCAGGTCGATGGCGGTGTACATCTGGTGGATACCGGTAACAACCGTGGGGGCATAGAACAGACCGACGATAAAGGAACCGATGCCGAAGGGCAGGGTCAGAAGGGTCTGAATCAGACCGAGGATGGCGTTCTCGGCCCACACGAAGATGGGACCGACGGCAACGAGCGTCACGAGCACGGTCACGAATACGGAGACGAGCGGAGTCACAAAGAGGTCGAACATCTCGGGAACGATCTTGTGCAGGCGCTTCTCGAGGAAGGCGAGAATGGCGCAGGCGATGACGATGGGAATCACATGGCCCTGATAGCCGACCCACTCAAAGCTGTACACACCGGGAATAACGGTGACCATGGTCTGCACGCCCTCGGAGGCAACCGTGTAGGCGCTCTGCAGCGAGGAGTTGATGAACGCACCGCCGACGACGGCGCCCAGGTACGGGTTGGCGCCAAAGGCCTTGGCGGCGGAGTAGCCGATCAGGATCTGCAGAATGCCAAAGGACGTGCCCGAGACCAGGTCGGCGATCTTGTAGATAAAGTTATTGGTGTCGAGCGCGATAAAGCCATTGGAGGCCATAAAGTTGAGAGCACTCATGATTCCCAGCAGCAGGCCCGAAGCCACGATGGCGGGAATGATGGGGACAAAGACGTCGCCGAGCACCTTAATGGCGCGCATAAAAATGTTCTGCCGCTGCGCCGCGGCCTCCTTGACCTCGGCCTTGGTGGCAGCCTCGACGCCACTGAGCGCGATGAACTCTTCGTAGACCTTGTTGACGGTGCCGGTGCCAAAAATAATCTGGAGCTGGCCCTGGGCCTCAAAGACGCCCTTGGCGCCGTCGACGTTCTCGATGGCCTCCTTGTTAACCTTGGAATTATCGGCAATCACCAGGCGCAGACGCGTGGCGCAGTGCGCAGCCGAAACAACGTTGTCGGCGCCACCGATATTGTCGAGCACCTCTTGGGCTGATTTGCGGTAGTCCATGACTTCCCTTTCCTCCAACGGGCGCATTTGCACCCGACCAGCTTTGACACTTACACTGTAATCGTTTTCAGTTTCATATGTCTGTAATCGTTTTCACAGAAGGGTGAACGGTAGGAAATAGCCGGCGAATGGTAGTTTTGAGACAAAACAGGGTCTCAGAGGCAAGCAGACGTGCCCAGAGTCTAGACATTCATAAGCTGATGGCCGAGCTTGAGCGTCTTGAGACCGCGCTCCCCCTCCTCGCCGTCGAGCGTGTTGAGCAACATATTGGTCGCCTCGACGCCACTGGTCAGATACCCATAGTGCACGGTGGGAATGCCTCCCGTCAGCGCGCGCAAAAACGCGTTGTCGCCAAAACCGCTCACGCGGTGTATGCCCTCGCCCATGCCGCGAACCTCATCGATAGCACGCAGCGCGCCCGCCGCCATGGTGTCGGTCGCGCACGCGATAAACGAAACATCGGGGTCGACGGAAAGCAGTTCACGCGCCGCACCATAGCCCGAGTCGAGCGTAAAGGACCCCTGGCGAATCAGGCTCGGATCAAGTGACACGCCCACGGCGCGCAAGCCGGCCTCAAAACCGCGACGGCGGTCATAACCGGCGGCGCGGTCCTCCTCGGTAACTCCAATGTAGGCAATCTTGCCGTCCACGCGACCCGCAAGCGCATGGCCCAGCTCAAAAGCGGCCTCGTAATCGTCATGATAGACGCACGCCGCGCCCTCGACATTCTGGCCGATCAGCACAATGGGCACACGGCACGACTCGATCGCCCGACGATGCTCGTCGGTGATCATGGTTGCCACCAGCACAATGCCATCGACCGGGTGGTTTTGGAATAAATCGAGGTATTCGAGCTCGCGATCGGGGGCATTGTCGGTATTGGCAAGCAGCATCTGGTAGCCACGACGACCGAGCACCTGGCCAATGCCGGCAGTAATGCGGCTCACGGATTCCGAGTTGATCTTGGGCACGATGACGCCGATGAGCTTGGTGGAGCCGGTGCGCAGCGCGCGAGCCTGGCTGGACCGCACGTATCCGGTCAGCTCAATCGCCTGCTTAATGCGTTCGGCCTTGTCCGCCGATATGTAGCCACCGTTGAGGTAGCGCGAGACAGCGGCGCTCGAAACGCCGGCCAGCTCGGCCACATCCTTCATCTTTACCACGAGTACCCCTATCATTGAAATCGCTTTCACCATGATACCCAACCCTCGCCCGAAAAATATTCGACCGGAAAGGTCTCGGCGGATCATTTCAACCGCCCAGGTTGAGCAAACGCCAGCGATCCACCGCCGCGTGCATGTTTATGTCAAACGTAATGCGCGCGGTGCCCTCATCCATCACCCACGGCTCGCGTTCGTAGTCCACGATGGTCCGCGGGCGCATCATGTTGCAGATGCACTCGATGTAGAACTCGCGACGGAGCGGATAGGGAAAAGCCCAATTCCGGTCAATCCCTTACCGGCAACCACAGCGAATGGAGACTGAGCAACAACACGTCAGCAAAGTTACATACGAGCAGAAAATCGCACGCAATTTCGCCTTTTCTTTATTGAGATGTAAATTTTGACAGGCCGAATCTTACATCCATACAAATGATGAAAAGGGGCGGTGATTCAAAAGAAAAGCCGCCCCCGCAGGACGCAGGCCCGTAGGTTGACTGCGTCAATACCGCTAGATTCGGCCTAGTATCCTATCGGGTCCCAAAAGGTCAATCCAGTTAAAGACGGCAGGCAGCCCGAAACAACATCTTTCATGAATCTCCAGACCTATCGAGCCCGATCGAACTCGGCTATCCAACCAGATACGGACCGATTACATCGAAAATTTCGCCCACCTTAGTTGCAGGGTTTTGCGCAGATGGCTTAATGTTACCCAGTTCCCTATGGTACGCGACGAGGCGCCCAGCACGCTCCAATGCTTCGCCTCGCCTATCATCCACTGCCCCAAACATCCCGTCCAGGTTCTTGCGGTACTCGATGCCCAAGTTCTTCGACATCTCCTGCGCGAGGGCATGCTGGCAGTCGGACGCGGACATATGCGCGGTCGTGTAGCGAAAGTGCAAAAGCGGCCACAGCTCGAAGCAGGGGTTCGACCACAACGCATGGAAGGTCCTCGAACCATCGGAGAGCTCGTCACATTTGCGCTTCATCGCATCAAAGTCGGACGCAGGAAAGTCATCCTTGTCATACACGAGCCACACGTGATCGAACGTCTCGGGCGCATAGCGACAGTGTTCGACGGCGAAGTCAAGCAGGTCAAGCGTGTGTCTGCCGGTCCCCTTAACGACAATGGCAACCTTGCGCTCGTTCGCCGCGCCCAACGCCGCACGCACGCCCTCAAAGTAGCGAGGCTCGGTCTCCTTGCCCTCGCTCACTACAAGATGACGCGTCATCTGAACCATGCGCGAGCGGCCCTCTCGCTTGCCGCTACGCCAGCCCTTCGACTTCTTCACCACCATGCTAATCCCACTCCTCGATGCGGGTGAGGTACGGATCGGCGCCGTAGCGACCGGACAGGTATTGCTTGTCGAAAGCCGCGTTCTTGCTTACCAGATTACCGTTTGCCTCGTGGATATCGGCGAGAGACCACAGTTGGCTCGCCTCCCCCTCGCCGCGTGCAGCGAACCATATCTCGTCACGGCGGAACACATCGTTTCGCATGGTTGACACATCCTGGGACGAGAAGATGAGCTGCGCGCCACTCTTGTTGACCTCAGGATCCTTAAACAGCAGAATCACATAGCGAAGAAGCTTCGGGTGCAGTTTGGCGTCGAGCTCGTCTACCACAACGGTGCCACCACGCTCAAGCGCTGTCATCAGATACGCAGCCAACCCCATGAGCTTCTGGGTACCGGCAGATTCCTCGGATAAACGCAGCTCGTACGCCTTGCCCCTCACCTTGTGCCTCACGAAGACGCGCTGGCCACGCCACTCCGGCGCCCTCTCCACTCTGAAGCCATCAATACGCACATCAACGGCGCGCAAAAAACGCGTGACCTCGCGCGAGTCGCCCTCGTCGAGCATTTGCTCGAGCATCCGCTCAAGGTAGGAACTGTTGTAGTTGAGAAACACAGCGTCGAGAAACCAGCTGGCCGCCTCCTGGACCACCGGCGCATCGAAGTTGATGCAAAGGAACGATAGGTACGGCAGGCTCGGGTTGAACCTCGCAGACGTCACAAGCTTACGCAGTGTGGGGCCGAGTTCAACCTTTGTATCCTCGCGCTCGAACAGCATCGCCGTACGCGACGCTCCCAATTTACGCCGCCACAGCCCTTCGGACACGATCTCATCGGCGTGTACAGACAGAACATAGCGGTACTCATGCTCGCCCGCGCGGTAATAGAGCTCGAACTCGGTGGGCTCGGCAGCAGACACGTCATCAAATTCAAACGCCGAACAACGGGCTATCAAAGGGCGATCACCCGCTGGCGCATCAGCGCTGGCAGACAGCAATCTAATTGGTCTGGCCACCGCCGAACGAACGTAATCAAGAGCCTCGAGCAGGTTAGACTTACCACCAGCGTTGGGCCCGTACACCGCAGCCACCGGAAGGAAACTCTGCCCGTCGGAGCACTCGATGAGGGAACGCTCAAACTCCTTCATCGGCGTCGCCTGCATGGAAAGCTCAGCCTCGTCGCGATAGGACCGATAGTTCTTAAAGGTGAACTGACAAAGCATGGTACTCAACATTCCTTTCATTATTTTGAAAAGATATATCAGAGTTTTTCTTTGATTATAGACTTTAAGTAGTCTAAATCAAGTGCTTGCTACACCAATGACAGCAGGCGCAAGGTGCCAAACCGCCCATACTCGACCATCCCATTGCCGAAATGGCGTTTAGCTAACACGTCACACATTACATGCATGAAAAAAGGGCAACACTCTCTTACAGAAAGCGTCACCCTTAAAGCTCCCAAAGAGCTTTAATATTGCGCTATATACTATACACCTTAATGAAGTGAAGCAGAAAAGAGGCCCCAACTCGTACTGCATCGCCCTAGCGGTTGACGAGTGCCAACGCATAAAAGCACTCTACATACCCGCGCCCGCAGCGACCCGAAAGACGGCATCGCACTCCACGAGGACACATTAGTCAAGCGTCTCATACACAAATTCGCAAACAACCATACTACCAATATTCGAAGCAGCCCTTATCAAGACGTTATCGGGAGTCATCTTTAAAGATACCTCAAACTAATCGAGGCTTATGAGTCCCCAGAACCCCTACCGTTTCCGGGCTCTATCCCAATTTCTCATGTAGATCCTTTATGGTCTGAGCTTCATTTAAAAAGACCTGATCAATTTCAGCGTTGAGGTCATTGACGTAATCCTCAGCGACCTTTTTATAAGTGACATTCTTAACCGAGGAGTCAATCTTTAATTTCAGGCTGAATCTTTGCTTGAGCTGCTCATCCAACAGCCAGCGAAATAACTTGCGTAGAGAGGTCTGGTCGCTTTTCGCAAAGTCGATGTCCAACTCTTCCGGAGCGTCTTCAAAGTGAAGGACCTCATTGCCCTCCGAGTTCATACGCAACGTAACCGTAATCACGTGTTGGTCGGCACCGGCGTTCAGAACGATTCCGTTAGTTAAGTTTTCCATAAACAATCTCCCTGTCGGTAAATGCATATTCCCCGCCCTCAAGAGTGTCCATACTCACTTGTGTCCACACCTTAGGCGGTTTGACCTCAGCAATATCCCTAAGCTCATCGCAAAAGGGATTACCCACGTAGGTACGATAGCAACCGCCATCGTATTCGCGATAAATCGATTGCCAGGGCAAAGTACGAACAGCAATGTTGGCATTATGGGTGGACACTATGACAATTTTATTTGCTTTCGCCAGCTGGTTGATTCTATCTACGATAACCTCGTTGATAAATTCATTGCCCATACTTGCCTCAGGCTCATCGAGGATATAAATGGAGGCATCATCGTCGAACAGGGCATGGGCAAGAACAATCATCGCCCTCTCCCCGTTAGAGGGCTCATAGCTCGAATCTCCCCCACAAGACACATAGGAGGTAACGCCCAGACAGTCCTTAAGCGAGGCAATTCCCATCTCATCTGTCATCTTGTTAACCTCGGCTATTTTCGAGGCCAATGCTCCACACGGAGTTTTGGCGGTATCCGATGCATTGCCGATTGCCGCAACCAACGATTTTAGATTCTTGGCCTTCACCTTATCGCGAAGATAAGAGACCTTCGTTCCCTGCGACGGATTTATTAAGTATTTTCGATGTTGTACAACGTCGCCCTTTTCAGCCAGACGTCCGAGTACCACTTTTTCCTCATAAGGCTCGTTTTGAAAAGAATCGGAAATCGAATTCAAAATGGATCTCGCCTTTTTGTAGCTTAAGGCAAAAGCCGAAAACCCGGTTCCGGAAGGCTTTGTAGGACTCCCCGTTCGCGCAGTGATGTAACTTTTCATTTTCTTGACTGTAAAACACTCGAGATGAAGTGCGTAGGCGTCAACGAAACCGGATCGCACATAGGATTGCGCGTTCATACATACTCTCAGAACAGCAGATCTAAGTTCACTGAATTCGTTAGAACTCAAGCAAGCCTCAACAATCTTGTTGTTAAGAATATTATTAGCGCTAGATATCAATGTCTTATAGTCATCGATAAGACATCTCATCGCGTCAAGGTCCGGTTCTACAGGTGCAGAAGCCAAGGCAAATCCGAAGCGAGCCGTGTCCTTTTTCTCGACACTGTATTCTTCCCAGCTGATGTAATTGCTAAAAGGAGTTACTGCCGGTTCATTCCACGCTCTGATGCCAGCGAATTTATCACTCGCGTCGTCGACGCCGAGTTTAACAAAGTCCTCCTCTTTGGGATTCACGTTCACCATTTGTTTATACTTGTCATTGTTTTCTGACGCGTAATACGAAGAGACATCGGTCCACCCCTTCGCCCGAAAATGATTCTCTATCTTTTTTAGAAGCGCCGTCTTCCCCGTGCCTTTGGCGCCAAAGACGATGGTGACGTCGTTGTAGACGGGGAAGGTAAGCTTCGCATCGTCATCGAACAAAGTGATTTCAACCTGCTCTGACGTTTTCTTGTCCATAATGGATTTGAGAACTTCAGGTGTCTTTCTAAGCAGGAGCAGAAACTGGCTGAAGCTCTTGACCTCAAGTTTAATCTCAGGAAGGGAGCACTCACAATACTTGCTCCAGTCTTTGACGTCCGAGCCAATCAGGCAATCGACCCCATCGGCATACATGATGCCAGCGCGCTTAAGGTTTGAAGGCTCGAAAAAGAACGGGGTTTCTACTGGAAAACTCGCTTTCAGTGCTTGATTATCGGCGTAAGGCAGTGCCTTATCTTTATAAGACTTGCCCTTGAAGGGACGGTAATGAGATATCACGATGAAATCGAACCCTTGTCCGACAAATGCGCCGGCAAGCTTATCCCAATCAAGAACAAAATCATCAGGATGTGTGCATTGAACCAGGCCATTACAGACATCAGAAAACTGCTTCGCATGCACGGGGTCAGCAATAACGATTACATGGCCGACAACCCTAGACTTGCCTCGAATATCAAGCTCTATGCCCGGCCAGAGATCGATTCCCTTGGCTGACGCTTCAGCTACGCATTGCTTGAATATTGAAAGGTCGAAGAGGTTATGGTTTGTAATGGCGGCGATACCAACCTGGTTGCCTGCTAAGGCCTCAGCCAAGCTGGCCGGGTCAATATCGCGCCCTCCATCGCCCGATTTCGCCTTGATGGTATGGCAATGCAAATCAATCTTCATACCAGATTCCTCTCATACGATAGTGTCGAGAAAGTTGATGTAAGCCCGATTCGAAGCGAGTCGGTCCGCATCCCAAACCTGAATATCATTAGATATCCTATGCCGCCCCTATTTCACCTGCAAGCTCGAAGATGGCCCCAATCATCCGTCCTGTCCCAATCCACTTTGCACCCACACCGGAAGTTCGAACTTGACGCTGAGCAAATCCTTGATAACCGTACCGTTCGACATCGCGGCGAGGCCCTAACACTCCGCACCACTTCCAACACGCGTCTGAAGAACGTAGCCCCGCTGAGGTTGCGCAGGACAGCCTCAACTGTGAGCTCGCCCCCAATTTCGTTATTAGCTGGCAGCAGCCGACACTCCCCTGCCCGGAAACAGCCCCATTACAGTCTGAAATAGGTCATCGATAAATTTCGATGGCGAGCATTCGGCGC
>CATYIV010000041.1 GCA_958407465.1 uncultured Collinsella sp. | reverse complement strand
GCGGGGGTTCTTTCGTCCTGCGGAGTGTCCGCGAAGGTCAGCCCTCAGATCCTGCTACGACTACGTCCTCAGATTGTGTGGGCGGATGAAGGACGTAGTTGGCCGGGTATTCCGTCCCTTTCGCTGTTTCGCGGCTTTGCCGCGAAACCTCGCGCCACTTTGGGGATGGATGGGGGACTTGGCTGTTGCCGACTTTTCGGAGCGCTTCTTTATTCCTTTTGCTGGATGAAAAGCCCCTTGTTTTTGCAGGGGTGCATACTCGACTTATAAGTGCATAGAATCTCGTATAGCGCGAGTAAGATATTGCGCTGTCCGTTTTGTGTTTAGCAGAGACGTAGTTTGCATAATCCGACATAATCCTCGCTTCATTTAAATAAAGTCGCACGTAAATTACGTAGATATGTCTGAGCTGGAGTTCTGTACGCTGAGCGGACAAAAACGACCGTTCACCGTTCCGCTATTTTCAAAATGAATAAAATGAGCGATAAAGAGAATATAAACCTTAATAAACTCGCGTATCGCACGGACGCGGGTTATTAATGGGTTGTAGGCCTTTTACAGAAAGGATTCCAGCAATGTCTAAGCCTCTTGGCAAGCCCGATCGTATTGTCGTCGCCCTTGGCGGCAACGCCCTCGGCAACAACCCCGTCGAGCAGATCGAGGCCGTGAGCAACACCGCCCACGCTCTCCTCGGTCTCATCGAGCAAGGCAATGAGATCATCATCACCCACGGCAACGGCCCGCAGGTCGGCATGATCCAGAACGCCTTCGCCGCTGCCCACGATGCCATCGGTACCCCCGAGATGCCGCTGCCCGAGTGCGGCGCTATGTCCCAGGGCTACATTGGTTATCACCTGCAGCAGGGCATCGGCCGCGAGATGCACAAGCGCTATAAGCGTTGGCACGCCGCAACCGTCGTCACCCAGATCGAGTGCGACCCGGACGATCCCGCGTTCAAGAACCCGACCAAGCCGATCGGTCCCTTCTACACCGAGGAGCAGGCCAAGGAGTTCATGGCCGAGGACCCCTCCAAGGTCTTCGTCGAGGATTCCGGCCGCGGCTGGCGTCGCGTCGTCGCTTCCCCCGATCCCAAGAAGATCGTCGAGGCCGACTCCATCCTCAACCTGCTCGACAACGAGTTCATCGTCATCGCCTGCGGTGGCGGCGGCATCCCCGTCGTCCGCGACTACGAGAACAAGGGCTGCTACAAGGGCGTTCCCGCCGTCATCGACAAGGACCTGGGCGGCGAGCTGCTGGCCGAGGACTGCGACGCCGACGTTCTGTTCCTGCTGACCGCCGTTGAGCATGTCGCCATCAACTTTGGCAAGCCCAACCAGGAGGAGCTCGAGGACATTACCGCCGACGAGGCCGAGCGCCTGGCCGACGAGGGCCAGTTCGGCAAGGGTTCCATGGAGCCCAAGGTCCGCGCTGCCATCAAGTTCGCCCGTTCCCGCAAGGGCCGCACCTGCATCATCGGCGCTCTGGACAAGGCCGCCGAGACCATGGCTGGCCTCTCCGGTACCCGCATCCACGAGTAGTCTCTACTCTGTTGCCTCTCTCGTGGGCGCCAGGCAAAGCGCCCACAAACTAGCCTCTCTTCATGAGCCCCGCAGTCCGCTCCGACTGCGGGGCTTCTGCTATTCACCTAGTCATTGGGGACGTTCTTAAATGACTAGTCAAACAAGAGCGTCCCCAATGACCACTCATTTAAGTCTGTCCCCAATGACTAGTAGTAGGCCCACATGGCTTCGACTTCGTTGAGGACCTCTACGACGCCCCAGCGGCGGGCGCTGCGGCTGGCCGAGTTGGGGTCGTAGACGCCAATCTGGTTGGCATCGTCGATGCCGTAGAGCACGATGTAGTGGCCTACGTTGGTAAACGTGCCGGGGCGCACTGCGGCGATGACGGGCGCACCCGAGCGAAGTGCTTGGGTAATCGATTCGCGATCGTTATAGAGCTGTGTTCCGTTGAGCCCTAGCTGCCACGCACCGCCTGTCATAAACGACCACTCGGTGGCACCAGTGGGGGCGTAGTTGCCGGCTTCGGCCACTGCGCATATATCGACCGGCGTCTTATCGGTATGGCCGGTCTTAAAGATATAGACCATGGTGAGGCAGGTAGGACCGCAAGCGTTTTCGCGAATAGTGCCACCGGCATAGGGCAGCTCCGACCATGCGGGGTCAATTTGGTAGATGTGGGGCATGGTGCCGGCCTGCCATTGCGAGCGTGGGGTCGAGAACGCAAAGGAGTAACCGGGCGCGACGGGAGCTTTAAGCAGCTTGTCCTCGGCAGTGGGCTCAAGACCGGCTGATCCGTGGGAGATACAGGATCCCAAAAACACAAAGACGAGGCAGGCGGCGATGGAGCAAAGCGCAAGGCGTAGGCGGCGGGCCGGAAGCGCGTGGCTTGTGGTGTGCGACGCGGGGTGAGGGGAGGAATTGCCGCGATCGCGTTGAGGTCGCGAAAAGGAACGCTTGACGTAGTAGTCGGTCTTACGGCGATCGTAGCGGCGTGGCTGCGATGTGTCGGTCTGACGTTGGCGTGTGCTCGTACTCACGCGGTCTGACTGCTGCACGGTACGGCTTTGCTGCCGCGAAGAAGCCCCGGGCTGCTCTTGGGGGCGCTGCGGGTTGTCGTTGTCGGAGGTGCTTCTGGGCGTTGGCGTGGTGCGGCCGGCAAGGCGCACGCTTTGTGGCCGTTGGTCGCCGTCATTGTATCCGTATGCCATTCGAATCACCTTGCCTCATGTGTAACTTGTCTATCCTACATAAAAAGATGCACGACACATGGGTATGTGCGCCAAAAGCCTGACAAATGGTATGAACGTTGCCGCGCCGCGCGCCAAGCGTCACGGCAACAGGTCTTCAAAAGCAGACAAGATGAAAGCGTCCAAGACGAATGACGTCTCCCGCCGTTCGTCCCAAAAACGGTGCCGCTCGTTTTGCAGTTCTGCCTTCGGTCGAGCTGCGAGCGGCGCTGCTGCGCCAAGGCCGTATCTTAAAGCCATGGAATAAAAGCGCGCGGCAAAACGGACCGCGCAAGGGGTGACGCCAAGGGCGTCAAAAAGGAAAGGAGGGGAACAATGGCGGACAAGAACGCAGAAGTTGCAGTCGAGGATAACGGCGGCATGAAGAAAACGCTCTCGCTCTGGAACTTCTTCACCATCGGCTTTGGTGCCATTATCGGTACCGGTTGGGTTCTGCAGGTCGGCGACTGGATGGTCGTGGGCGGCGGTCCCGTTCCCGCTATGATCGCATTCCTCTTGGGTGCAATCTTCCTCGTGCCCGTCGGAGCTGTTTTCGGTGAGCTCACGGCTGCTATCCCCATCTCGGGCGGCATCGTCGAGTATGTCGATCGTAGCTTTGGCCGTACACTGAGCTACATCACCGGATGGCTTTTGGCCCTGGGCAACGGCATCCTGTGCCCGTGGGAGGCCATCGCCATTTCGACCCTCGTGTCCGAGATGTTCGGCAGCCTACCCGGTCTTGAGTGGCTGCGCGCCGTCAAGCTCTACACCATCCTGGGGGCCGACGTCTACCTGTTCCCGACGCTGATCGCGCTCGGCTTTGCAGTCTACGTCATCTTCCTCAACTTCCGCGGCGCCAGCTCGGCCGCCAAGCTCCAGGCCTTCCTGACCAAGGCCCTGCTCTGCGGCATGCTGCTCGCCATGGGCGTCTCGCTGTTCACCGGCTCGCCGGACAACGCCATGCCCGTGTTCTCCCAGGTCACCGGCGCTGGCGGCGGCAAGGCCGCTACCGAGAGCACCAGCCTGTTTGCCGGCATCGTGTCGGTCCTGGTTCTGACCCCGTTCTTCTACGCCGGCTTCGACACCATTCCTCAGCAGGCTGAGGAAGCAGCCGAGGGCCTCAACTGGAACAAGTTCGGCAAGATCATCTCCCTGGCCCTGCTGGCCGCCGGCGGTTTCTACATGGTCTGCATCTACTCGTTCGGTACCATTCTCGACTGGCATGAGTTTGTTAAGAGCCCGGTTCCCGCGCTTGCCTGTCTCAAGGGCATCAACATGCTCCTGTACCTGGCCATGCTCGTCATCGCCACGCTTGGACCCATGGGCCCGATGAACTCCTTCTACGGCGCAACGAGCCGCATCATGCTCGCCATGGGCCGCAAGGGCCAGCTGCCCGAGAAGTTCGCCGAGGTCGACCCCAAGTCCGGCGCTCCCAAGCTCGCCTGCGTTGTTCTGGGCGTCATCACCGTCGTCGGTCCGTTCCTGGGCAAGAACATGCTTATCCCTCTGACCAACGTGTCGGCTCTCGCCTTCATCTTCTCCTGCGGCATGGTCGCCCTCGCCTGCCTGCGCATGCGCTTCACCGAGCCCGACCTGCCTCGTCCCTACGAGGTGCCCGGTGGCAAGTTTGGCATCTCCCTCGCTATCGCTGCCTGCGCCATCATCATCGGCCTGCTTGTGATTCCGTTCTCTCCCGCCTCCCTCAACATGGTGGAGTGGAGCATCGTGATCGGCTGGTTGGCTATTGGCCTGGCCCTCATGGCTTTCACCAATTCCCGCAAAAAGTAACGCCGAGCCGGGGCGGATCAGGTGCGCGGGACCCTCTCTTCCGCGCGCCGAACCCGGCGCCACTTGGGTAGCTTTGTGAGGCCTTAACCCAACACGGCCTCGCCCACTATATGGATCCATAAGGAGGAACCATGTCCACTAAGTATGCAATCGTTGGCGGCAAGCTCATCGACGGTACCGGTGCCGAGCCGGTCGAGAACTCCCTCGTTCTCGTCGACGACAACGGCAAGATCGAGTACGCCGGTGTTATGCAGGACCTTCCCGAGGGCGTTGAGGTCATCGACGCCGCCGGCAAGACCGTCCTTCCCGGCCTGATCGACACCCACCTGCACTTCTCGGGCAACTTGACCGACGATGACACCGACTGGGTCATGCAGCCGCTTCTCGAGAAGCAGGCCGTCGCCGTCAAGCAGGCCTACGACTGCCTCACCCACGGCCTCACCACCGTCTGCGAGATCGGCCGCTTTGGTATCCAGATCCGTGACTGCATCGACAAGGGCGTCTTCAAGGGCCCGCGCGTTCTGGCCACCGGCCTTGGCTTCTGTCGCGTTGCCGGCCACGGCGACTCCCACCACTGCAGCCAGGAGCTCAACAAGGAATCGCACCCCTGGGGCGATCAGGTCGACGGTCCTTGGGATCTGCGCAAGGCCGTCCGTCGTCGCCTGCGTGAGAACCCCGATGCCATCAAGATCTGGGCTACCGGTGGCGGCATCTGGCGCTGGGACTCCGGCCGCGACCAGCACTACTGCTCCGAGGAGATTCAGGCCGTGGTTGAAGAGGCCAAGATGGTCGGCATCCCCGTGTGGAGCCACTGCTACAACAACCACGCCGCTGCCTACGATTCCGTTCGCTTTGGCTGCGAGCAGCTGATTCACGGCTTCGATATCGATGAGCGCACCATGGACCTCATGGCCGAGCGGGGCACCTTCTTCACCCCGACGATCGCCTTCCTGCCCACCTGGTACGCCACCTATCCGCCCGTCTACGTCCCCGAGCTGCACGACAAGTACGAGGGCACCCTGGTCGAGAAGGAGCTGCAGCGCAACTACGACTGCCTGCGCGAGGCTAAGAAGCGCGGCGTCGTCATGACGATCGGCTCCGACTCCTTCTCCTTCGTCACCCCGTACGGCACCTGCTCCATCGAGGAGATGTACGAGTTCGTCGACAAGATCGGCTTCACCCCGGTCGAGACCATCACCTGTGCCACCCTCAACGGTGCCAAGATGTGCCACATCGAGGACGAGACCGGTTCCATCGAGGCCGGCAAATGCGCCGACCTGCTGGTCGTCAACGGTGACGTCGCCGCCGACATCCACGTGCTCAACACCGACAACATGGACGTCATCATGAAGGACGGCTGGATTGTCGAGGCTGGCACCTTCGGCGAGGCAAACAAGTACAGCGCCTAAGCTACCGTTCATCGATGGCTTGATGTAAAACACAGCATTTGATTGCATAATGCAATGGAGAGGGTCGCTTGCGGCCCTCTTTATTGCTATGGGGTGCGTCAGTAAGAAGGAGATGACGGTGGATCTCAATAGGCTGATTCTGGGCAAGAGCTACAACTCTACCAAGGTCTTTCGTACCGCTCAGCATGTGGTTCAAGCCATCTTGCTCGGTATTGTCGTTCCGCTGCTTATCCTGCTGCTCATCTGGGATCTAACCGATAATCCCAATCCCGTTCCGGCCGTTGTCGTCATTGCCGGCTTGGTCATGCTGTGCTTCTTCTTCTCGTACGTCTTTGTCGTTCCCGACGACCTCACATCGAGCGCTACCGACCGCACGCTCGCCATCGCGTCGAAAATATTCGCCTACACGTCGCGCGGCCTTACGCCCGAAGCTGCCCTGGGCGCCTCTAAGATCATCCTGTCCGAAACTATCGCCTCTGCCATCTGCTTTACCGACGGCAAGCAGGTGTTGGCAAGCTGGGGCGAGGACTCGGCAAAATGCCCCGCGGGCACCCCGGTGGTGCTGCGGACTACGCTCAACGTGATCAACAGCGGTGAGCAAAGCGTGTTCTCGCGCGATGCCTCGACCGAGACGGGTGGCTACTTTCCGCGCCTGCGCGCCGGTATTGTCGCACCGCTTACCGTGCGCGGGCATTGCGTGGGCACGCTCGAGCTGTATTATCCCCGTCTGAGCAGCATCGATATGCGCCAGACGGCGCTTGCCTCGGGCTTTGCCGACCTCATTTCCACGCAGCTTGCGAGCTTTGAGCTCGAGCGCCAGGACGAGCTTACGGCCCGCGTGGAGCTGCGCGCCTTGCAATCGCAGGTCGATCCTCATTTTCTATTCAATACCATTAGCACGATCGTGTCGCTCGTTCGAACCGAGCCCGACAAGGCGCGATCGCTGCTGATCGACTTCTCCAACTACTATCGTCAGACGCTTTCTGATTCCGATACGCTCACAACGCTCGAGCACGAGGTGGAACAGGGTACTCGTTATATCAATCTTATGCAGGCCCGGTATGGCGACGGCCGTCTGCGCGTCTCGGTCGATATCGACTTTGAGGTGCGCGATTGCATGGTGCCGCCGTTTATCTTGCAGCCGTTGCTCGAAAACTGCATCAAGCACGCGCAGCGCGAGACCGAGCCGCTTTCTATTCATGTTAGGGCTTTCGAGACCGATGACGGTTTGGAGATCATCGTCGAGGACGATGGCATCGGTATGAGCGAAGAGGTCTGCGCGCATCTGTTTGAGCAACATCGCCGAGAGGAGCCCGAGAGCATTACCGCCGACGGCTCCGTCAAGCGAGGTTGCGGCCTGGCGCTCTTCAACGTGCTTCAGCGCATCCATTTCTTTTTCGGAGAAGATTCTGGCATGCGCGTGAAGTCCCAGGAGGGCGTTGGCACGCAGGTCATCGTCGAGCTGAACGGCGAGCCGCATGAGCCGGCGCCGTTGACGGCGTAGCACGCGGTTGGATTGAGAGAAAAAGAGGGGAAGCACATATGTCCGAAGGCTGGAACATCTTGGTGGTTGATGACGAGCCTCCCATTAGGGCTGAGCTACGCTATCTGTTGGAAAAGGATGCGCGTGTGGGTCAGATTGCCGAGGCGGGCAATGTCACCGAAGCCGTGGAGTCGATTCTGTCGAACAAGCCCGACGTGCTGTTTTTAGACATTACCATGCCCGGTCGCTCGGGAATTGAGCTTGCCGAGACGCTGCAGAACCTAAAGACGCCGCCGGTGGTTGTGTTTGTGACAGCGTTTGCCGAATTTGCCGCCGATGCGTATAACCTCGATGCGGTCGACTATGTCGTCAAGCCGGTCGAGGACGCACGCCTGTCAAAGGCACTCGACAAGATCGAGGCAGCCTTGGGTGCCCGTCGTGTTATCCATGCTCCGCGCCAACCTTTGCGTCTGACGGTGGACCGCGGGGGCAAAAAGGTGTTCATTCCCGCCGCAGACGTCTGCTACTTTGAGGCGCGCGCCGATTTTTGCAACGCCATCTGCGCCGAGGGAACGTACCTGATCAATGAGTCGATCTCTTCGCTCGAGCGTCGCTTGGACTCCGAGGGCTTTATTCGCGTTCATCGCAGGTACCTGGTCAATTTGGAAGACGTGCACAATGTTGAGATTGGCTCCACGGGGTTGATGGAGCTCAGGCTCGACCGCGTGAACTCGACGGTACCGGTGTCCCGTCGTCGTGCCGCCGAGGTCAAGTCGCACCTGGGGCTTGCGTAGACGGTCTGCATGCCGTCGTTTACCATCGCAGGTTTGGCATGGGCGCGCGGTGGGCATAATGGGTGGCATCGAATGAAATCGAAAGGATCATTATGCCCGCGCTTATCACCCATCATCTGTTTGGCGAGGAAAGCATCGACCGTCTTCCGCAGGGCGTCATCACGTCCGATGAAGAGCGCATTGCCTTTATCTTGGGCAACCAAGGCCCCGACCCGTTTTTCTTTCACATTCTGACACCGCGTGTTTCCGACTGCACGCTGCTGGCGCAGGTCATGCATCGGTCGCGCATGTCTCGCCAGTTCGCGTGCCTGCGCGACGGCGTGTCGCATCTGCTGCCGCGCGACGCCAGCTTGGGTCGTGCCTTTGCGCTGGGCCTGCTGTCTCATTACGTGCTCGACCGCAACGCCCATCCCTTTGTCTATGAGCAGCAGTTTGGCATTGTCGAGTCCGATTCAGAGCTTGAGGATTCGAGCAGTCAGGTCCATGCCGTGATCGAGAGCGACCTGGATGTGCTGATGCTGCAGCTTAAACGCGATGGCGCTACGGTTGACGATTACCCGCCGGCGGGCGAGATCGTCACCACCGATCGCATCAATCGCGTGGCCGGCGTGCTGATGAGCTATGTTGCCGGACGCGTGTACGGCATTGACATTCCGGCGGGGGAGTACGGTGCTGCCGTTGCCAATATGCAGCGACTTTACCGCGCGATTGAGCCGGCCGGCTCCGCAAAGACGCGCGCGATCTCGCTGGTTGAGGGCTTGGTGCACGATTACTCGCTGCTCGACGGCCTTGCTCATCGCGTGACGACGGAGTTGCCCGAGCGCACCGGTAACCTGGGCCATCTGACATGGAAGAATCCCTTTACCGACGAGGTCTCGAACGAGAGTTTCCCCGAGGTCTTTGATCGCGCGCTGGGCGATTACGAGTGCACGGTCGCACGTTTTATCGAGACCGGTGACATGGATGCCGTGACCAGTCACGTCAACTACAGCGGTCGCGTGCTCAATGCCGATGAGGAGTTCGACCGCGAGGAATAGGGCCCGTGCGTGCCCCTTTGCCGAATCCTTACCGGCGGTTCTGGACAATTGGGGTACGATGAACTAACTGCATATCGGGCGAATACGAAGGGTCCCTGTCCATGAAATACACCAAGCTCGAGCGTAACTGGGTTATGTATGATGTGGGCAATTCGGCCCTCGTGCTGCTCAATACCTCGGTGGTGCCCATTTACTTTAACGCCATCAATACCGGCGCTTCCTCGGCCGACCTGGTGGTCGCCTGGGGCAATGCACAGACGATCGCCTCGCTGGTCATCGCCATGCTCATGCCCATTCTGGGCGCACTTGCCGACTACGCCGGCAACAAAATCAAGTTCTTCTTGGGCTTCTTCCTCACGGGCCTGGTGCTTTGCCTGGCGCAGGCTATCCCAATGTCCGCCATGGCATTTTTGACCGTGTACGTGCTGTGCACCATCGGCCTTAACTCTTCTATGACGTTCTACGACGCCATGCTGCCCGACATTACCACCGACGAGCGCATGGACGCCGTGTCCAGCTCGGGCTATGCCTGGGGCTACATCGGTTCCACCGTGCCGTTCGTCATCTGCCTGGCGCTCATCATGGGCGGCCCCGCTCTTGGCGTCCCCACCATGCTGGCAACGCGTCTGTCGTTTATCATCACTGGTGCCTGGTGGCTCATCTTTACTCTGCCGCTCATTCGCACCTATAAGCAAAAGTACGGTCGCGAGCGCGGTCCCGAGGACACCATCGGCCACATCGTGGGCGGTGTGTTCTCCGAGGTCGGACACACCATGCGCGAGATCGCCCACAACAAGACCGTGCTGGTCTACATGATCGCGTTCTTCTTCTATATCGACGGTGTGCACACGGTCATTTCCATGGCAACCAGCTACGGATCGGCCTTGGGCATCGATTCGACCCAGTTGGTCCTGGCGCTGCTCGTCACGCAGTTCGTGGCCTTTCCGTCCGCCATCATCTACGGCAAGCTCGCCGGCCGCGTGGGCACGCTCAACATGATCTTGGTGGCAGTCGCCGCCTATATGGGCATTGTGCTGTTCGCCGCGTTCTTCCTAAAGACCGCCTTTGAGTTTTGGGTGCTTGCCATTATGGTCGGCCTGTTCCAGGGCGGCGTGCAGGCGCTCAGCCGTAGCTACTTTGGCCGCATTATCCCCAAGGAAAAATCCAACGAGTACTACGGCTTCTTTGACATCTTTGGTCGTTATGCAAGCGTTATGGGCACCTTCCTGGTGTCGGTCGTCACCTCGCTGACCGGCAACCCGTCGCTGGGCGTCCTTTCCATTGGCGTGCTGCTGGTCGTTGGCTTTATGCTGCTGGTCCGCCTGTCCCGCATGACTCGGGCGGCAGAGCATGCCGCATAGGAGCGAGCGGCTATTGTGCCTGTCCACGGTACTCTTTTGGGGTTATCCGCAATAAACATTGCGACTTGCGAGCAATGATTTGCCCAAGTGGGTATGATGGAATCAGCTAGGTCGCGGGGCGTCGCCTGTGTTTGGCGGCGTCCCGTTTTTGTGTTGCAGGGAGGGTAAGGCATGAACGCCACGGTCGTGATTCCAACGTATTGGGCGGGCGATGACGCTTGCGCAAACGCCCCTGGCACCTATGACCATTCGACGCGACTCAACGCCGACAATCCCGAACTCGACCGCTGCCTGGCCTCGCTTGAGCAGGTACGTGACATCCCGCGCATCATCCTTTTGGTGGTCTGTCCCGTTTCTGCCACAGCCGATGTGTCGCTGCGCGTGCACGAGATTGTCGACGCGCATCCCACGCTCAAGGTCACCGTTGTCACCAACACCCAGGCCTCGCGCATCGCAGACCGGGTTGCTCAGATCGCGCCCAAGGGTTCGGGCGAGTGCGTGAGCCTGCGAGGCTACGGTGCCATCCGCAACATGGGTCTGGCCTGTGCCGCTGTGCTGGGGCATGACGCGGTTATTTTTTTGGATGACGATGAGACTGTCATCGATGCCGACTTTATGAAGCGCGCGACCTATGCGTTGGGGCAGCAGACGCGTCAGGGCTTGCCGATCTTGGTCAAGAGCGGCTATTTCTACGATCGCGACGGCTCGCCGCTGGCTCCCACGGACAAGGCGGGCATCTGCCATCGTTGGTGGACCAAGCGCATCGAGTTCAACCGTTGGATGAAAAAGGCGCTCTCGGGCACCCGCATCTCGCGCTCCAACTACGTGTGCGGCGGCCTGATGGCCCTGCATGCCCGCGCCTTTACGCGTGTGGCTTTTGACCCGTTTATCACCCGCGGCGAGGACTTGGATTACCTCTTTAACATGCGCATGTTTGGCTACGACGTGTGGTTCGATAATGAGTGGATCGTGCGCCATCTGCCTCCGGAGTCCGAAAAGCGCTCACCGCGCTTTATGCAGGATGTATACCGTTGGTACTACGAACGGGCCAAGTTGACATTCGCCGCGCATCAAAAGGAGCTCATTCCCGTTACGGCGGCATCGCTCATGCCCTACCCGGGCCCGTGGATTTCGCGCGAGCTCGACGACCGCGTGCGCAAGACCGCTATGGTCCGCAGCGTGTTTACCCGCGAGCATGAGGGCTACCTGCGCATTTGGCGCCATGGTATCGGCGAGGCAAAGGCCTATGCGCGCCAAAACGCTGCAAGCTACCTGCGTTTCCAGAGCTTTTGGCCCAAGATCATGGACGGGCTTTGGCGTGACGCACAACTGATCAGTATCCTGGAGGGGGCCGAATGATCGACCGCCGCGCCCAGCGCGATAGTTCAATATCAATCTTTCGCATCATTGCCGTTGCCTGCGCCATTTGCGTGCTGGTGTACTTTATTTTTGCCTTGGTGACCGGTATCGAGCCGATCGCCACGGTGATTGCCTGCGCGCTGCTGTGCATCTTTCTGTGCATCTTTATCTTTTTGACGCTCAATCCCGATTCGGTGCGCTCCCAGTACACCGAGGAGACGCTCTCGGTGGCCTCGGCCATGCTCGAGGACATTAAGGGCGGTCTGACGCAGGAGTCGGCGCGTTTGGTGTGCCGGCGCATTTTGCCCGAGACGCGCGCCATGACGGTGGCCATCACCGACGAGGGCAACGTGCTTGCCTGCGCGGGAGAGTTTGAGGAAAAACTACTGCCAGATTCTCCCATCCACACGCTTGCCACACGCTACGTTATCGAACATGGCATCGTGCAGTCGTTCAACCGTATGGTGGATGTCGTGGGCTCGGACGGCTCGCACAACCAAGTTCCCGCCGGCATTATCGCCCCCATCAAGGTGGGTGATCGTACCGTCGGCACGCTCAAGTTCTACTACAAGACCCCGCGCGCCGTCGACCGTACCCAGTATGCGCTTGCCTCGGGCTTTGCCGAGATCTTGTCCACGCAGCTCGCCATCCACGAGCTCGAGGTGCAAAAGGAACTCACGGCGCGCGCCGAGGTGCGTGCGCTGCAAGCGCAGATTAACCCGCACTTCCTGTTCAACACGCTGAACACCATTGCATCGTTTACGCGCACCGACCCGCTGCGGGCCCGCGAACTGCTTCGTGAGTTCTCATCGTTCTATCGTGCCACGCTCGACAACTCGGGATCGCTTATTCCGGTCTCGCGTGAGGTTGCACAGACCAAGCGCTACCTTACCTTTGAGAAGGCCCGCTTTGGCGAGGACCGCGTGCTTGCGACGTTCGATGTGTCCGAGGACGTGGAAGATACGCTGGTGCCGGCGTTCGTGATCCAGCCGATTGTCGAGAACGCCGTACGTCATGGTATGGGCGATGACGACGCCCTGAGGATCGACGTGACCGTTCACCAAGACGGCGAGGATGCAATCTTGATTGCCGTGGCCGATAATGGCGTGGGCATGGATGAGGGTACCGCCGCCAGACTGTTTGACGAGCGCTCTGCCCGTCCCGACGCCAGCTCTCCCCAGGGTGGCGGCGCCGGTGTGGCCATGCACAATATTTCGGAGCGCATCCATCGCTTTTATGGGCCGCACTCCTATACGCGTGTCGAATCGGCGCCGGGCAAGGGCACCAAAGTGCTCCTTCATCTTGATTTGTCAGAGAGCATCTTTGACATTCAAGAGTAAAATAAAAGGCTACGGGCTCAACGTCATGCGACGGATGCCCGGCGTAGTTAGTTGACGAAAGGTTTTATCCCTATGCTGCGTGCGATGATTGTGGATGATGAGGCGCCGGCTCGCTCGGAGCTTCGCTTCCTGCTCGAGCAAACGGGCAAGATCGGCACGATCACGGAGGCGTCGAGCGTCCGCTCCGCCATCGAGATGCTTATGGAAAGTCGCGTGGATGTCGTGTTTCTCGATATCTCGATGCCCGGTGCCTCGGGCCTGCAACTTGCCGAGGCGCTGCATAAGCTCAAAAATCCGCCGGCGATCGTGTTTGTGACTGCGTATAGTGACCATGCGGTCGAGGCATTCGACGTGGATGCCGTCGATTATCTGATGAAGCCGGTCGAGGAAGCTCGCTTGGATCGCGCGATCGAGAAGGTCATGCAACGCGCCAAGCCGGTTACGGACAGCAAGGTGACCATCGAGCGTATCCCGGTGGAAAAGGGCGGCCGCAAGGTGCTCATTTCCGTGGACGATATTCGCTTTATCATGGCCAAGGACGATTACTCCTGCATCTATACCGTCGATGATCGCTTTTTGTCGACGACCTCGCTGGCGCAGTTTGAGGCCAAGCTCTGCGACTTTGGCTTCTTCCGTGTTCACCGCCGCTATATCGTCAACTTGGCGTGCGTCACGGATGTGGAGACGGTGCCCTCGGGTGCCATCCAGCTGGGCATTACGGGCGTCGACGAACGCGTTCCGGTTTCGCGTCGCCGCGTCGTGCCGCTCAAGAAGGCTCTGAGTCTCTAGCACACTGGCCCCGCAGCCCTGTAGACCCATCGTCTGCGGAGCCGTGGGGCCTTTTTTGTATGTATCTGCCGAATCGTTTTTTGCGGAAGGGATCCCATGAACAGTGCAAGCGCCAAGCGCATCGACATCATCTCGGACACCCACGGCTATCTTTCGCCTGCGCTCCTGGATGAGCTTGAGGGCGCAGACCTGATTATCCACGCCGGCGACCTCACGTCAGAGATGGACTACGAGCACCTATGCACCATCGCCCCCGTTCGGGCCGTACTGGGCAACAACGATTACTACCGCGACTACGGCCCCGATGTAGACCGTCTTGCGCTCTTTACCTACGAAGGCCTCAAATTCGCCGTAGCCCACTACCGCGAAGACCTTCCGGTGGGATCCGTAGACGTAGCCATCAACGGCCACACCCACGTAACCAAAGAAGCCCAAGTGGGCCGCTGCTTAGTCCTCAACCCGGGCAGCGCCAGCTACCCCAGAGGCACCCGAGGCCCCACCATGGCCAGAATGCTCGTAAAAGACGGCAAGATCATAAGCACCAAATTTATTGACCTAGAGTAACCACAACAAAAACGGGGGATGCAAGCCGCACCTCCCGTTTTTCTTTAAGCCAAAGGCCAAAGTTCAACAAGATCCATCAGACCAACCCCGCCGAGGAGCACGCGGGCTAGCCGCGCAGCGGCGCACGCCCGCAAAACTGGTTGAACAAAGTGACGACAGGGAGGGTCTCCGGGGCTGGGGCGCGGGTTAAGTTTGTCGCGAGTTCCGCACGCA
>CATYIV010000040.1 GCA_958407465.1 uncultured Collinsella sp. | reverse complement strand
GATTAATGGATGGAAACGGATGTTCTATCGGGACACACATTTTGTCCTATAAGCCCACATTGTGGCGCAGAACTCGGCGAATGGGTGAGCGGTAAAAGGTAGGTTTTAGGGCATGTGCCAAAAAACTACTTGAGGAGGAAGTTGGGGAGGGGAATGGTACGGGCCTCGCGATGCTCGGGGTCGGCGATGTGGTCGGCAGGATAGCCACAGACAAGCATGTGATAGGGATAAACGCCCTTGGGCAGATTGAACTGCTCCTGTGCCACCTCTGGCTTAAAATGGCATACCCAGCACGTTCCCAGGCCCTGCTCGGTGGCCTCCATCATCATCTGATCGCAAACGATGGATGTATCGATTTCGCTGGAATTCATCTGATCATACGGGCGCACCCAAGCATCATCGGTAACGCTGCAAATAAGGAAGATAAGCGGAGCGCCAAAGATAGACCCATCACGAGCAAACCGAGGCTGACAAACAGCAGCCTTCTCCAGAAGCTCAGGCGTATCCAACACCATCACACGGGTTGGATGGTTATTACAAGCAGAAGGATCAATACGCCCAGCCTCAACAATGGCATCCACAACAGCTTGCTCTACAGCCCGATCTTCAAACTCACGACAAGAATACCGACCCCGAGCCAGATCCAAATACCCCATAACCAAACCCTCCAAAGTCAGCAAATCAATCCAAGGTAAACCAAAGGGTACCCAAACCCCCATCCACCCAAACGCCCACCGAATACCAAAGTGTTCAATTGGGTATTAAAGGCCCCCTCGGCCAACCCCCCATTGCGCTCTAACTATCAGCCAAAGTTCCAATGGTGGTACGTAAGGCGAAGGGCCGGCCACGGTTTACTTTCGAACGACTCTGCAAAGCAGCCGGAGTGAGAAAGCAAACCGTGGCCGGCCCTTCGCCGCCGGGACACGTACCCCCAATTAACTGTTCTTCATGACAATCGAATCCACAACATCGGCCACATTCTCACAGCAGTCAGCGCAGTACTCCAGGAAGGCGTACACGTCACGCCAGGCGATGACCTCGAGCGGATCCTTGCCGTTAACGTGCAGGTTGCGCATGGCGTTGATATAGAGCTCGTCGGCTTCGGACTCGATGGTGTTGATCTGGATGACGAGTTCGCGCAGGGTCTTGGACTTGCGGTAGTTGGGCAGCTCGACCATCAGGTCTTTCATGGCGCGGCAGGCGTCAGTCACCTTGTGAGCGATGACGATGGCGTCGGGATGGATGCTCTGGATGTTGGTGAAGTAGACGCGCTGCACGACGCCTTCGATGCGGTCGAGCACGGTGTCGAGCGAGCAGCTCATCAGGTCCAGATCCTCGCGCTCAAGCGGGGTGATAAAGGCGGTGAGCAAGGCGTCTTCGAGTTCGTGGTGCTTCTTGTCTGCCGCATGCTCAATCGCATGCATCTTATCGAGCATGTCGTGGATCTGCGCGGGGTCAAAGTTCTCAAAAATCTTGGTGAGCAGCTCTGCGGCCTGGACGGCGAGGTCGGCGCAAGCGACGTAGTTGTCAAAGTAGAACGAATCGGGTTTCTTTGCCATGGGTGGGTCCTTTCGAGGCGAAGACGGGTGGGCGAAGTGTTGCGGTCCGGATGGACGCTCGGTTTGATTAGAGGAACATCATGAACAGCTTGGCCATGACAAAGCTGATGAGTCCGCAGGCGGGGAAGGTGAAGAACCAGGTGAACATCATGTCCTTGACGACACCGAAGTTGATGGCCGAAAGGCGCTTGACGGCACCGACGCCCATGATGGCGCAGGTCTTGATGTGGGTGGAGGACACGGGGATGCCGGTAAGGGTGGCAAGCAGCAGGTTTGCGGCGCCCGCCAGGTCGGCGGAGAAGCCCTGGTACTTTTCGAGCTTGACCATGCTCTGGCCGACGGACTTGATGATACGCTCGCCGCCCACGCTGGTGCCGATACCCATAGTGGCCGAGCACAGCAGCATAATCCAGATGGGGATGCCTGCATCGCCGACGCTCGTCTGGCCGCTGGCAAAGGCCACGCCTAAAAAGAGCACGCCGATGAACTTCTGTCCATCCTGCGCGCCGTGCATAAAGCTCATGGCCGCAGCGCTCGCGATCTGAGCGTATTTAAAGAAGACATTGGCACGTCGCCTGTTGGCGGCGGCGAAAAGAATCGAGACGAGCTTGCACAGGACCCAGCCCATGACAAAGCCCAGGCCGATAGAGAGCGCCAGGCCGTAGATGACCTTCATCCACTCGTGGACGTTGACGCTGCTCGCACCGCCGAGGGCGATGGCGGCACCGGTCAGGCCGGCGATAAGGCTGTGGCTTTGCGAGGTGGGGATGCCAAAACGCGACGCTGTGGCGCCGTAGACGACGATGGAGAACAGCGCCGCGCAGAGGCACGCGAGCGCCATGGTGCTGTTTCCGCCAAAGTCGACGATATGCGAGATGGTGTTGGCGACGCTCGCGTTAAAGTGCGTCATGATGAGCACGCCGAGGAAGTTGAATGCGGCGCTCATGAGAATGGCGGCGCGGGCGGGCATGCAACGCGTAGTGACGCAGGTCGCGATGGCGTTGGGCGCGTCGGTCCATCCATTGACGAAGATGGCGCCCAACGCGAGGATCACGGTGACGGCAAGGACTGGGTTCGACACAATTTGGCCGAGGAAGGTTGAGAACGTTACGTCCATACATGGGCTTTCTCGAAGTTTGCAGACACGTTACAAAAACATGATAAATCGTATCACCTCCTGTGGGCTTCTTTACCGAGTTCTGATGGGAGAAGTGAACTTTTTGGCACTAAAATTGAATATTAGCCCTGTTGACCGCGGGTGTTCTTTTTGCTAACACGCCATGCGGACACGTGCGATTACTACGACACTCCAAAACCACAGTCTGTTCGCTTTACAACATACAAACATGCGTTCGATAATAGGAGGCATGGAATATCGACAGACAGACGGCAAAACTCGGCGCGTGCACAAGCAGTATGTGGACGTCGTGGCCCGCATCCTCGCGGGCGGACAGGTCGTGCCGGTCACCGTCTGCTGGGTCGACGGCCGTTGTTTTACGATCGACGAAATTATCTCGACCACCGGGTTTGGCCTGATGGTCTACGGCATCCGTACGGCAACATATAAGGTGCGTTTTGGCGGGCACGCGACCGAGTTGTATCTGGAGGACCAGACGCGCGAGCGGGCAGACGGCTCGCAGGCACACGTGATGCGTTGGTGGGTCTGGGCCTTTGATCGTACGCTTGAGGGCGAGCGCCGTAGGTAAGGACGTGCGGCATTCGGGTACAATGGCAGGAATCTTGTCACCTACGGCGCTGTCGTGCGCTTTTTGAAAGGACGAAGTATGAACGATATCCAGGGCTATCAGAACGGCCCCATCGAGACCGGTGCAAGCCGTGCCAAGGAGATGTCGCCGCGCGCGTACAACCTTGTCATGTCTGCCCTGATCTTTTTGGGCTTTTGCGCCATGGGCGTCGGTGCTTACTTTACGAGCACCATGTCGTTTGCGCGCATGATGATGAGCGGCGCCGCTTTGCCGCTGGTCTTTGGCTCATTTATTTTGACCATCGTCGGCATGGTCATGATGTCGGCTGCCGCCAGCAAGCAGTCCGTGGGCCTGTCCCTTGTGGGCTACGTAATCTTTGCGAGCACCTTTGGCCTGACCGCGTCGTTTGGCCTTGCCAACTACGACCTGCCCACCATCAACACTGCCTTTATCGCCACGGCCGCCATCACCTTTGTCTTTGGCGCCTTGGGTGTGACGTTCCCCAAGTTTTTCCAGCGCGTATATGGCATCGGTTTTGGCATTCTGCTCGCTACTATTCTGGTTGAGATCGTGCTGATGTTCATGGGCGTTTCGCAGTCCATCACCGACCTGATCGTGATTGTGGTGTTCGCCGGCTTCATTGGCTACGACACCTATGTTGCCACGACGGTGCCGCCTACGCTGCCCAACGCCGTGCTTATGGCCTCTAACCTGTTCGTGGATATTATCAACGTGTTCCTGCGCATTCTGAACATCCTCGGCCGTCGCGACTAGTGGCGAATTGCGGCGGTGCTTGCCGTGCGTGCAAATCGATGCGAAAGGCGGTCCTTCGGGGCCGTCTTTTTTGTACGCGGCGGGGTATCATGGATGGGAAAAGCCGATAGCGGCAGAGACCGAGAAAGGTGACCACTTATGGCAGACGTCGACAACAGGAACCGTAACCGCAGGTCCAACCGAGCGGGTCAGCCCAATCCCAAGCGCGAGGCCCGTGCCAAGGCCGCCGAGCGTCACGTGGCAACTGTGTCCGAAGCGTGCGCCAAGGATATCGAGCGTTCGCTTGCCGGTGTTCGCGAGTTTGACGGTATGCCTGCCGGCTTTGTCTCGGCGATGAAGGCCAAGGTTCAGAGTGCTGTGGCCACCGAAGAACAGGTTGCCGAGGAGTCTGAGGCCGCCGAGGCCGAGACCGCTGAGGTTGCGTCCGCCGAGACCGAGGTTACGGCCGAGCCTGCACACGCAGAGGAGGCCACGGAGACCGAGTCCGCGCCTGCCGCCGAGGAGCCCGCTCCGGTCCTGCCCGAGGTCACCGTGCTCGACGCCTCTGCCACGCAGGCCATTCTGGATAACGGTCGAGGCTATGCGCAGTTCTGCGACATGGCCGTGCTCGACTTTGCCTCGTTCACCAATCCGGGCGGTGGCTATATTCAGGGTTATCTGGGCCAGGAGGCCACGCTGTGCGCCGATTCGTATCTGTACAACGTTCTCGATAAGCAGCGCAAATGGTACGGCGAGAACCGTCGCCGCAACATCAACTGCGAGCTTTACCGAAACCGTGCGCTGGTGGTGCCTGCGGTGCGCTTCGACCGCAACCACGTGCATGCATACGCCGACGTGATCGTGGCCGCCGCGCCCAACGTTAAGCGCGCCCGCCAGGAGTATCGCGTGAGCGACGATGCTCTGCTGGATGCCCTGCGCGACCGCATTCGCTTTGTGCTTGCCATCTGCGACGAGCTAGGTCGCGAGAAGCTCGTACTGGGTGCTTGGGGCTGCGACAACAACGGCTTTGACGCCGAGACCGTGGCCGAGCTCTTCCGTAAGGAGCTCGCGTCGGGCGACTTTAAGGTCAAGCAGGTCTTCTTTGCCGTGCCCTCTACGCGCTGGGACGAGGATTTTGCCAAGTTTGAGCACGTGCTGGCAAACTTCCCCGAGCGCAACGAGGAGTCCTATGCCCAGGTTGCCGCTCGCGCTGCGGCTGCTCGCGCCGCCGAGCAGGCCCAGGCTGCTGCTGAGGATGATGAGGACGAGGACGATTGGCGCAAGTACCTGTAATCGGTACGTGCTGACAGATGGGTCGAGCCGGCGGGAGGGGCTGCTCCCGCCGGCTTTTTACTAAAGGAAGGGCTTACGATGAAAAACGTTCTGTGCTTTGGCGATAGCAATACCTATGGCTACGATCCGGCGGGCATGCGCGACGGCACCGCGGTGCGCTATGCACGTGATGTGCGCTGGTGCGGCGTGGTCCAGCGCGACTTGGGCGAGGGCTGGCACGTGATTGAGGAAGGCCTAAACGGCCGCACGACGGTGCGCGACGATATGTGCCATCTGGACACTAACCTCAACGGCATTCGCGCATTGCCGATGCTACTCGAGGCCCATAAGCCGCTGGACGCCATTGTGATCATGCTGGGCACCAACGACTGTAAGACGGTCTTTAACGTGACGGCTTCCGATATCGCCCGTGGCGCCATGGCGCTGATTCGCGCCGTCCGCGCGTTTCCGTGGACCGACGCTGCGCCTTGTCCGCACATTCTGCTGATGGCTCCTATCAAGATCAAGCCGCAGATTGCCGATGTGTATATGACCGACTTTGACGAGCATTCCGTTGAGGCATCTGAGCATTTTGGCGAGTACTATGCGCACGTGGCCGAGCAGTTTGGCTGCGACTTTTTGAATGCCGCCGAGTTTGCCGAGCCGGGCGATATCGATTATCTGCACATGATGCCCGAAAGCCACGAGAGCTTGGGCCACGCCGTGGCGGCCAAGCTCAAAGAGATGCTCGGTGAGTAGCACGGCCCCAAACCCCCACAATAGTTCTCCTTGCGGTGGCTTGTTTCGTTGATTTGTCTTGATCTGTAACAGTTGTAAGGCCGAAAACGGGCTAGATGTTACAGACTAAGATTATTTAGGTCGATATCGGTCGTTTGTCTCGATCTGTAACATCTAGGGTCGATTTTGCCGAGTTACTGTTACAGATCGAGATTATCTTCTGAGCGGAATTTGAATGTCTCAATCTGTAAGAGGTGGGCCGAAAAATGGACTCTAACTGCTATGGATCGAGATGTTTGTGGGAACCACCGCAAAGGTGCCTGTCCCCTTTGCGGTGGTTTTGAACTGCGAGTCTTAATATTGCCACATATGGTTAACGGGGCCGGAGCCTTTGCCCATGTCAAAGCCGGCGGCGAGAGCGCCCGTTAGGTAGGCCTTGCCGGCGTTGACGGCATCGGCAAGATCCATGCCCTGGGCCAGCGCGCAGGCGATGGCGGACGAAAGCGTGCAGCCGGTACCATGCGTGTTGCCGGTCTCGATGCGCTTGTGGCGGAACCACGTGGTGAGCGGATCGCCCAGGTGGTTGCCCTCGTCATCGAGCGGTGCGGGCTCTGCTAGCACATCGTTGGCCTCGTTGACAAAATGCCCGCCCTTAACGAGAGACGCGCACCCAAAGCGGTAGGTGAGGAGCATGGCGGCATTTTGCTGCGTGCGCTCGGAATCGACCTCGTAATCGAGCAGCGCCATGGCCTCGGGAATATTGGGCGTGATGACGGTCGCCAGGGGGAACAGGCGGCGTGTAAGCGCTTCGGCGGCGTCCTCTGCGATCAGACGAGCGCCCGAGGTGGCGACCATGACGGGGTCGACGACGATATTTTGTGCGTCCCAGGCACTCAGGCGGTCGGCGATAACCTCGATAATCTCGGCAGAGGAAACCATGCCGATCTTGACGGCACTGGGGCGGATATCGTCAAAAACGGCATCGATTTGCGCCGCGACAATATCCGGGGAGATGTTTTGCACGGCGGTGACACCGAGCGTGTTTTGTGCGGTTATGGCTGTGATGGCCGTCTCGGCATACAGACGGTGCGCCGTGATGGTCTTGATGTCGGCCTGAATGCCGGCACCACCGCTGGAATCTGATCCTGCGATGGATAGAACGGCGGGTACCTTACTGCGATCCATGTTCGCTCCCTTGTTCGGTCGGATTCAAATGGGTCTTCTGCCTGCATTATAAAGTGCCCGGGCCGGCTGTATGCCGAACCCGGGCGGGTAGTGCAATCTTTACGCAAACGCAAGCAAATGTTCACACGTCAACAATTGACGAACACCTTGTTACCGATTGCGGCTCCGGCGACGAGTTAGTCCTCCATGCCGAGGTCGATCGTCGTGCCTTCGAACACCTTGTTAACGGTGCGGACGGCGCACATCTTGCCGCACATGGTGCAAGTACCCTCGGTGGCGGCGGGGGATTCCTCGTAGCGCTTCTTACCGGTGACCGGGTCGAGAGCGCACTTCCACATGGCGTCCCAGTCGAGCTTGCGGCGTGCCTGGCCCATCTTGTCGTCCATGTCGCGGGCGTGCGGCACCTTCTTGGCGATGTCGGCGGCGTGTGCGGCAATCTTGGTGGCCATGAGGCCGTCGAGCACATCCTGGGCGTTAGGCAGGCATAGGTGCTCGGCCGGCGTCACGTAGCACAGGAAGTCGGCGCCGGAGCTGGCGGAGATAGCGCCGCCGATGGCTGCGGTGATGTGGTCGTAGCCCACGCCGATATCGGTCACCAGCGGCCCGAGCACATAGAACGGGGCGTTGTGGCACAGGCGCTTCTGCAGTTTCATGTTGGCGGCGATCTCGTCGAGCGCCATGTGACCCGGGCCCTCGACCATGACCTGGACGCCGGCGGCCCAGGCGCGCTTGC
The DNA here is from genome assembly GCA_958407465.1 of uncultured Collinsella sp. Classification (GTDB taxonomy): domain Bacteria; phylum Actinomycetota; class Coriobacteriia; order Coriobacteriales; family Coriobacteriaceae; genus Collinsella. The sequence goes on along the minus strand of CATYIV010000040.1, from coordinate 6,971 downwards.
ACAACTTGCCGAGCTCAATCATCTCGGCGGTCTCGGTGGCGTCGTTGGAGTCGTAGAGGCAGCCCGGGCGGCAGGAGTCGCCGAGCGAAATCGTCACGTCGTACTCATGGCAGATTTCGAGCAGCTCGTCGTAGAACTCATAGAAGGGGTTCTCGTTGCCGGTGACCTCCATCCAGCCAAACAGCAGCGAGCCGCCGCGGCTCACGATGTTCATGAGACGGCCGGTCTCCTTAAAGGTCTTGGTGACCGACTTGTTAATGCCGCAGTGGATGGTCATAAAGTCCACGCCGTCCTCGGCGTGCGCGCGCACGACTTCGAACAGGTCGTCCTTGGTGAGCTTGACCAGCGGCTTTTCCATGTAGCCGATGGCGTCGTACATGGGGACGGTGCCTACCATGAGCGGCGTCTCGTCGATGAGCTGCTGGCGGAACTGGCGCGTCTTGCCCGAGTTGGAGAGGTCCATGATGGCGTCGGCGCCAAAGTCCTCAGCGATCTTGACCTTCTTCCATTCCTCGGCGGCATCGGCCTTGTCGCCCGAGATGCCCAGGTTGACGTTGACCTTGGTGGACAGGCCCTCGCCGACGCCAAAGGCGCGCATGCCCTTTTTGATGTGCACGATGTTGGCGGGAATGGCGATGCGGCCGTCTGCCACGCGCTCACGGATGTACTCGGGGTCGCGATGCTCGCGCTCGGCGACCTCCTTCATCTGCGGTGTGATCTGTCCGGCGCGGGCAAAGTCGATTTGCGTGACGAGCTTGGGCTCTGTCTGTGTGCTCATTGGCACGGCTCCCTTCGTTGGCATTACCCATATCAGGTTTGCGGGTCAGGGCGGGCGCGCCCAGTCTCAGCCTGCCGTCTTGTCCTGCAAGCTCCCCGTTTATGTGGTGGGCTCAAGTATAGCTCGAATGGGTACGATTGGCCTAACGAGCGTGCCTGTGGGGAGGCGTACATGGAAGACAAGCATCTATATCGAGAGACACAATGGGATGTATCGGCCGCGGAAAGCCGTGCGCACCATGGCCTTGTCGCGATTGGTTTTGCGGTGCTTGCCGTGTTGGTGATTGCCTTTTGTATCTGGACGTTTGGCGGTCGCGGCGGCGCTGCATGGGAGTTCGAGGCTGATGATAGCCTACCGATTATGACGGTGAGGAGTACTGGCGGTAATGCCAATACGCTCGCCGCGCCGGGCGACTATTGGTATTCGCGCGACGAGTTTGTGCAATTGCAGCTGAGCGGTGGGTCTATTCCTGGTGAGGAAATCGAACGCGTGACGTATGATGCGACGCTCAAAACGCTCACGGTGAAGCTTAAAGATCAAGGAGATGTGCCCACGACCATGGATATCGCCCTGACGGAATGGCGTTTGGAGCCTCCGACGGGTGTTGCGGTGTCCGAGGTTGAGCACGTCAAGATTGTCTATCAGGACGGTTCGACAAACGGGATTGCAAAGGCCGACGGTCTAGCAGAATAGCGGAGTGTTTACCGAATGTCATGAAAGCATGCCGAGGTGGAGTTCGGCGCTAGTGACAGGCTTCTAGAATGCCTGCTCGTTGATGAAGACCAGGCTGTCTGGGGACGAGAGCTCGGGGACATAGCGGTAGCCAAGGTTGAACTCGGTAAGACCGGCGGCGTCCTTGACCTTGTTTTCCGCCATCCAGCGGACCATCGAACCGCGTGCCTTTTTGCTGGCGGTCGATTGCTGGACGGGCTTATCGTTGCGGACGCCTTCGCCAAAAACGCAGGTGATAACCGTTGTATCCTGTGCAGCATGGGGCAGGACGGCTTTGGCGTATTCCACGCTGGCAAGGTTGACGATAGTGGTGTTAGAACCGGCCGGCGCAATTGCCTGCGCAAGTCGATTCCCCCAGAAGGCATAGAGATCGCGAGCACCGTCGACGGAGAGCTTCGCCCCCATTTCGAGCCGATAGGGCGACACGCCGTGGAAGGGGCGCACGCATCCGTAGAGTCCCGAGAGAATCCAGAGATGGTTTTGCAGCCAGTCGAGCTGTGCGGCATCCATGACCACGGGCGCCATGCTTTGGTATTGGATGCCGTGGTAGGACATTACGGCGGGGGAGATTCGACGCGCGATATCGGGATCGGCGAGGTCGGCATCGCTCAGGACGGGCATAAATTCGTGAAGCGTATCCAGGCACGTTGCAAGCAGCCTGTCGCTCACGTTCCAAAGGGCCTGAAGGCCTGCCGCGCCATCCTCGCGTTCGATGCCCAGCAGTGTCTGATGAAGCCGGGCCGTCTGGTGTGCAAAAGGCGGTATGCCCCAAACGTCAAAGGCATCTTGAGCTGTCCGCATCTGTTTGGCGGGCGAAATGACGACCTGTAGCACGGAATCCTCCTCCCGTTAAAAAGTTGCGGTGAAATGCGGAACGCTTTTCCTGTTGGAAGGCCTGATGAATCCGTATTTCACCGCAAGTTATAAAGGGCTGGTTTGGGGCGCTTTACGAGGGTTTGTTAGGCGCGCTCGAGGAAGGCCTTGTAGCCGCGGTAGGCCTCGTAGATATCGGCCTTGTTGGCGACCTCCCACAGGGCGTGCATGGACAGGACGGCAACGCCGGAGTCGATGACGTTCATGCCGTACTTGGCCATGATGTAGGCAATGGTGCCGCCGCCGCCCGCGTTGACGCGACCGAGCTCGCAGGTCTGGAAGTCCACGCCGGCCTCGTCCATGATGTCGCGGACGAGGGCCACGTACTCGGCGTCGGCGTCGTTGGAGCCACCCTTGCCGCGGCTGCCCGTGTACTTGTTAAAGCACAGGCCGCGACCCATAAAGGCGGCGTTCTTGGTCTCGAACTTGCCGGCGTAGCCCGGGTCGAAGCCGGCGGACACGTCAGAGGATAGCATGCGGCTGCGGGCGAGTGCGCGGCGCAGGGCAAGCGGGCTATTCTCGCCGGCGAGCGTCATGATCTCGGCGACGGTGTTCTCGAAGAAGCGGCTCGTCATGCCGGTGGCGCCCACGGAACCGATCTCCTCCTTGTCGACGATGAGTGTGATGCTCGTGCGTTCCACGTTGGCGACGTTGATCTGGGCGAGCATGGACGGATAGGCGCAGACACGGTCGTCGTGGCCATAGCCCAGAATCATGGAGCGGTCGAGGCCCATGTCGCGGGCCGGGCCGGCGGGCACGACCTCGATCTCGGCGGAGAGGAAGTCCTCCTCCTCGACGTCGTACTGCTCCTTGAGGATATCCAGGAACATCTGCTTGACGGGCTCCTTGGGGGCGTCTTTGTCGTCCTCATCGAACTTGACGGGACGGCCGCCCACGATCACGTCGAGGATCTCGGCGTCGACAGCGTCCTTGGCGGGCTTGGACATCTGCTCGCTCGAGAGGTGGATCAGCAGGTCGGAGATGGTAAAGACCGGGTCGTCTTCCTTGTCGCCGATGTTGATGTCGACGGTGGTGCCGTCCTTTTTGCAGATGACGCCCACGAGTGCGAGCGGGGAGGCTACCCAGTGGTAGCTCTTGACGCCGCCGTAGTAGTGCGTGTCGAGGTAGGCCATGTCGCCGGCCTCGAAGGCGGGATTCTGCTTAAGGTCCAGGCGCGGCGAGTCCACGTGGGCGCCCAGGATGTTAAAGCCCTGCTCGAGCGGGGCGGTGCCCAGGTTGACGAGCATAAGGTCCTTGCCGTGGTTGGCGGCGTACACCTTGTCGCCTGCCTTGAGCTCGCGGCCTTCGGCGATCACGGTCTCCAGATTGACGTAACCCGCCTTCTCGGCCATCTTGATGCCGGTCTTGACGCACAGGCGCTCGGTCTTGTTCTCGCTCAAAAACTGCTTATAGCCGCGGCAAAGCTCCTCGAGCTCCTCGACTTGCTGTGGCGTGTACTTTTTCCATGCGCAGGGACGCTCCATGACGCAGGCTCCTTTCGGATCGATCGTGCTGGTTGATGTACCGTGAGCCATCGTATCACGCGCGGGCTCGCGGCGGCAGGGGAGCTTGATGTGCGGTGGTCGCGGGGCGGGGAGCGTGTAAACTGGTGTGAGCAAACCGTGCCCAGCCCAAAGCGAGGTATTCAATATGTCTGACAAGCGCCGCACCTTTGCCGTTATCGACGGCAACTCGCTCATGCATCGCGCCTTCCACGCCGTGCCGCCGACCATGAACGCGCCGGATGGTCGCCCCACCAACGCGATCTTCGGCTTTCTGAACATGTTTCTTAAGATGATCGACGCCTTTAACCCCGACGGTGTGGTCGTGGCGTTTGACAAGGGCAAGCCGCGCGTGCGCATGGAGATGCTGCCGCAGTATAAGGCGCAGCGCCCGCCCATGGACCCCGATCTGCACGCGCAGTTTCCGATGATCAAGGAGCTGCTCACCGCGCTCAACGTGCCGATTCTGCAGTCTGAGGGCTGGGAAGGCGACGATATCTTGGGTACCATGGCGCGCCTGGGCGAGGAGGCCGGCTGCGACATGCTGCTGGTGACCGGCGACCGCGACATGTATCAGCTCGTGACCGAGCACGTCAACGTAGTCTCGACCCGCAAGGGCCTGTCCGACGTAGCGATTATGACGCCCGAGAGCGTGGATGACCTGTATCATGGCATTACGCCGGCGCTCGTGCCCGATTTTTACGGACTAAAGGGCGATACGTCGGACAACATTCCCGGCGTACCGGGCATCGGCCCCAAAAAGGCGAGCGCGCTTATTGCGCAGTACGGCAGCTTGGACGAGGTCATCGCGCATGCTGACGAGGTCAAGGGCAAGATGGGCGAGAACCTGCGTGCGCACATCGACGATGCGCTGCTGAGCCGCAAGGTCGCAACCATTCGCACCGATGCGCCTGTCGAGCTCGACTTTGAGGCGACGTCCTTCCCGGCGTTTTCTGCCGATGAGGTTTCCGCGGCGCTGGGTACGCTTGGTATCACCGCCATGCAGAACCGTTTCTTGGCGCTGATCGGCGGCGAGGGCGGGGCTGCTGCCTCCAGTGTGTTTGAGATACCTGCTATGGTTCGCGCAGCCGCCGGCGATGCTGACGCGCTTGGTGCCGTTGCGGCTGAGGTCTCCCGCGCGATTGATGCCGGTGAGTGGGTCGCCGCCGTGGTGGACGACGACAAGGAAGAGGGCGCGCTCTTTGGACTGACGCGCACGCTGTGGCTGGCGACGTCCAAGGGCCTGTTCGCGCTCGAGGAGGGCGACAGCTGTGCGGCGGCTGAGGTTGAGGGCTTCAACTTCGTCCACGGCGTGATTGCCGGCGTGCTCGCGCGTCTGTTTATGGAGGGTCGCGTGGCGAGCCCGGATATGAAGGCGCTGTTGCACGAGCTTTCGCCCATCGATTCTTCTGAGCCCGAGCTTATGGACCCGCTGGCAGTCGATTCCACGCGCATCTTCGATACCGTGGTTGCCGCCTACCTGCTGGATTCCGACCGCTCCGAGTTCGATGAGGCGTATCTGGCCGATACCTATCTGCAGATGGCGCTGCCTGCGGCGCGCGGTGCAGAGGGTGCCGGCGAGGACGCCCCCGCGCCCGCCGCTCGCACGGCGGCCTTAACGCTGGCGCTGGTCGCACCGCTGCGCGACCGCATGGCCCGTGAGAACGCCACCAACGTGTTCGACGGCATCGAGATGCCGCTTGTGCCGGTGCTTGCCAAGATGGAGCGCGCGGGCATGCTCGTAGACCCCGACCGTCTGCATAGTCTGTCCGAGGGCCTGGCGACTCAGATTGCCGAGGTCGAGCGTAGCATTCGTGACCTGGCGGGTGACGAGACCTTTAATATTGGCAGTCCCATGCAGCTGTCGCATGTGCTCTTTGATGTGATGGGGCTTCCGACCAAGGGCCTCAAGAAGACTAAGCGCGGCTATTATTCGACCAACGCCAAGGTGCTGAGTGAACTTGCCCGCGACCACGAGATCGTGCGCCTGATTTTGGACTGGCGTGAGAAGTCCAAAATCAAGTCCACCTATCTGGACACGCTGGGCCCGCTACGCCGTGGTGACGGTCGTGTGCACACTACGTACAACCAGACCATCACAGCAACGGGGCGTCTGTCCTCGAGCGACCCGAACCTGCAGAACATCCCGACGCGCTCGGAGCTGGGTCGTACCGTCAAGACGGCGTTTTCGGCAGGCGAGGGAAGCGTCTTTTTGGCGGTGGACTACTCGCAGATCGAGCTGCGTCTGCTGGCGCATCTCTCGGGTGACGAGCACTTGGTGCGCGCCTTTAACGAGGGCGAGGACTTCCACGCCGAGACGGCGGCGCGCGTATTTGGTGTGCCGGTGTCCGAGGTAACGCCCGACTTGCGCAGTCGCGCCAAGGCCGTGAACTTTGGCATCGTGTACGGTCAGCAGGCCTATGGCCTGTCGCAGTCGCTGCATATCTCGATGGCCGAGGCGCGCGACATGATCGACCGCTACTACGAGGCCTACCCGGGCGTGCGTACGTTCCTCGACAACGTGGTGGCGCGCGCCAAGCAGACGGGCTACGCCGAGACCATGTATGGCCGCAGACGCCATATTCCGGAGCTCAAGGCCAAAAACCCGCAACTCCGCGGCTTTGGCGAGCGCACGGCCATGAACCATCCCATGCAGGGCACCGCAGCAGACATCATCAAGATCGCCATGGTCCGCGTAAGTCGTCGCCTGGAAGAAGAAGGCTTTGCCGCCCACATGATCTTGCAGGTACACGACGAACTGGACTTTGAGTGCCCCGTCGACGAAGTCGAGCGCCTAACCACCATGGTCCGCGACGTCATGGAACACGTAGTAGACATCCGCGTCCCCCTAATCGCCGAAGCCAGCACCGGCATAACCTGGGCCGACGCTAAATAGGGAAGCATCCACAATTCCAAAGTAACCAAAACCAGAAGGGGGCTCCTTGCCAACAAGGAGCCCCCTTCATTCCAAAAAAATCAGCCAAGTATCTAGACGCCAAGACGCCATCCAGGCGGCAAGCAAGTCACCGCAGGACCTGGCCGGGCGAGGCGGGTAAGTTTTTCGTAGATTCCGCACGAGCCGGAAA
>CATYIV010000039.1 GCA_958407465.1 uncultured Collinsella sp. | reverse complement strand
TTGTTCGCTCTGGCGCCCGCGCAGCGTCGACTGGTCCGCCGTTCGTTAGAACGGCGGAACTGAGGGCAGCGTCGAGCCGTTACGCGGTTTGGTAAAACCGCGTAAATACCTAACTACATCAAGTTGCAAACAGCTGCTGCGAAGGCAACGGGGTCCTCGGGCAGAATGCCCTCGACCAGCAGGGCCTGGTCATAGAGCAAACCGGAGTACTGCTTGATCTTGTCGGCGTCGCCCGCCTTCTGAGCGGCGACGAGCTTGGAAAAGACCGGGTGCTTGGCGTTGAGCTCGAGCACGCGCTGGCTCTTGGGCATACCGTCGGGCGCGCCCTCGGGACCCTTCTGGAGCACCTTCTCCATCTCGAGCGAAAGCGGGCCCTCGGTGGTGATGCACGCGGGAGCATCGGTCAGGCGCGCAGAGACGGCAACCTTCTCGACCTTGTCGCCGAGTGCCTCCTTCATGGCGTTAAAGAGGTCCTCGTTCTCCTTGGTGGCGTCCTCGGCCTCCTTTTTCTCGTCCTCGGTCGCCAGGTCAAGATCACCGGTTGCGACGTTCTTGAGCTCCAGGTGACGATCCTCAACCTCGGGCTCGGCACCATCGGCCACGGCCTTCTCGGCAGCCTCGCGGGCGGCATCGTCCTCGTAGATCTTGGGCATATCGGCGGCAACGTACTCACGCATAGCCTGGAAGGTGAACTCATCCACGTCCTGCGTCAGCAGCAGCACGTCATAGCCGCGGTCGAGCACGCCCTTTACCACGGGCATCTTGGCCAAGCGCTCACGCGAGTCGCCGGCGGCGTAGTAGATGGCCTTCTGATCCTCGGGCATGCCCTTGGCATACTCGGCCAGGGTAATCATCTTCTGTTCCTTGGCAGACCAGAACAGCAACAGATCGGCGAGCTCATCGGCCTTCATGCCATAGCTCGAGTAGATGCCGTACTTAAGACCGCGGCCAAAGTTCTCAAAGAACTTCTCGTAGGCCTCGCGGTCGTTGTCACGCATATCCTCAAGGTCGGCGGTGATCTTCTTTTCCACACGCTTGGCGATGGCCTTGAGCTGACGGTTCTGCTGCAGCGTCTCACGCGAGATGTTGAGCGACACATCGGCGGAATCCACGACGCCGCGGACAAAGTTGTAGTAGTCGGGCAGCAGGTCGTCGCACTTCTCCATGATCAGGACGTTGGAGCTGTAGAGTGCCAGACCCTTCTCGTAATCCTTGCTGTACAGATCGAACGGCGCGCGGCCCGGCACAAACAGCAGGGCATCGTACTCGAGCGTGCCCTCGGCATGGAAGCTGATGGTGCGCGCAGGATCGTCAAAGTCGTGGAACGTGGACTTGTAGAACTCGTCGTAGTCCTTCTGCTCGACATCGGAGCTGTGCTTCTTCCAGATCGGCGTCATGGAGTTGACGGTCTCGAGCTCCTGGTAGTCCTCGTACTCGGGCGTGTAGTCATCGCCAGCATCCTCGGGCTTGGGCTTCTGGCGGCTCTTGGACACCATCATCTGGATCGGGTAACGCACATAGTTACTGTACTGCTGAATTAGGCTCTTGAGGCCCCACTCGGTCAGGAAGCGATCGTAGGTCTCGGCCTCGCCGTCGGCATCGAGCTTCTCGTTCTCGCGCAGCGTCAGGATGACATCGGTACCGTGCTCGGCACGCTCGCCGTCCTCGATGGTGTAGCCCTCAAGACCGTCGGATTCCCACACATGGGCGACATCCTCGCCGTAGGCGCGGCTGACGACCTTCACATGGCTGGCGACCATAAAAGCCGAGTAGAAGCCCACGCCAAACTGGCCGATGATGTCGACATCGGAGCCCTGCTGCTCGGCGTTCTCGGTCTTAAACTCCTCGGAGCCGGAATGGGCGATGGTGCCCAGATTGCGCTCGAGCTCCTCGGCGGTCATGCCAATGCCGTTATCCGAGATGGTAATGGTGCGGGCGTCTTTATCAAAGGAGACGCGAATGGCCAGGTCGCCCTGGTTGATCTTGACGCTCGGATCCTGCAGGCTCTTAAAGTTGAGCTTGTCGACGGCGTCGCTCGCGTTAGAGATAAGCTCGCGCAGGAAGATTTCCTTATTGGTGTAGATGGAGTTGATCATGAGGTCGAGCAGTTTTTTGCTCTCGGTCTTAAATTGACGCATGTGCAGTCCTTTCGCGCTACCCCCGTCCGCAAAAACGGCCCGGTTGCCCGAGCCGCATCGCAGACCTGCTATGTTCAGACTTAGATTTTATAACCCAATAGCGCGCATATATACATACGGAATCGAAAAACTGTATGTCCGAGCGCTCCAATGCGTCAATTGCCAAGGAGTGTCCCCAGCTGCCGGCAGAAAAGGAACGTCCCTATCTGCCATCTACGCGCTTGGCCATCCAGACATGGGGCTGGCCCTCGTCTTCGTAATCTACCGGGGCAATTTGCGTGTAGCCCGCCTTTGCATAGAGCGGCAACACGTATTCCTGCGCATGCAGCTTAATAAGCTTAGCGCCGGCATCGCGTGCACACGAAGCACTGGCCTCGACGATCGCACTCGCCAGTCCGCGACGACGCATAGCCGGCAGCACGGCGACGCGCCCCATAATGTAGGCCTCCCCCGCCGCAACGCCTTCGTCCATGTCGCATGCCGGCAACACCGGGGCCTCTGCGTCAGCCACGCGCTCAAGCTCCTCGGGAAACACGCGCGAGCAACCGGCAAGCTCGCCGTCTACATAGAGCGTCACATGAATGCAGTTCTGATCCTCGTCGATAGCGTCGAACTCATTCTCGTAGCCCTGCTCGTCCATAAAAACGACGCGGCGCACCAACGCCGCGTCATCAAAGCATCCCGTCTTAAGTTGGATATCCATGGCTGCCCTTTCATTCAATGCGAACGTTAGGGACAGATATTAGCGAAAATGAGCTCCGCGCACGCTAAACTTCGCGCGAGCCTTCGCCAGGCAGTCGTAATGACCCACGTTATGGGCATCGCTCGCGATGAAGCTGTACAGGTTCTGATCGAACAGGCGCTGTGCCGGCTTTTTTTCGCGACCAAAGCGACCGCCGGCAATAAAGTCCGCCGAAGCCTGCAGCTTGCAGCCCATATCGACCAGGCGCTCCGCCACGCTTACATCCTTTTGAACCGCACGATAGCGCTCAGGATGAGCGATGATCACCTGGTAGCCACGGCACTGCAAATCGTAAATCGTGTTCTCGTACTCTCTAAACGCATACGCATCGGCATGCGTCGAAAGCTCGAGCAGAAACTCGTTGGTTCCATCGAAATGCAAGTGCTCCGCGGCATCGATACCAAGTTCAACGAGCTTTCGATGGTTGACCTCGAAGCCCATCTGGAGCGGAAAACCGTCAGCGTTATCACGCAGCAGTTCAAAGGCATCCCACATCTTGTCGTAATCAAAATAGGGATCACGGCAGTGAGGAGTGCAAACGATTCTGGTTACACCGGCCCGCTTGGCAGCCTCGAGCATCGCCAAGCTCTCATCGAGATCGGCGGCGCCGTCGTCTACACCCGGCAAGATATGGCAATGAATGTCACGCATAGGTCAGCCTTAATCAACTAAACGTTTGCTCGGTTGGTGAAGATGCCCTTTTTGGAAGTCCCCTGATCGTCCGAGCCCTTCTTAACCTTCTTACCGTCCTTGGTGTAGTAAGAATAGTAGTACTCGCTGGTCTCGGTCTCGCAGTAGTTCATAACGGTACCGATGAGCTTGACCTTTTCGGACTTCTTAAGCTGGCCGATAGCGTTGAGTGCCTCCTCGCGCTTGGTGAAGTCCTCGCGCACCACGAACAGCGTACCGTCGGTCAGGCTGGCAATCTCGGCAGCATCGATGAAGGTGCCGACCGGGGGAGCATCAAAGATGACGTACTGGAACTTGGCGGACAGTGCCTTTACCAACTTGGCAAAGCGGTGAGAGACAATGATGTCGGCAGGATTGGGAATATGCGGCTCGGCATCGAGGAAGTAGAAGTTCTTCTGACCCGTCTCGACAATTGCCTGGTCAATGGAGATCTGCTCGGAAAGGACCGCATAGAGTCCGCCGCGCGAACGAACGCCGAGCATATCGGAAAGGGACCTGCGGCGCATATCGGCCTCGACCAGGAGCACGGACTTGCCGCTCGTGGCGATAGCCTGGGCAAGGTTGATGGAAACCGTAGACTTGCCCTCGTTGGGAATCGAGGACGTGACGGTAATAGTGCGAATGGGGTCGTCCACGCTCGCAAAGCGGATGTTGGCCAGAAGGGTCTTGGCGGCATTCTGTACAACGAGCTTATCGGTGTTCTTTGCCTTAGCCATGCCTATTTACCACCTTTCATAGCCGGAATTCGGCCAACAACGGGAATGCCCAGGAGCTCTTCTGCCTCTTCGGCACCGCGGATGCGGGTATTGAGCATGTCTGCCAAAACGACATAGGCGACTGCGATAAAGATACCGGCGAGGAACGCGACAGCAACGTACAGCATACGCTTGGGACCGCTGGGGGCTTCGGGGGTCTTAGCCTCGTCGATAACGTTGATGCTCTGGGCAGCGCCGACGTTCTGAGCGACCGTACTCACCGAGCTGGCCATGGCCTTTGCGACCTTAGCCGTCTCCTTGGCATCGGTGCCGGTAACCGAAAGCGTAATGACACGCGTGGTGGTCTCGGAGGAAACAGACACCTTGTAGTCATCCAGATCGGTGAGGCCCAGTTCATTGGCTGCGCCGCTCTTAACGCTATCGCTATCCAGCAGCGTGGCGATATCGTTGGAAAGCATCTGACTCGCCGAGAGATCGTTGTAGCTCATCTGACCGCTATCGTCGGTCTTGGCGAGAATGTACATGCTCGTCGTCGCGGTATAGGTGTTGTCCATCGCAACGAAGGACACGATGCCCATGGCGATCGCGCAGACCACCGGAAGGGTGATGACCAGCTGAAGGTGCTTCTTCAGCAGCTGGAACAGTTCGAGAAGGGTCATGCAGCTTGCCTTTCATTTCCCCAGTTCGGATTGACAAAACTGTCCGTATGTTATCGCATCTTTTTACCGAGACCAAACTCTATACATAAGAAACAGGCTCTCCTGTAAAAATGTCGGAAGCAATCGTAAAATTGCACAACAACGCCGCACCCGAAAGTCAAATGCGGCGTCTGCATCAATATCTATGTTATATCGCTATGCGAATGGCTCGTCCTGCTGTATGGGAAACGTCACCGTAATGGTGGTTCCCACGCCCAACTCGCTCGACAGATCGAGCGTGGCGTGATGATACAGGGCCGCATGCTTGACAATGGCAAGCCCCAGACCGGTTCCGCCGCGTGCCTTGGACCTACTCTTGTCCACGCGGTAGAACCGCTCAAATACCTTGCCCTGTTCTTCAGGCGCGATACCGATTCCCGTGTCGGCGACCGCAAGGAACGGATGGCCTTCGTCGTTGGTGCCGCACTGCAGCGTAACCGTACCGCCGGGTCGATTGTAGCGGATGGCGTTGCTTGCCAGATTATAGATGAGCTCGTCAATCAAGCGCGACACGCCCTCGATGACCACAGGCTTGGTCTCATGACTTATCGTCACATTCGCCTGACGGGCGACCTGTTCAAGACGCTGCTCGACCGCGTAGATGGCACGCGAGAGCTCAATAGGCTCCGTGGACCCAATGGGCACCGCCTCGCCCTCAGCTGCACGCTCGGCCTCGTCCAAGTTAGACAGCGTAAGGATATCGTTGACAAGCGCTGCCAAGCGGCCCGCCTCACGATAGATGCGACCGCCAAAGTTGCGCAGGTCGCCCTCGCCCTCGACCATGCCGTTTGCGATGAGCTCGGCATAGCCCGAAATCGCCGTAAGCGGCGTCTTGAGCTCATGGGTGATATTCGCCGTGAACTCGCGGCGCATACGGTCGTTGTCCGCCAGCACCGCCATTTGGCGCTTGAGCTCCTGGCGCTGCGACTCAATACGCTCAAGCATGGGGACCATCTCGGCATAGGCGTGCTCATAGCTACGGCGTGGGTGGTCCAAATCCACCTCTTGCAAAGGCGCGATGATGGCACGGGACTCGCGGCGCGCCATAAAAAACGAGAGTACCGCACCCGCTGCTGCGATAAGCAGCATCGGCGCCACCATCGACAGCAAAATCGCCGCAACGCCAGGCTGGGCCTGCGCCAAGCGGACAACCTGGCCGTTATCAAGGGCGACGGCGCGATACAGCATAATCTCGTCGAGCGTAGAGCTTGCGCGCTCCGCGGAACCCGAACCACTCTCAAAGGCCTCGATGACCTCGGGGCGATCGCCATGGTTGGGCAGTGTGGAAGGCGGCGCCTCGTTGTCGTAGGCAACCGATCCATCCTTGTTAATCAGCGTGATGCGCAAGTCCTCTCGATCGAGGCTACGCAAGAACGGGATGGGCTCCTGCTGCTCGTCGAGGGCGGCAGCAATGAGCTCGGTTTCTTGCGCCAGGTTGGCACTCGTGGCATCCGCCAAGGTGTTTTGCACAAAGAACGCACCCAGCACCGTAAACGCCACGATAACCGCCATGGCGCAGACAAAGATCGTCACAAAAACGCGGTGCGACAGCGTATGTTTTCCCTGGGGGGCGAAGACCACGGGTTACTCCTCCGATGCGGTGGCCGCGGTGTCGTCACCTTCGGCACCATCACCGGCAGAAGGCTCGGCCAAGCGGTAGCCCACGCCGCGCACGGTCTCGATGGCGCTGGCATGCTCGCCCAGTTTTTGGCGAAGCGTCTGCACGTGCACGTCAACGGTGCGCGAACCGCCGTCGAAGTCCCAGCCCCACACGCTCTGCAGCAACGACTCGCGGGTAAAGACCACGCCGGGCTTGCGCATGAGGTACTCGAGCAGGTCGAACTCGCGCAGGGTGAGCTTAAGCGACTCGCCGGCAACAGTCACCTCACGATGGCTGGGCGAGAGCACGATGTCGCCCACGCTGAGCACATCGCTTGCCTGTTTGACCATGCCGCCGCGACGCAGCAGTGCGCGGCAGCGGCTGGCGAGCTCCATGAGCGAGAAGGGTTTAGTCAGGTAGTCGTCGGCACCGCCATCGAGCGCCATCACCTTGTCGAGCTCGGTGTCCTTGGCGGTAAGCATCATAATGGGCACCGTCGCCGTCAGGCGATCGGCACGCAGGCGGTGCATAATCGCCAAACCATCGGTATCGGGCAGCATGATATCGAGCAGGACAGCATCGGGTACCCGTCGCGCCACGGCGGCCTTAAACTCGCCGTCGCACGAAAAGCCCTCGGCCTCGATTCCCTGCTTGCGCAGCGCATAGACCGTCAAATCCCTGATGTTGTCATCGTCCTCGACGTAATAGATCATGTTGAACCCCTTTGCGGCCGACATGACCGCATCTTAACCCTAAAGGTGCCTGTACTAGATGGTATCAGCCAAAACGGCCCGTCAAATAATCCGCCGTGCGCGGATCGGACGGATTCTTGAAGAGTTGCGCGGTAGGCGCGTGCTCCACCAACTCACCCAGCAAAAAGAACGCGACCGAATCGGAAATACGCGCGGCCTGCTGCATGTTGTGCGTCACGACCACCAGCGTGCACGTTTCCTTGAGCTCGCAGGCAAGCTGCTCCACCACGAGCGTCGACACGGGGTCGAGCGCCGAGGTCGGTTCGTCCATCAGCAGAATGTCGGGCTGCACGGCCAGCGCACGGGCGATGCACAGGCGCTGCTGCTGTCCACCCGAAAGACCCAGGCCTGATTCCTTGAGCTTGTCCTTGACCTCGTTCCACAGGGCGGCGCGTCGCAGGGAGTCTTCGACCAGCTCGTCGAGCACGACGCGGTCGCGCACTCCCATGCCGCGCGGACCGTAGGCGACGTTGTCGTAGATGCTCATGGGAAACGGGTTGGGGCGCTGGAACACCATGCCCACGCGCTGGCGCAAACGGCAGATGTCGTAATCGCCCAGGATATCTTGACCATCGAGCGCAATCTTGCCCTCGATGCGGCAATCCTTGATGCCGTCGTTCATGCGGTTAAAGCAGCGCAGCAACGTGGACTTTCCGCAGCCCGAAGGCCCGATGAACGAGGTGATCTGCTTGTCGCGAATCTTGATATTCACGTCCTTGAGCGCATGATGGTCGCCATAGAACAGGTCGAGGCCCTCGACGTCGATGCGCGTCGGCGAGGCGGCAAGATCCTCTGCCGTGGGGCGAGTCGCATCCCCAACCTCGCGCTCGTGCGCGGCCTCGGCCTGCGCCTCCATTAGCTCCTCGAGCTCCGTGGGCTCCACAGCCGCAGCAGCCGTCATACCGCATACCTCCACATCGATATCAATTCAGCAGTATCGATAGTAGGAATCGCGGCTCATATGCACGTGAGCGCATTGTCAAGTGTTTGTAAGGGCACACTGGCTATGCGGCGGGCAGCTCGATGGTGAATATCGTGTGTTCGGGCGTCGATTCACATGCAACGGTACCGCCGTGCGCGCATACGATCTCCTTGGCGATGGCAAGCCCCAGTCCAGCGCCGCCGCGATTGGTCGCACGCGCCGCATCCAGGCGATAGAACTTCTCAAAGATCACCTTGAGCTTTGCCTCAGGGATGGGATCGCCCTGATTGATAAAGCGCACGCGCACGCCACCGCCGTCCCGGCGTCTGGCCTCGATCGTGATGGTCGAGCCCTCATAGCTATAGGCAATAGCGTTTTTCATGATGTTGTTGAACACGCGAGCCATTTTGTCGCCATCCACGAGCACCGTCAGGTCCTCGCGAATATCAACTTGGACTTCCTTATGCTGCTCGTTGAGGATGGGATAGAACTCGTCAGCCACCTGAGCCAGCAGCAACCCCAGATCAACATAGCCGCGCGTGAGCACGATATCGTGGAAGTCAAAGCGCGTGATATCGAAGAACTCTTCGATGAGCGCATCGAGCCGGTGCGCCTTGTCGAGAGCCACGCCCGTAAAGTGCGCACGTTGCTCAACCGGCAGCTCAGGAGCCTCTTGCAGCAGCGAAAGATAGCCCACTACGCTCGCAAGCGGGGTGCGTAGGTCATGTGCCAAGTACGTAACCAGATCGTCCTTGCGATGCGACTCGTCACGCAGAGCTTGCTGCACCTTGCGCTCACGGTCACGCACGCGGTTAAGGGCGCCCTCGGCCTCCAAGAAGTCGCCGTCGATGTTGTCCCAGGTGTCGGGGTGATCGATCAGGCGATCTTGAATACGAGCGGCCAGCACACAATCGGCATGCTGCTCGCCCTGTTCGTAGCCCTGGTAGTACAGGGCACGGCCGCACAAGAACAGCACGCACGCGGCAAGCGCCAGCACAAAGCCAAGCATGTTGAATACAAAGCCGGCATCGAACAGCACCGGCCCTTCGATGCCGCCGAGCGCCATGGCGCCAATCGCCAACGTCATGGCCCACGCGGCGCCGCCAATCACCACGCAGCGGCACACGATCTCAAATCGATCGATCAGCAAAAAGCCGACAAGCAGCACCGCCAAGATTCCGACGATGTTGTCGATGCCAATCAGCAGCAGGCTCAGCAAAAAGAGCAGCACCGTTGCAAGCGCGCGGTTGTCGACGACCGACCTCACGTATTCAAAGAGCCGATCGGGCACCTCGAACGCTTGCCTATCGTCTTTTGTCATATCAAGATCCTCACAAGCGAAAAGCGTTATTCGGTGATGTAGCCGACGCCCCAGACGTTTTTGATAAAGCGTGGCTTTTGTGCGTCGTCGCCGATCTTTTCGCGCAAGTGGCGAATGTGCACCATCACCGTATTGTTGGAGCCGGGCATAAAATCCTCGTTCCACACCGCACGGAACAGGTCCTCCACGGCCACCACGCTGCCGCGATGCTCGACCAGATACAGCAAGATTGAATACTCGGTGGGTGTGAGGCGTACCGGTGCACCGTCCACCGTCACGGAACGAGCGTCGCGGTTGATCTCCAAGCCGTCGAGCTGAATGGTCGGCGACTCGGCCGCCTGTGCACGGCTACCGTAGCTGGTGTAGCGGCGAAGCTGAGCGTGCACGCGCGCGATGAGCTCCAGCGGACGGAACGGCTTAACCACGTAATCGTCCGCGCCAAGCGAAAGGCCCCCGATCTTGTCTTGCTGGGCATCGCGCGCCGTCAGCATGATCACGGGATAGGTATGGCTGGAACGGATCGTACGCAGCAGCTCAAACCCATCGATATCGGGCAGCATGACATCCAGCAGCGCCAAATCAAACTCCTGCTCCAAAATCGCCTTGGCAGCATCGGCCCCGCTATAGGCAATCTGGACATCAAAGCCCTCTTTTGTAAGGTAGATGCCAACCAAGTCGGCGATGGCCTTCTCGTCATCAACTACCAAAATGCGCTCGTTCATGCGTGCTCCTCTCGCGCTCCATTATGCCCGAGGCGACGCACGCCACACACAACAAGCGTGGGTGATTAAGTCGGCCTTAAGCACCCTTGTGCCCGTTCGGGTGCGGATGTGGGCCACGCGCGCACGCGATGATCGCCGACGCCGGCAAACGATATACTCTAGTTTCAGAAGAGACCATCCCGTCGAAAGCGAAATCTGTGAAGTCCCTCACCTCTTTTGCAAAGCGCTCAGCCCAGCTTGCCGCCGGCTTTGTCTGCGCTATCGCCCTTGCCGCTGGCGCGCCCACCGTCGCCGGCGCCCAAGTGCTCACGACCGACAATGTTTGCGGCAAAACCGCCGATGCGCGCGGCATCACGGCCGAAAACCTGCCCGATATCGATGCGACCAATGCCCTCGTCATGGGCAAAGACGGTACCGTCTACTATGCCCGCGGCGCCGATGAGCAGGTCAAGATTGCCTCGATCACCAAGGTCATAACCGCAATCCTAACCGTCGAGAATTGCAAGATGGACGAGAAGGTCACGGTGAGCAACGCCGCAGCCACCGTGGGTAATTCGACCGCTGGCTTGCTCGAAGGCGACGAGCTTACCGTGGAGCAGGCACTGCGCGGCCTGATGATTCCCTCGGGCAACGACGCCGCCATCGTGCTTGCCGAATATGTGGGCAAGAAGATCGACCCTAAGACCAAAGACGCCGAGGCCACATTTGTGAAGGCCATGAACGAGCGCGCTAAGAAGCTCGGCTGCACCGGTACGCTTTTTGAAAACCCGCATGGTCTGGACTTTGATGAGTGGGCTGGCAATATGCACTCAACCGCACACGACGTAGCGCTGATGATGCAGGAGGCTATGAAAAACGACACGATCCGCGAGGTCGTAGCGAGCGAGGATTCCTGGATCGAAGTCACGGGCGCCGACGGCACCGACCATTCGCATTCCATGGACACGCATAACTATTTGCTGGGCCAAGATGGCAACATCGGCGGCAAGACCGGCACCACCGACGACGCGGGCTATTGCTTTACGAGCGCCTACAACCGCGACGGCGACGAGATCTACACCGTCGTTTTGAACTCCACCACCACCGACCAGCGCTTTACCGATACCGCAACCCTTGCCAATTGGTACTACGGTCACAAGGTGACGGTCGCAATCGCCAACACGCAGGAAAAGACCGCCAACGGCAACCCGCTTATGGCGCGCATTGGCCAAACCGACTGGACGGATAAGACGATCGACGCCACGCTCGCCGATCCTACGGCGCAAGCGACCGTGTTTTCCCTTGCCGGCGAGGTGACCGAAAAGGTTAGCTACGACGATCTTTCGGGCACGGTGCATGTGGGCGACAAGGTGGGCAGCGTTACGCTCAAGCAGGACGGCACCAAGATCGCCGTCATGGACCTGGTTGCCGACGAGGAAGGCACAGGGCCCAATCCCATCGAGTGGCTCCTTGTGAAGCTCGACCGCCTGGGCCGTCGTATCGACAACCGCCCACTTGCGGCAGAGAGCGAGACCGTCGCTAAGGCTCCTGAGGTGTAGGGCCGGAGCGATATCACATCGAACCAAATGAGGCGTCCAACGGGGCGCCTCATTTTTGAGGGTTCGAATCCCCAGTTAACGTGGTTCAACTAAAAAAGGGTCCCTTTCGGAACCCTTTCTTTAAAGTCATACTGGCGGAGAGCTGGGGATGTCCGGGCATGCTACGCATGCCCTCCGGCTTCAAAGCCTGGCGGCTTTTCGCCCACGGGCTACAAACGCTTTCGCGTTTGCTTAACGCCCGTGCCCTCTCGGGTTCGAATCCCCAGCGCCCTTTCTCGATAATAAAAAAGGGCCCTCGATGGGACCCTTCTTTAAAGTTAAACTGGCGGAGAGCTGGGGATTCGAACCCCAGATGCCCTTTTGGGGCATACTCGCTTAGCAGGCGAGCACCTTCGGCCTCTCGGTCAGCTCTCCGTAACAGCCGTTTTATAGTAACCAAACAGTCGAAGATGGGCAAGGGGAATTTTGGAGCGATTCCAATTTGCCAGTAGACGTCTCAGTCAATCATCTCAATCTGTAACAGTTACAGGCCGAATCTTCGTCCAGATGTTACAGATTTAGACAAACAGTCAGCGCCATCCGCAAATGTCTCAATCTGAAACACCTGCATACCGTAATCCCCTCTAGATGTTACAGATTGAGACAAAGATACGGGAGTAACCCCAGCGGCGGCGTCGATGCCTCCAGTCTTTATTAGTCCGCTCGAACGGTCTCCAACAGATAATCGCGCATGTACGGAATTGCAAACGAAACATAGCCGTAGCCAGCAGGCTCAATCAGCCCCGTATCGATCAGACGTTTGCGATACGACCCGACTTTATTCGCCGGCAATCCCATCTTTTTGGCAATATCGCCGTTCGCGATCTCGTCGCCTTCGCATTGTGCCATCGCCGCGAGATATTGAAACTGCCGCTCCGACACCCTGCGCAGCGCAGGGGCAATCACCATGGCATTGAAACTATCAAGAGCCGCCTGGATACCCTTGCGAGCTGCCTCTTCATCCACGCTCTCCGCCCCGCTGCGCGCGGCAACCTGCCAAGCGTAATATCCGACCAACTGGACCATAAAGGGATAGCCTGCCGAAGCCTTTGTTAAAAGCTCAGCAGCGCCTTCGTCGAGTTCCTTGCCCGCACGCCTCATCGTATCCTCAAACGATCCGCCGACTTCAAAATCTGAAAGCCGCGTGAGTTCGATATGCTTCGCCCTCTGAAGGAACGTCAACGTATCATCCACCACCACGCCATCCACCGAGGTTGGCAAACCAGCGAATGCAAAGGCGACATTCGCCCCTTGGCGAATCAAGAGCTGCATTTCATTACCCAGCTCGCGCATTTCCTCAGTTGAGGCGTCCTGAATCTCATCGAGTGTGATGAGCAAACCACCTCGCTTCGCGGCATCGTACATCGCCTCGCCCAGATGAGAGGCTGACTTCGACAGCTCCACGGAGCCAAGGCTGACTCCTAAAATCGATGGGGAAATCGACATTGATGCAAGACGAACATTTCGCTGCAGAGCCTCGAGAATTCTGTCGCAAAAACCGGCATTTGAGGCGACGTCGACAACCTCGAATCCTTTTTTGCGCGCAAGATCGCCCAATGCGTTGAGGAGCACCGTTTTACCCGTGCCTCGGACACCCGAGATGCGCATGAGTCGATCGGGGGCACCAGGGCCATTCTCAAGAGCTTCGGCAAAGTCATCCAAAACAGCGTCGCGTCCGATAAGCTCAGGTGGATTCATGCCCGCTGTTGGCTTAAAGGGATTAATAGCTTTTGACATTCGACCTCCTCTGCCAGTTTTAACAACTTTAACAAAGTTTAGCAACTTTAGCAGAGTTTAACAGTTTTAGCAGGCTCGGCGGCTTTATGCCTTACCGATTCTGTCGGGTCCTCCCGCCCGCGCCGATACAAATAGCGCGGTGCGGCCCCTCTATACCGCCCCTACCCCAGCGAGCGATTGAGGGAGCCGAGCTCATCGTTGCCCATGGTGCGCCACATTTGGAAGATGCAACCGCGTGCCAGGAAAAAGAAGCCGTTGTCGACTAGTTGAACAGCGGCATCTGCAAGCTGATTCGTCACGGCGGACACTGGCGGCAACTCAAGTCCAGCCTTGCGGATAGTCTCGACCGCTTCCTCGAACGTCGGAGGCTCGCTGACGCCCATCTCGTTCATAAGGCCCTGCATTTCTTCCAGCGCGCTGCTGCCCGATTCCTCACCGCGCGGCACCAGACGGTAACAAGCCAGCGCCAGGTCGAGCTGATCGCAGTTCCAATAGGCAAACGCCAAGCGATAGAACAGGTAGCCGATTGCAGAACGATCGCTGGCAATACGTAGGCCGTGGCGCGCCACCTCGATAATCTCGTCAAAGCGCTCCAGACGCGCAAGAACGTTGATGAGCGCAAAGTGCGATTGCATGGACGAGCGCGCCAGATCGTAAAGATGGCGCACCTCGGGCAGCGCTCGTTCAAAGTCCTCTTGCTCGGCGTAAAAGCTGCAGATCTCGTGCTGGGCAAAGTACAACGCATCGGGCGCACGGAGGATTCGCACAGAGCGGTCTTCTTCCAACACCGGTAGCACCATGCGCACCAGCTGGTTGTCACAAAACTGCGTTTGAACCGGACCTGTCGCCAAAAGCTCGGCGACGGCGCACTTAGCCTCTAACTCCTCGACAAGACGGGAAAAGCCTTCAAAGGCACCTGTACGGTCGACTTTTGCCTGCTCGCGCAATTCAACAACACGGGCCACGTATGGGTCGTCGTCCTCTTCCATGACCTCCAACTCATCAGCCGTATCGGCAAGCAGCAGATCGCGCAGCGCCGGCGGCAGCGTGCGATGGTCATCACGCGGACGAGCATGAACCTCCGCAGGCTCAATCGTCTCCGGAGCGGTTGACTCATACGCCTCAAGCACACGCTTGCACGGCATATCGTCCATGTCCATGCTCTCAAGATCCTTGGCGACAGGCACGCAATCGGCCAGATAGGCCGCGCGCCCAAAGAAATACGTCGCGACAACGCGCTCGCCCTGCTCACTGTCGGGAGCAGCAATCTGCACATAGCAGCGCGTGATGCAGGTGCCCGCGGCAAAACACGCTGCCGCAAGCGTGAGTGCCACACGTGCATCGTGCTCCGCGGCCCAGATCGCGCGCGTGTCCTTGTCCAGCTCGCGCCAGGCGTCATCTTGAGCGTCGTA
Organism: uncultured Collinsella sp.; assembly: GCA_958407465.1. Taxonomy (GTDB): domain Bacteria; phylum Actinomycetota; class Coriobacteriia; order Coriobacteriales; family Coriobacteriaceae; genus Collinsella. Next base: position 1,644 of record CATYIV010000039.1, on the reverse strand, counting down.
TTCACGTTGCGGCATGGCATCAACGACAGACTGCCCAAACCGAACGAGCATAATCCCCTCGGCAACGTTTGCCCGATAGGTATAGTCGAGCCGCGTGACCACGTTGAGCGCCTCAACGATTCGCGCAAAACGGGTGCGCACGTCCCACTCGCCGCCCGGCTGGCACGAAACCGTTCCCGGCTTGGCCCACGGGTTATCGCTCGAGGCCGTATCGAGCAGTCGGGGAACATCGTTGGTCGTCTTGGCGATATGCCACGCATCAAAGAGCGCGCAGCCCTCAAGGCTCGGCGAGGATGCCGCAGGGACCAATCCGGCCCCGATGCGCTCAAGGATGCCAGAGAGGCGGTTGAGACGGCACTCGATGGCAAGCAGCATGTCAATCTCGTCCTGGTCCAGCAGGCTACGATCAAAATTGAGATAAAACAGCTTTGACCGGTCGATGCGCGCCAGGCTCATTTCGGACTTGGCGGCAATGGTGCGCAGACGGGGCAAGTCAATTTCGCTCATAAGGGTGGCGGCATAGCGCTCGATACCGCTCGGATTCTCGGCATGGTCAACGCGGTAAAGCAGCGTCTCGATAGCATCGGGGAGCGGTGACGTGTTAAAGCCCAAAAACACCTCGACCGGCTCGGGCAACTTTACGAGCTTGATCTTGTCGACAACGTTTTGCATGTCCGCATCGAGACCGTCGACGCCCGCCGTGTTCGCAATAGCGCTTTCGGAGTTGGCAAATATCACGTAGCGCAGGAACATCGATGCCATGAACTCGCCGTAAGGAAGGGAGCGGGCCGAATTCCATGTCTCGTGATCGGACTGCTCGCGCATGGGGCCTTCGGGAGAGCCGACGGTTCGCGCGCACGCGCGCATTGCACCGCTGGCTTCCCTTACCATAATCTCACCAATACTGGAATCCGACTCGTCAAGAACCAGTTCCATGTCGGGATCGTTGGACAGCGATACTTCGTTAACGGGACGGTCCACCTTATAGACCTCACCCGAAACGCTTACGTAGCCCAAAAGCGACACATGGCTTTTGCCGACGAATTCGACGGCATAGCATGATTCATGCGGGTCCTCGCCAAAGAGTTTCCAGACCACGCCATATGAGCGTCCCGCAGGCTGCTCGGGCATCACCGGAAAGCGCTTCTTGGGATCGAGAAACCTGAGCTTGTATGTCGGACGCTCTGCCACGAAGTATCACCCTGATCGGTCGTTGAGAGAAGGAGTGATCGCGGATGGGCCGCGACACCTACTCGGAATCTTACACGAGTCGACAGGAAATAGTCCGCTTTACGCCCGCGCCTCGACCGAGGTTCGAATCCATGCAGTGTTTACGTAAAAGAAAAGCCCCCGTTGCCGGAGGCTTTCAATTTCGGTTGGTGCGGCGTATAGGATTCCGCGCATCCGCTGCGCGGATCCGCACCGGCTTCGCCCGCCTGCCGGCGTGCTCGCCCGCTCGCTACGGACGCTCCGCGTCCGCTTCACGCTCACGCCTCGACCGAGGTTCGAATCCATGCAGTGCTTACGTAAAAGAAAAGCCCCCGTTGCCGGGAGCTTTAATCTCAAATGGTGCGGCGTATAGGATTCGAACCTATGACGTTCTGATTCGTAGTCAGACCCTCTATCCAGCTGAGGTAACGCCGC
>CATYIV010000038.1 GCA_958407465.1 uncultured Collinsella sp. | reverse complement strand
GGGTAGCTAAAATAGCCCCGTCCCAAATTAGCTACCCCGGCAAAGGCATCCTAGATAACCGTCACGCGGCCTTGGTTGCCGACGATGGCCTTTGCCTCTGCCAACAGCGGAATCGAGCGTGCGTTGACCTTGGCCGGCACCTCGGCACGCAGCACACGCCCGTCCACCTGCTCGATAAAGATCTCCACGCGGTCGCCGCCCGGGTTGGCGGTAAGCACCGTGGCAAGACGCGCCATATTGCCCTGGCTAAAGCGGCTGTTGGGCACCATGACCTCAAACACCTTGGGCTTGTTGTTCTCCTCATTAAGCTCCAGTGGCACGATCTCCTGCGCGATGATCTGATCGCCGCGGTCCGAGCGCTCAAGCTTGCCCTTAATGCGCACAAACGCATCGGACAGCTGCGCGCCGGTCTCGGGATCGACCTCGCCGTACAGGTACCCCTCGGCCTCCTTGTAGGTCTTGGGGAACACCACGACCGTGGCCTCACCTTCCATGTCCTCGAGCTGCACGATGCCCATGGGGTCACCGTTTTTGGTCACGCGCTTGGACACGCTCGAGACCATACCGGCCCACCACAGCGCCTTGCCCTCGGGAATCTCCTGGTTGATGGTACCGCCCGCAGGGTTTTGCACCTCGTAACCGGTGTCGATCTGCGAGAACGAGAAGTCGCGCGCCTTGGCTAGCGCATACTCAAACGGGCGCAACGGGTGGTCCGAGACATAGATGCCCAGAACCTCCTTCTCCTGGCTCAGCTTAAGGTGGCGGTCCCACTCCTGGCCATCCGGATCGGGCACGCTCACCTCAAAGCCCGAGCCCTCAACGTCGCCGAACATATCGAAGAACGACGTCTGGCCGCTCGCGCGATCCTTCTGGCGCTTCACGGCGGCATCGATGATGTTCTCGGGGTTGTTCTTATCCACAAAGTGCATCATCTGGCGACGCGGATACCCCGTGGAGTCGAAGGCGCCTGCCTTGATGAGCGATTCGATCACGCGACGGTTTGCCTGGCTGGAGTCCACGCGCTCGACAAAGTCGTGCAGCGTCTTAAACGGGCCGCCCGCCTCGCGCTCAGCGATAATCGCCTGCGCCACGCCGGTGCCCACGCCTCGAATGCCGGCCAGACCAAAGCGCACGCCCTCCTTGGTAGCCGTGAACTCGGTACCGGACTCGTTGATATCTGGCGACAGCACGGGAATGCCGTCGTGACGGCACGCCGAGACGTAGTGCACGATCTTGTCGGTCTTGCCCGTGTAGGACGTCAGGACGGCCGCCATGTACTCGTGCGGATAGTGCGCCTTAAGCCACGCCGTCTGCATAACCAGGATGGCGTAGCCAGCGGAGTGCGACTTGTTGAAGGCGTAGGACGCGAACTCGAGAACATCGTCCCAAATCTTCTGGGCGACCTCGCGCGTGTAGTTGTTCTTGATAGCGCCGTTCATCCAGTGGTCGTAGGTGGTCTCGTCCGAGCCGTCCTCCCAGTGCAGCACCGTCGACGTGAGCAGTTTGATCTTTTTCTTAGCCACGGGCTTACGGATACGCGAGTCCGATTCGCCCTTGGAGAAGCCGCACATCTCGACGGAGATGAGCATAACCTGCTCCTGGTAGACCATGGTGCCGTAGGTTTCGCCCAGGATGTCGTCCAGGCGGTCGTCGTAGGAGACGGCCGGCTCCTTGCCGTTCATACGGTTGATGTAGGACGAGACCATGCCGGCGCCCAGCGGGCCCGGGCGGTACAGGGCGATCAATGCCACGACGTGCTTGTACTCGGTGGGCTTCATGTTCTTGATCGTGGCCGTCATGCCGGCGGACTCGACCTGGAAGACGCCGGCAGTGTGGCCGGAGCCCATGAGCTTAAAGATCTCGGGATCGTCAAAGGGAATCTCTTCCTCTTTGATGTCGATGCCGAAGTTCTTCTTGATGTTTGCCTTGGCCTTGGAGATAACCGTCAGCGTACGCAGGCCCAGGAAGTCCATCTTGAGCAGGCCCATGTCGGCAACGGTATGGCCCTCGTACTGGGTAATCTCGACGCCGCCCTTGGTGTCGAGCTTGGTGGGCACATGCTCGTTGACGGGGTCGCGGCAGATCAGAACGGCGCACGCGTGCACGCCCTCGCCACGGGTGAGGCCCTCAATCGAGAGCGCCGTGTCGATGATGCGGCGGGCGTCGTCGTCCTTTTTATAGGCCTCGGCAAAGTCGGGGTTAAACAGATCCTCTTTGCCGGGTTGTTTTTCGAGCACCTGCTTGAGCTTGACCTTGGGGTCGCTCGAGACCATCTTGGACAGGCGCTGGCCCATGTAGACCGGGTAGTCCAGGACGCGCGCGGCGTCGTTGATGGCCTGCTTGGCCTTAATGGTCGAGTAGGTGATGACGTGGGTGACCTTCTCGGGGCCGTAGAGCTGGCGAACGTGCTCCACGACCTCGAGGCGCCGCTCATCGTCGAAGTCCATATCGATATCGGGCATCTCGGTACGCTGCGGGGACAGGAACCTCTCGAACATCAGGCCGTTCTCGAGCGGGTCAAACGCGGTGATGTTCATGGCGTAGGCGACGATAGCGCCGGCGGCCGAGCCACGGCCGGGGCCGACGCCGATGCCGTTGTCCTTAGCCCATTGCACGTACTCGGCGACGATCAAAAAGTAGGCGGCAAAGCCCTTGTCGCAGATGACCTTGTATTCGTACTCAAAGCGCTCTTTGATGTTGACGCCGCCGATCTCGCGCGTGGCCCAGTCGTCACCGTAGTGCTGGCGCAGGCCCTTCTCGCACTCGCGGCGGAACTGGCTCTCGTGCGTCTCGCCGGGATCGAGCAACGGGAAGCGCGGCAGGATGATGGAGTCCCAGTCCAGTTCCACGTAGCACTTGTCGGCAATCTCGAGCGTGTTGTCACAGGCCTCGGGGCAATACGGGAACATCGCCCGCATCTCCTCCTCGGTCTTCATATAAAACTCCGAGCCGGTCATGCGCATGCGGTTGGGGTCGTCGACCTTGGCGTTCATGCCGATGCACATGATGACGTCCTGCACGGGCGCGTCCTCGCGGCGCAGGTAGTGAAAGTCGTTGGTAGCGATGACCTTGACGCCCACCTGTTTGGCGATGTCGATGAGCGTACGGTCCATCTGCTCGTCGGTCAGGCCATTATCGGTGGTAATGCCGTGTTCCTGAATCTCGATATAGAAGTCGCCGGGATCGAAGGTGTCGCGGAAGGTTTCGGCCCACTTGATGGCGCCTTCCATGTCGCCGCGGTCGATGTATTTGGGGATGATGCCCGCGATGCAGGCGCTCGTGCAGATCATGCCCTTGGCGTGGCGGCGCAGGTTGTCGAGCGTCACGCGCGGCTTGTAGTAAAAGCCCTGCACGGCGGCCTCGGAAACCGTCTGCATCAGGTTGACATAGCCCTCCTGGTCCTTGGCCAGAAGGATCATGTGGTAGAGCTCGGGCTTGTGGTCGCGGGCGAGTGTCTCGTCCGGCGTAAAGTAGACCTCGCAGCCAAAGATGGGCTTGATGACCAAGGGCGGCTTGAGCTCGTCGATATTGCCCTTCTCGTCCCACATGGCCATGTCCTTCACATACTGGGCATGCTCGCGCGGGTTTTCCTCGGGATCGGGCTCCACCAGCTCGTCGCGGCGGTCCTTTTCCAAGAAGGCCTTGTCGTGGCTCCAGGTTTTGTACTCGGGCGTGTTGTGGTTGACGGCGTCACAGGCCAGCGCCAGGTCGGGCACGCCATACATGTAGCCGTGGTCGGTAATGGCGACGGCGGGCATGCCCAGCTCTACGGCGCGATTGACCATATCCTGGATACGGGTTGCGCCGTCGAGCATGGAGAAAACAGTGTGATTGTGCAGATGGACGAATGCCATGTAATGAGCTCCGATGCGGGTTCGTGATCTTAGGGTTACGATTCTACCGCACGGCACGGACAGCACCCGAACCTAGCCAAACCCACACGGCTCCTCTTGCAGTTGCGGTGGAATAGTTCCCGCTTGGGCCACCTGGGCCGCAATACAGGAACTATTCCACCGCAAGTTATCTGAGGTCTAGAAGTTGTAGGTGACCACTTGAGGTTCGGCGGGTTCGACGAAGATGGTTGGATTCGCCTGCTCCACGCGGACGAACTTGACGGTCACGACCTCAAAGCCCGCCTTGTGCAGAACGTCGGCGTAAACGCGCGCCTGCAGGGCGTGCTTCTCGAGCAGCTGGTCAGGTGTCTCATCCGGCGTGCCACCCGTCTTGTAGTCGATGACCAGTGCGCGCGACGGATCCGCCGGATCGGTTGCCAAGGCATCGATGGCGCCCTCGGCATAGGCACCGTAGCGAGCGATGTCCTTGTCCTCGCAGCCCAGTGAAAAGAACGGCACCTCGGCGCGAACGCACGGCCACGCGAGCAGGTCGGCACGAACAGCCGACTTGAGCCAGCGGTCCAGGGCAACGTCGAAGCGTTCGCGCTGCTCCGGCGTCAGGCACCACAGGCGCGCCAGCGCATCGGCACACTCAGCGGGCAGCGCATCGACACCCATCTCGATGAGCCACTGGCAGGCGGCATGGAACGCCGAGCCCAGCGCCATGGGGTTGCCGGCGGGCTCAACGGCGGCCACGTCTGCATCCGTCATCTCGGAACCATCCGACTCCGCATCATCGCCGGACTCGTCCATGGGAACACGAGCCTCGGCGGCACGATCTTCCGTCTCGGCATGGAGCGCCGCGGCGATTGACGAGTAGCTATACGAATCACGCATCGGATACGGACAGATGCCCATGCGCACGCCCACCGCCTGGGGATACACAAGCTCAAACGAATCGGGCTCGGGGTCGGCAGGACCGGGCACAGTTGAGTGCACAGCATTATCAGCGACATCGACATCGCCGCGAACAAGCCTGCCCTCGGCATCCAGCGAAGCGTTGGCCTCAAACGCCTGCTCGCCAAAGGTAAAGTCCGCCAGCGAGATGAGCTCATAGTCGCCCGGCTTGGAGTTGTCGAACACCAAACGGTCGCTATCGAGCTGCGGCATGTCCAGGCTGTCGGTCGGCAGGATGCGGCGCAGCACGTCGTAGGTCAGATCGGTCTCGACATCGAAGGTCGGCGCCGTCACCTTGCCGCGGCTCACGCCGGCATCCATCGCCAAAATGACCAGCTCACGCGCTCGCGTCATGGCAACGTAGAGCAAGCGGGCCCGTTCCTCGAGCGAAAGCTGCAGGTCGTCGTTGCGCAGGCGGGCAAATGCCTCGGCGGGAGAACCCGTCGCGCAGACATCCTCCATAAGCTCTGGCGGCAACCATAGCGACGTGCCCTTGCCCTTAAACGCATGCTCAAACTGCTTTTTGACGTCATCGCCCTTTACGAACGTGCCGTCGGCGAGCTTAACGCCGTCGAAGCGTGCCGGCAGTGCCACGATCTGCGCTCCGCCCTCGACGCGACCCATCTGTGCCGCACCCGAGGACTTACGCACGCCAAAGCACTCGGCGACCGCCACGACCGGATATTCCAGGCCCTTGGACGCATGCACGGTCATGATGCGTACCGCGCCGTCACCCTCCTCGTTGAGGGCGCCTGGGGCCTCCTTGCCCGCCAAGAAGCGGTCGAAGGCGAGCGCGATGGAGCGCGGAGAATTGCCGAGCTCGGCCTCTGCCTCGGCCACGGCATCGAGCGCCTTGAGCACGTTGGCGACAATGGCCTTGCCCTCGGGGCCGCGCTGCGCCAGACGCACGAACCAGCCGGAAGCATTGACCACGTCGCGCGCGATAGCGGCGAACGAATCGCGCCCCACGCGACGCAGTGCATAGCGCAGCACCTCGCGGGCGCGCGTTACGAGTGGCAGGTTTTGCAAACCCGGCACATCGGAATCGCTCATGATGCCCACATCGATATTGCGGCGCGACGTCTCGCCCGTCTCGCCATCGAGCTTGGTCGCCAGCGCCAGGAACTCCTGGGCGCCGAGCGCAAACATCGGCGAGGCGAGCAGCGGCATAAGGCCCTGCGCCGTATCGGCCGGATTGGCGAGCGCGCAGACCAGGGCACGCACCGTCTGCACCTCGGCTGCCTGGGCAAAGACCGAGCCGCCTGCGATGACGCAGTCGAGCCCCTGATCGCGGAAGGCCTGGGCGTAGACATCGGCGTTGGTCATGCGGCCCAGCAGCAGTACCATGCCGCCCTGGGGCTGGCCGGCATCGGCAAGCGCGCGGAAGCGCTCGGCGATCGCGCGGGCCTTGGCCTGTGTGCGCTCCTGCATACTGCCGCCGGCAACAAAGAGGGCCTGGCGGCGCGAGGCGTCCGCCACCAGCGTGTCCTTGCGGCCGTCGCTCGCCTCAAGATCCAAAAAGCCCTGCATCAGGCCGCCGTCATCGCCGTCGAAGACGCGTGCCACGTAACGCAGCACCTCGTCATGGCTGCGGAAGTTGCGCACGAGTTTGACGAGTTCGCCGGCAGGGGCATCGGCCACGGCAGTCGCCTCGGGCGCGGCAGACGAGCCCACCTTGCGCTCCTGACGACGGAACACCTCGACCTCGGCGCCACGGAAGCGATAGATGGACTGCTGCGCATCGCCCACGGTGCACAGCGCGCGCTCCCCCGCACCCGTCAGGTAGCGTATCAGATCGACCTGCATCTGGTCGGTATCCTGAAACTCATCGATCATGACCATCTTAAAGCGGCCCTCGTACGCAGCACGGATGGCAGGGTAATCGCGCAGGGCCTCGTAGGCCATACGCAGCAGGTCGTTATTATCGAGGGCGGACTGGGCAGCCTTCAGCGCGCGATACTCAGCCTCCACGGAACGGGCCAGGCCCACCAGCGCATCGAGCGCCGGGCCACCGCAGGCAAGCACGATATTGATAAACGCATCGGCGGCCTCGGCCTTGAGCAGCTCGACCTGCTCCTTAGGGAATGCCTTGCTCGCGCGCGGCATGGTGCACGACATCATGAGTCGCGCTGCATCGGCCATGGTCTTGCCGCTCGCCTCGAACGCGTCAATGGCGTCGAGTGCCATCTGCGCCTTCTCGGTCGCGGCCTTGCTTGCGCCCAGCGCCGCGCGATAGGCATCGGCGAGTGCCGAGGTATCGGCCTGCCCGCGCGCCACGCACACGTCGTCCATACCGCCCGGCAACTGGCTCGACAGCTCCAGCAGGTCGCGCACCAGGCCCTTGATGGTCGCGCCAGCGCCAAAGGAACCGCCCTCGCCCGCCATGGGATACCAGGCATAGAGGGCCTTGAGCGATGCCGCGAGCTCGGGGGCGGCATCGGGCGCCGTCGCGCGGGCCAACACATGCTCAACAGCCTGGTCCATAAGCTCGTCGGTATCGGTGAGCACCGTGAACTCGGGGTCGATGCCCAGCTCCAGCGCATGCGCGCGCAGGATACGCGAGCACATGCCGTGAATGGTCGAGATCCACGCGTCGTCGACGGTCAGTGCTTCCTCGTCCATGCCCTCGTCGATAAGCGCACGGCGCACGCGGTCACGGATCTCGGCCGCGGCATCTTTGGTAAAGGTAATGGCGAGCACCTGGTCAAGATGTTCAACGAACGGACCGGATTCAGGCGAGAGCGCGTAGACGATGCGACGCGTGAGGGTAAAGGTCTTGCCCGAACCGGCGCCCGCCGAGACAAACAGCGGACGGTCGAGCGTTTTGACAATCTGCAGCTGTTGCGGCATCAAAGTCGAAAGATCCATGGTCTACACGTCCCTCCTTACAAACGTTCCTTCGTGGTTATACGAGCAGCGCGCATGCGCGGCCTGAGCCGACGTCGGGTCGACGGCGGCAACGTTGCCTGCCTCGAGCTCGCGCAGGCGCTCGGCGATGCCGGCCTCAACGCGATCGAGCAGGGCGTCGAAGTCCATGCTGCCACCCTCGCCGGGGAAACCTTTCTTAAGGCCCGGGATGCGACCGTCGCCGCGCTCTTCCTCGAGCAGCTCGGCGCTCGCGGCACCGCGCAACGCCGGCTTGCCGCCCTTGGTCGAAAAGTAGAGCGCCGCGCGGGTGTCCAAATCCAGCGCCCGGCGCATGGCCTGGGCGTAGATGAGCGTTTGGGTATGTGGTGGCAACCAGCGCGGATCGTCGATGGGCGCCGTGCCCGATTCCTCGTCGCGCACCGTGGGGTCGGCGAGCTTAAACTCCTCAACGCCCGTGCGATGCTTGTAGTCGATCACCACGGCACGATTCTCGGCGTCCACGTCCACGCGGTCGATGCGCCCGCCAAGCGGCCAACCGGCATACTCGACCTTGAGCTCGTTGAAGGCGAACTCCAGGTAGCGCGGGGCAAAGGGGGCAAGTGCCTCGGACTCGTAGGCAAGCACACCCTCCAGCTGCGGCAAGATCTCGGCCACCTGGCGTTCCTCCACCGCAGAGAGCGGCACCAGCGGGCCCTCCGTGCCGCGCTTGCCGGCGTGCTCGGCCAACGTCTCGTCAAAGACCTCGTGCAGCAGCTCCTGTGCGCGCGGCAGATTCTCGGGCGTCACGCGCTCCATGCCCTCTTGGGGCAGACGGGCATGCAGATGCTCCAGCACGTCGTGGACAAAGTTGCCCTTTTCCATGTTGCCAAAGCCCGCGTCGATCGACTGGAGCTTCACGCGGTACGAGACGAACCAGCATAGCGGGCAGGTCGAATAGGCCTCGATCTGCGAGGCGGACGTCAGACGCGGCACGAGCGGCGCGTCCTCACCCTCGCCATCGCGACGGCGCAGGACCAAATACGGCACGGCCTCGGCACTCAGATGCTGAGGGGCTTCACAGGTCACGCGCTCGCGCTTGAGGCCTTCACCTGCCGCGGGATCAAAGTCGGCGATGATATCGCCCTCGCCCACGCGCATGGGCTTGGCAGCGCCAGCGGCCTCGGCATGTGCCCACAGCTCGGTCCATACGGCTGCCGGGTAGCACTCGCGTGCCTGGCGATCGTGCGTCACACGGGCGAGCGCGACCGGACCGCTCGCCGCCTGCATCGCACGGCCAAAGCGCACGCGCAGCAGGGCAGCGGGCTCCAAAGACACGCCGTCGCGGCGCAGCTCGGCTGTCAACGTGGCAAGCGGGCCCTCTTCGTGCGAAAGCGGATAGCTGTCCAGGTCGACATCGGCAAACAGCACGGCATCGTAGCTGCCAGGGCGAAGAACCGACGCATCGGCAAGCGACGCGAAGCGCACTTGTGCTCGTGGTGTGCGATCGACCTCATAGGTCTCGTAATCGTAGGCGGTACTGCGCTTGTCCACCTTGGTTCGAACGCCGTCGAGAACCGGCACGGTCGCGGCCTGCGACACGTCGAGCGCGCGAGCATCGTTCATAAGGATGTCGATGGCATGGCGCAGCAAAGCCGTCTCTGCCTGGCGACGGGCCTGGCCGTCAAGGCCGCCTAGAGCGCGATCGGGCAACGCCTCGGCAACGGCAAGCATGGCCTTAAGCGCCGTCACGGGCTTGTCACGCCACAGCGCCTGGAACACGTCCGAGACCACACACGGTACGTTCTTAAACCAGTTATCGTCGCTCGTCGCCTTGCGCGCGCCCCTCACCTGGCCCTGAACGCTCTGCAGCAGGCTCTTGACGCCCGCGGTAGTCTTGCTGCGCGAGAGACGCATATTCTTATCGAAGGTACGGGCATTGACGGCATCAGCGCCCGAAAGCGGACTGTAGATCCAGTCGGTAAGCTCCGGCGCGGGCCACCACTCAGTCTTGGAAGCGGTGCCCTCGTCGGCGGCTTTCATACGCTCGATCAGGTTGGCGAGCGCCGTAAACTGCCTGCCCGCGATGGACTGGGAAAACGCCGTGAACTCAGTCGTCTCGGCCGCAATGTGACGCGCCGCCAAACGGGCGGCGAGCTCGCCGAACAGCTGGGGTGCCCGGGCAGAAACGACGAGCACGCGCACGGGGTCGGCGGGCGTTGCAGTAGCTTTATCGGCCTTGGACTCCTTGTGCGCTTTCACCAACTTATCGATGGCGTCCGCATAGACATGAGCACGGGCATGGGGGCCGGCGACCTCAATAAAGGCAGGCTGAGCGGCGGCCCCGCAAGCGACATCAGACGCGACGGCGTCCTCCCCCAGCGGCGCGATCTCAAACAGCACACCGCGGGCATCAAATGCCGTGGCAAGCTCCTCGCGCATCGCCGCCTGCTCGCGGGCAAGCAGCACGACGACCTCTCCCCCATTGTTCGCCACGGCAGACAGCAGCTCGAGTAGACCGTGCGTAAACGACGTGGTACCGCGCACGCATACGGCGCGGGCGCACGCCGGCAGGCTATCGGCCAGGGCACCGGCCATAATGTCGGCTGCCTCGCAGGGCTCGACCATATCTCGACGGTCCAAACCGCCCGCGTAGGCACGCAAAAGCTCAAACACACGAGCCTCGGCATCGCTTTTTGGCTCAGGCTGGCAATTGTTGCCACCGCATCGCTCGGCCGTCGTCCCCGCCACACCCGGCAGCACATCGCGGGCCATGCGCGCGAGCATGCGCACCGTGCCCTGGCCACGCGAAAGCGGCTGCAGGTCGGCATCGTCGCGGCGGGCAATCATATCCGAAAACAGCATCTGACGTTGCAGGTTGTCGACGAAACCGCGCCCGTCGCCCAAAAGCTCCCAAAGCGAGCGAAGCCACGATGCGGGTGTCTTGTAGTCGATACCCAGCGAAATGCCGGCTTCCGCCGCATCATGACGGCACAGATCGAGCTCGGCAAACGTTGGTGCCAGCAACACGGCACGCCCGTGACGGGCAATAAGGTCGGCAAGCAGCGCCGACTCGGCATCGCTCAAATCCGTGCCGGCATTGGTGGTATAGATTCGAACAGGCATGGTCCTCCGCTCAAACCGTTCGCAATAATCAATGCATCCATCCTACCCGCCCAAGCGGACACATTGCCACCGCAGTTCCATCTTTTGGTACAAAGCAACCTGAACCCAACGCACCAGCCGATTGCAGGCATATAAAAACCGCCCCCGGAGGGACGGTTCTTCGTAATTCAATGTTGTCGCTGGCCTACTCGCCATCCTCCAACTTAATGAGGATCTTGCGGTAGCCACCGTACTCGCCGTTCAGCGCCTTTGAAACGCGGCTCACCGTGGTGGACGAAGCGCCGGTACGGGCCTGAACCTCAACATAAGGCTCGCCCTCGTCCAAATAGCGCGCAACCTGCAAACGCTGAGAAAGGTCGCAAATCTCGCGCGGCGTACAGATATCGGTCAAAAACGCTTGGATATCCTTCTCGTCATCCAAAAGGCTAAATGCGTGGACCAGCTGCTTGACATCAGGCTTGTCAAACATGTTCTCGATATTCATCGATCACCGCCAAACCCGCCAAAAGGCATCGAAGTTGATACTGACATCGGGCATCGTTCGCCCGTTCTATGCAATAGGGCAACGCCTGTGGCTTTTGCCCGTAGCAGTGTAGCACACCACCAAACTAAAGCGACAAGACTCTCTGCCAGCGGCGCGTTTTTCAGGACGAACGCCGTTTAGAAACCGTATGCGCACGTAAGCTCCACGAATATTTGAGACAATGGGCGCCCAAACACCGCGGCGCGCCCGCGCAACCATCCAGGTCGCCGCCGCAAGCCGCTTCACGCGACGCCAGCAATCCCGGCGCAAGAAAGGATTCACGCCATGCGCTTTATGCTTAACTGGCTCTTCACCTCGATCGCCATCGCGATCGCCACGTTCCTCGTCCCCGGTATCCAACCCTTCGGCTTTGCCGAGACCTGGGTCTGCTTTGCCTTTGTGGGACTGTTCCTGAACATTGTCGATTCGTTCGTCAAACCGTTCCTCACGGTCATCTCGCTGCCGCTCACGATCATTACGCTGGGCATTTTCCAGCTTGTCGTCAACAGCTTTATGCTTGAGCTCGCGAGTTACCTGTCGGTCAACCTGCTGGGCGTCGGCATCTCCATCGCCAGCTTTGGATCGGCCTTTATGGGCAGCATCCTGGTGTCCATCACGCGCAGCATCCTCGACAGCATCGCCGAGGACTAAAACGGCCATTCCGGCCGTGTCCGTCTCAACAGCCCAAAACGAAGGCCGCCCATCGCAAAAATGGGCGGCCTTCTTATTTGCCAAGTCTCAAAGGGCGAGAAAATCTACCATTTCCACCCCGTCCCCAAATGCAGGTGTGGGTTAGATGACGTAGTCGTAGCCATGGTTGGGAGCGACAAGTTGATCGAGCGTCACACCGTCGAGGTAGTCGTTGATGAGCTTGTCCAGGTTCTTCCACACGTCAAGCGTGGGGCACTCATCCGAACGCGAGCAGCCTTTGCAGTCGCCATCCAGGCAGGCGACCGGCGCCAGACTACCCTCGGTCAGGCGCAGGATCTCGCCCACCGTGTACTGCTCGGGCGGGCGCGTGAGCACGTAGCCACCGCCCTTGCCGCGCATGCCCGAGAGCATGTTGGCACGTACGAGCGTAGCCAAGATGTTCTCGAGATATTTCTCGGAAATCCCCTGTCGCGCCGCGATCTCTTTGAGCGGGATGCGACCGGCCGCCTGGTGCTCGGCCAGATCGACCATAACGCGCAGGGCATATCTGCCCTTAGTAGAAACCAACATGTATAGTGCTGCCTTTCGGTCATTTAGTCCGTAGAAATTCTAGCCGAAAAATTGGTTTTGAAAATACCCGTTCCGGTCAAGATGGTTAATCGACTCGTAATAATCTTCTATTTCCTATTGCGTTACTAGGCTTTACTGTCTACTATGCTTGCCAACAGCAAAACGAACAACCCATAAGGTTTATGGGTTTCGCTGCTACACACACCGTAAAACCACACGGTATCCAGTCATTTGAACACTTTGGAGGTTCACCATGAGCAATGTTTATACGTCCATCGATCAGCTTATCGGCCACACCCCGCTCCTGGAGCTCACTCACTTTGAGGCCGATGAGGACCTCAAGGCCCGCGTGCTCGTCAAACTGGAATACTTCAACCCCGCCGGCTCCGTTAAAGACCGCGTCGCCAAGAACATGATTGACGAGGCCGAGAAGGCAGGCAAGCTCGTGCGCGGCGGCGACTACACCATCATCGAGCCCACGAGCGGCAACACCGGCGTCGGTATCGCCTCCGTGGCGGCCGCCCGCGGCTACAAGGTGATCATCACCATGCCCGAGACTATGTCCGTCGAACGCCGCAAGCTTATGCAGGCATATGGCGCACAGCTCGTGCTCACCGACGGTTCCAAGGGCATGAAGGGCGCCATCGCCAAGGCCGAGGAACTGCAGAAGGAGACGCCAAACAGCATCATCGCCGGCCAGTTTGTGAACCCCGCCAACCCCGCCATCCACAAGGCCACGACCGGCCCCGAGATCTGGGATGACACCGACGGCGAGGTCGACATCTTCGTCGCCGGCGTTGGAACCGGCGGCACCGTGACCGGCGTGGGTGAGTTCCTTAAGGAGCAGAACCCCGAAATCAAGGTCGTCGCCGTCGAGCCCGCCACTTCCCCGGTGCTCTCCAAGGGCCAAGCCGGCCCGCACAAGATCCAGGGTATCGGCGCCGGTTTTGTGCCCGACGTCCTCGACACCCAGGTCTATGACGAGATCATCCCCGTCGAGAACGACGACGCCTTTGCGACCGGCCGCGCCGTGGGCCACAAGGAGGGCGTGCTCGTGGGCATTTCGTCCGGCGCCGCCGTGTGGGCCGCGCTGCAGCTGGCCAAGCGCCCCGAGAACGAGGGTAAGACCATCGTGGCGCTGCTCGCCGATACCGGCGAGCGTTACCTGTCCACGGCGCTCTTCCAGGACTAGGGCCTATCGCCCATAGGTTGAGCCCACGGACGAGCCGGTCTCCTCTCTCTCCCGGCAGTCTGAGCCCATCCCAACAGGGTGTCCCACAGGACGCCCGAACTTGCTACAATGTCTGCGGCGCGGAACCAGCCTCCCGCGCCGCTTTTCTTTTTTGGCCACATGCCACCAAGGAGAACCTCCCCATGCACAACAAGCGCGTGCTCGTCGCCATGAGCGGCGGCGTCGATTCCAGCGTGACCGCGTACCTGCTCAAAAGCCAGGGCTACGAATGCGTCGGCGCCACCATGCGCCTCACCTGTCCCGCACCCGACCCCGCCATGGGCATGAGCAAAGTCGACCGCGACATCGCCGATGCAAAGGCCGTCGCCGAGCGCCTGGGGATACCCCACCATGTGCTCGACCTGCAGCAGACGTTCGACCGCAACGTTATCGAGCGCTTTGTGAACGCCTACCAGGAAGGACTGACGCCCAACCCGTGCATCATCTGCAACCGCCACATAAAGTTTGGCGCGTTGCTCGGTGCGGCGCTGGACATGGGCTGCGACTACATCGCAACGGGTCATTACGCCAAAACAAGCCAGACAGTAGACGGCACCTGGCAGCTGCATCGCGGCGAAGATCCCAAAAAGGACCAGAGCTACTTTTTATATTCGCTTACGCAGGAGCGCCTGGCGCACACGATCTTTCCGCTGGCAGGCCTAGACAAAGAGCGCGACGTGCGCCGCATAGCCGCCGAGCAAGGCTTTACCAACGCCCAGAAGGCCGAAAGCGAGGACATCTGCTTTATTCCAGACGGCGACTACGCGGGCTATATCGAGCGCCGCTGCGGACATCCCGCTGCACCGGGCGACATTGTGTGGCGCGACGGCAGCGTGGTCGGACGCCATAACGGCGCGTTGCGCTATACCATCGGCCAGCGCAAGGGCTTGGGCGTCGCGATGGCGCATCCCGTGTATGTGACGGGCGTCGATGCCGCCAACAACACCGTGCATCTGGGCGAGGCCGAGGACCTAACGGCCACAGCACTCACGGCCGACGACTGGATCTGGAGCGCCCCTGCCGACCGCATGGAGGCAGAACTCGATGCCGGCGGCATTCGCGTGGGCGCCAAGTACCGTTACCGCCAGAAAGACCAAGCAGCGACCCTTACGCGCGGCGAAGACGGGCAAATGCTGCTGACTTTTGACGAGCCGCAGCGAGCCATCGCCCCCGGCCAGGCCGTTGTAGTCTACCACGGCGACATCGTCCTCGGCGGCGGCACGGTGACCGGCGCACTTAAGTAGCCCCATCCCCTTCATAAATCGCGGTGAAATAGGGACTGTTTAAGCGTTTAAAACCGCCAAACAGTCCCTATTTCACCGCAACTTAGAGAGGACGGCCTCGGTCGGTACTGCCGTATCAGCCGAGGCCGCTGCATCGCTAGCGCTGTACGTAGGCGCGGACGAGCTCGAAGGTGTTGCGCACGCCGTCCATGTGGCTACGCTCGTAGTTGTGGCTCGCATACACGCCGGGGCCGATCAGACCATGGCGAATGTCGTAGCCGGCAGAGAGCGTGGCTTCGACGTCCGAACCGTAATGCGGATACACGTCGATAGCGTAATCGAGCTCAAGCTCGCGCGCGATATTGGACAGCGCCGTCACCAGGTCGTAGTTGTACGGACCGCCCGAATCCTTGGCGCAGATCGACACCATGTGCTCGGTGCAGCCTAGGTCGTCGCCCACGCAGCCCATGTCAACGCTGATCATCTCGCGCGTGTCGGCCGGCACGAAGGCGCCGCCGTGGCCCACCTCCTCGTACACGGTAAAGAGCAGCGAAACCTTACGCGAAAGCGTCACCTCGCCAGCGGCGACGGCACGCGCCAAGCCCAACAAAATGGCGGCCGATAGCTTGTCATCCAGGAAGCGGCTCTTAATGTAGCCGCTCTCCGTCACCGTCGTGCGAGGATCCATAGCGATGATGTCGCCGGTCTGAATACCCAGCTCGAGCACATCGTCCTTGCTGTCGACGTTCTCGTCGAGCAAGATCTCCATGTTCTTCTCGATGGTCTTGACCGGCTCGTCGGCCACGTGCGCCGAAGGCTCGGTATTGAGGACCACACCCGTGTACACATTGCCGTCGCGCGTGTAGACGGTGCAGTTCTCGCCATCGGCCGTAGACCACTGATGCCCACCAAGCGTCGTGGGACGCAGGCGGCCATTGTCCTTAATGGAGCGCACCATGGCGCCCAGGGTATCGACATGGCTCGCCAGTACGAGCGGCTCACCCTCGCCACCAAGTTCAACGAGCACGTTACCCTTATTAGAACGCTCAGGCCCAAACCCCATATCGCGCAGGGTCTCCATCAGATAATCAGTCGCCGCACGGGTATAGCCCGTCGGCGAAGCAATAGAAGTCAGCGTCTTAAGCTGTCCCGCGATATAGGAGAGCGTCTCCTCTAGAGAAGCATCGATTACAGAAGCCATGTGCATCCTTCCAAGCAAAACTAAGACCGAGTCCCGATTTTAACCGTTCTGCACGCGCAAGGCTCTGGGAGCCGAGCCACCTCCAGACGTCCTCGCGCCGATTTTGCGCACGAGCACGGCTTACGATCCCAATCTTGCATAAATCCTATCGGTATCTGCATAGAAATGAGGAATCTTTTTGCTTCGTCTCAGGGTACCCCACCTTGGGCCGTGCAAAAAACGGAGTATTCAGCATCGTGGGCCCCAACGACCCCATCGCGAACGACAAAACGACGCGGTTACAGCAGTGTTGCGGGTCGTCGCAAAGCAGAAACTCAGTAACAACCCCCTCCACTCATCGATAGCCCACCCGCAATGGCTGTCGATGGGCGCCTGCGGGCCACTACGGGCCATTCAAAACGTTATGCATTTTTAAGAGCTTGCTGAATACTCCCAAAAATGCACGCTGGGAAGTGCACCACCTATCCGTAGCGGGCAGTACACCTTGGTTTTGCCCGTCTCAGGGCATCGACGCAGCACAAAAAGCCCCGCCATGCGTAGCATGAACTGCCTCCCATTTCTTGGACATGAGAAATGGGAGGCTTTCTTTATGCGCG
>CATYIV010000037.1 GCA_958407465.1 uncultured Collinsella sp. | reverse complement strand
TCTAGTCTGAGGCTACATAGTTGTCCGCTGGCCGCATGGGGTAACTTCCCAGCGCGTCCTCGGACATGAAAGAGCCCCCGCTGCGCACTTCGTGCGGCGGGGGCTCTTTCGTCCTGCGGAATGCGCTGGGAAGTTACCCCATGCGGCCAGCTGCGGGATCTTAGCCGCGTTGGAACAAGCAACCCAACATATATATCTGAATTTGGATGGGAGGGGCTTGTTGCTGATAGGGGCGCTGGGCTGTTGTTGACACTTTGGGAAGGGATTGTTGCTTAGCTGAAGAGGGGCTTGATGGCTGATAGGTAGTCTTTGGCTACGTCCTCTTTTGGGGCTTCGAAGTTGTGCCAGGCCCACCATTGGACCATTCCTACGAAGCTTGAGGCTATGTGGTGTAGCAGGAAGCTTCGGTCCATGGCGGCGGCGGGGCCGTTTGGGTCGGTGGGGACGGTTTCGGCTGCTCGTGACATGATGGTCTTGCGTAGGCAGTCGGCGAAGACGCGTGAGCCGGCGCCGGCTACGAGGGCTCGGACGCCCTGGCGGCGCTCCCAGAGATTGTTGAGAATATGCTCGACCTGCACGAGTGGGTCGTCGAGCGGTGTGCCATCGTCGTCGAGGGCGTGGGTGCAGATGTCGCTCACGAGCTCGGACAGTAAGTCGTCTTTGCTCTTAAAGAGGCCGTAGAATGTCGCGCGGCCTACGTGAGCGCGCGCGATGATGTCGCCGACGGTGATCTTGCCGTAGTCCTCCTCGCGAAGGAGCTCGGAAAACGCCGTGACAATAGCGGCGCGGCTTTTGGTTTTGCGGGCATCCATGGCTATGCGTCCACGTGAACAAGCAGGCAACGGAGCGTGCCGGAGCAACCCTCGTAAGGGCGCTTACCGGCGCCGTAGCCGACGGCCTCGATACGGTAGCGGGCCGGCAGGTGCTCGGACGTGCGAAGTGCGGCGACGATGGCGGCGCCCGTGGGTGTCACGAGCTCGCCGGCGACCGTTGCAGGCGTGAGGGCGATGTTGCCTGCTTGGCATAGGTTGACGACGGCGGGTACCGGGATGGGCATAAGGCCGTGGGCGCAGCGGATGGTGCCGTGACCCTCGGAGAGCGACTCGACGACAATATCCTCGATGCCCAGGTCATCGAGGCAGATGGCGACTGAACAGATGTCAACGATGGAATCGATGGCGCCTACCTCGTGGAACATGACGGTCTCGGGCGTTTTGCCGTGGGCCTTGGCCTCGGCGGCGGCGAGCGCGGTAAAGATGGCAAGCGCGCGACGCTTGGCGCCATCACTCATCTGCGAATTCTCGATAATTTCCGTGACGTCGGCTAGCGAGCGGTGATGATGGTGGTGGGCGTGATGGTGATCCTCGTGCTCATGGGCGTGGCCCTCATGGTCATGCGCGTGCTCATGGCAGTGCTCGTGCTCCCCATGATCATGATGGTGGTGCTCATGCTCATGCGTGTGATCGGCAGCTGCTTCGTTGCCGTAGAGCCAGGCCATGTCGTGGTCATGGTTCTCGAGCTCCTCTGCCAGCCGAACGTCAAAGTCGCAGGCGTCGATGCCATGCTTGTTTACGCGTGTAACGGCAATCTCAAAGTCGCCGACCGGAAGCGTGGCGAGCTGCTCGCGCAGATGCTCCTCGCTGGCGCCCAGGTCGAGCAGGGCCGCGACGGTCATGTCGCCGCTGATGCCCGAGGTGCCGTCGATGATAAGCGTGTGCTGATGGTTGGACATGGAATGCTCCTTAACGGGCGCAGGGCGTGCCGGCGCTCAGATGATTGATAAGACTTGCCTGGTAGGCGGCACCAAAGCCGTTGTCGATGTTGACAACCGAAACGCCGCTGGCGCAGGAGTTGAGCATGGCGAGCAGCGCGGCTACGCCGCCAAAGCTTGCGCCATAGCCCACGCTGGTGGGGACGGCGATGACCGGACAGCTCACCAGGCCGCCGATAACGCTCGCCAACGCGCCCTCCATGCCGGCGACGGCAATGATCACCTGCGCCTGGGCAAGTTCCTCAGCATGAGCGAGCAGGCGGTGCAGGCCGGCGACACCCACGTCGTAGAGGCGATCGACCTCGTTGCCGTAGAACTCGGCCGTCAGTGCCGCCTCTTCGGCGACGGGCAGGTCGCTCGTGCCGGCGCAGGCGACGACAACGCGTCCGTTGCCGGTGGGGGAGGGCTTGCCACCCACCAGGGCGAGCTGGGCGTCCGGGACATATCCCAGGTCGATGTCGTTGCCGAGAAGCTCAGCGGTGCGCGCGGCTTTTTCGGCATCCAAGCGCGTGACCAGGATGCGCTCCTGGTCTGCATCGAGTAATGCTTTGATAATGGCGGCAATTTGCTCGGCGGTTTTACCGGCACCGTAGACAACCTCGCCGGCTCCCTGGCGCACTCCGCGCGAAAGATCAAGCTGCGCAAAGCCCAAATCGGCGGTCGGAGCCGTCTGGATGCGCGTAAGGGCATCGGCAGGGGTGACTGATCCGCCGGCAACATCGCTCAGCAGCTGCTCAAGATCTCGCTTATCCATATATGTTCCCTTCGACGGCGCAAAGTCTAGCACTCAAAGGGTATGTTTCCGAACACTAAGACAAAATTGTTCGGAAACTATAGGACGGACTGATTCAATTGTTAGGCGGATCGGCTAGTCGCGCAGGATGATGTCCATGGCGAGCATCAGGTTGCGCTCGTCGATGGCAAACGGGGCGGCTTCGCGCGTCTTGGGCTTGGCGCAAAACGCGATGCCAGTGCCCGCGGCCTGGATCATGGGGATGTCGTTTGCCCCGTCGCCAATAGCGACCGTGTGGGCCATGTCGACGCCGCACTCAACTGCCCAGTCCAGCAGCTGGATGAGCTTGGACTCCTTGGTCACAATGTCGGCAGCCAACTTACCGGTGAGCTTGCCGTCCATGACTTCCAGGCGGTTGGCCAGGCAAAAATCGATACCCGCGGCGGCTACGATCTTATCGGCGACCTCATGGAAGCCGCCGCTCACCACGCCGACCTTCCAGCCCTTGCTGTGCGCCGAGCGCACAAGCTCCAGCGCGCCGGGAGTAAACGTCACGCGCTCAAAGGTGCGCTCGAACACGCTCTCATCCAAGCCGGCAAGCAGCCCCACGCGCTCCTCGAGCGCCTGCTTAAAGTCAAGCTCGCCGCGCATGGCGCGTTCGGTGATCTGTGCAACTTGCTCTCCCACGCCGGCTTCCTCGCCCAACAGGTCGATGACTTCCTGGTTGATGAGCGTGGAGTCGATATCCATAACGATGAGGCGTGCAGTCATGGCGGGCCTTTCCGAGTGCAGTTGTATTGGGGCACATTGTCGCACGCGGCGCGCCTGGGCGACGGCCAGGCCGCGTCAATTGTTTCGTCTCCGTCAAGTCTTTGGGCAAGAGCTACTTTTTCGCGGCACATCGACGCGGGTGCGATAAGATAGAACGCCATGTCCGGCTGCGCGGTTTACGCAGGCTGGGCAAATCTGTACGACGCCGCCCGGAACGACACGGGGCGGCACAGATCCATAAAGGAGGATCACTGGTATGAGCCAGACCCGTCCCATCGATGAGCATTCCATGCACACCCGTACCTGCGGCGAGCTTCGCTTCGAGAACGTGGGCGAAGAGGTCACCCTCACCGGTTGGGTGAGCCGTCGCCGCGACCACGGCGGCCTTATCTTCTGCGACCTTCGCGACCGCGAGGGCATCACGCAGCTCACCTTCGACCCCGAGCACTCCGATGGCGATGCCTTTAAGATCGCCGAGACCATGCGTCCCGAGTGGCCCATCAAGATCCACGGCGTCGTGCGCTCCCGTGGCGAGGAGACCACCAACACCAAGCTCGCGACCGGCGAGATCGAGGTCCTGACCGACCACGCCGAGGTGCTCAACACGTCCGTCACCCCGCCGTTCCAGATCGAGGACGGCATCGAGACCAGCGAGGACACCCGCCTGCGCTATCGCTATCTGGACCTCCGTCGTCCCGAAATGATGGCCAACCTCAAGCTGCGCTCCGACTTCACCTTTGCCATTCGCGAGGCGCTGCACAACCGTGAGTTCATGGAGGTCGAGACGCCCTCCCTGTTCAAGTCCACGCCCGAGGGCGCCCGCGACTTCATCGTCCCCAGCCGCATCCAGCCGGGTAACTTCTACGCCCTGCCGCAGTCCCCGCAGCTCCTGAAGCAGCTGCTCATGGTCGGTGGCGTCGAGCGCTACTACCAGGTTGCCAAGTGCTTCCGCGACGAGGACCTGCGTGCCGACCGCCAGCCCGAGTTCACTCAGGTCGATATCGAGATGTCCTTCGTGGACCAGAACGATGTCATGAGCGCGCTCGAGGAGGTTCTGTCCGATGCCTTCGGCCGCATGGGCGTCGAGATGCCCACGCCGCTGCGTCGCATGAACTACTGGGATGCCATGGACACCTATGGCTCCGACAAGCCCGATACCCGCTATGGCATGCACTTGGTCGACCTGACCGACATCTTCGCCAACTCCAAGTTCAAGGTCTTTGCGACCGCCGCAAACGAGGAGGGCTCTGTCGTCAAGGCCATCAACGCCAAGGGTGCCGGTGCCTGGGCACGTGCCAAGATCGATAAGCTTGCCGGCGTGGCCTCCACGTTTGGCGCCAAGGGTCTGGCTTGGATCGCCTTCCGCGAGGACGGCTCTATCAACAGCCCCATCGTCAAGTTCTTCTCGGACGAGGAGATGGCGGCTCTGCGCGAGCGCATGGACGTCGAGCCCGGCGACCTTGTGATGTTCGCCGCCGGCCCGCGCCTGCTCTCCGACGAGATTCTGGGCGGCATGCGTTCTCACATGGCCAATGCGCTTGAGATCAAGCGCGAGGGTCACGACTTCCTGTGGGTCGTCAACTTCCCGCTGTTCCATTGGGACGAGGATCGCAAGGCCTATGCCGCCGAGCACCAGCCCTTCACCCTGCCGACCGAGACCGACATCGCCAAGATTGAGGCCGACCCGTTGGCAGCCGGTTCTTGCACCTACGACTTTGTCATGGACGGCTTTGAGGCCGGCGGCGGCGGTATGCGTATCCACAACGCCGAGATGCAGATGTCCATGCTCAAGCTCCTGGGCTTTACCGAGGAGCGCGCCGAGTCTCAGTTCGGCTTCCTCATGGAGGCGCTCAAGTTTGGTGCGCCCCCGATGGGCGGTTTCGCTCTGGGTCTGGACCGCGTGTGCATGTTGCTCACCGGCTCCGACTCCATCCGCGACGTCATGGCGTTCCCCAAGACGGCCAGCGGCTCCGACCTTATGTCGGGCGCTCCGAGTGCCGTTAGCGGCGCCCAGCTCAAGGACGTCAGTCTGCGCCTGATGTAGGGAAGCGGCTACATATTGCCTGTAACGAGGGAAGGACACGTGCCTTCCCTCGTTTTTTATGTCGTGACGTCATGGTTTGGAGGCTTGCCGTCGTGCGCCGGGAAACTACAACCCGGAATCTGCGTCCAGAAGGGGTCGCGCTTTCCCAAAGGGGGTCCTCTGGGAAAGCGCGACCCAGTATTCGGCAAAATAATGGGGCACAGTTTCCGGTTGAGCTGTCTAACGGAAACTGTGCCCCAGAATGAGCGCTCAAACGGGACAGGCTTTCCGCAACAACTGTTTGGCGGAAAGCCTGCCCCAGTTTCTTATAGCGAGTCTCTCTGAACGAGCTGCATGTGCATGACGGTGGTGGTGGGCTCGGCACCCTTGATCATGTCGAGCGCAATGTTGGCGGCCATGTGTCCTTCTTCGCGCAGGGGCTGGCGGACGGTCGTGAGCGCGGGGACGCAGCGCGCCGCAATCTCGTGATCGTCGAAGCCGACGACAGAAACGTCCGCAGGAACGGATAGGCCTGCCTCGTTGAGTGCGGTGATGACGCCAGTCGCGATACGGTCCGATCCGCAGAGCACGCCATCGAAAGCAATCTCGCGCGCGAGGATCTGGTGCATGGCCTGATAGCCGTCTCCGCTGTTCCAGCCGGTATAGATAACGTTTGCGTCTGGGAGGTCTTCGCCCAAGACGGCGCGGTAGCCGCGCAGGCGGTCGACAACAGCGGGGTTGTCTTGCGGTCCCAACACGGCGACGATATCTTTGCGCCCGCGATCCTTCATGGCGAGTGCCGCAAAATGTCCGCCCTCTTCGTCGTCAGAGTAGACCGTCGAGAACACATCGCGATAGGGGTGGCCCTCGAGCTGGCCGCACAACACGGTGGGTACGCCCAGCTCGCGCAGCACCTCGAGCAGCTCGCTGCCTTTGTAGGGAGAGACGTCGATCACGGCGTCGAACGAGCGGCGCTCAAAGTGCTCGCGTGCGCGGTTGCGCTCATGCGTAGAAGACGCCTGCAAGATAACGGGCAGATAGGACGACTCCGACAGTTCCTCGGTAATGCCGCTCAAAAACTCGCTATAGGTGGGGTCGCTGAAGAGTTCACTCAGAGGCTCGGTCACGAGCACGGCGATGATTTCCGTGCGCCCGACAGCGAGCGCTCGGCCACGAGCGTTGGGGACAAAATTGACTTCCTTGGCCGCCGCGCGGACGCGCTTTTTGGTTTCCTCGCTAATGCGGGGCGAATCGTTGAGGGCGCGCGATGCCGTGGAGCGCGACACGCCGGCAGCTGCGGCAACCTCGGCAAGCGTAGGTGCGGTGCGAACTGGTTGTGTCATGGCGTCTCCTGGAAAATGCGGTCGATGTTGTCACTGATACGGGCTAGTGCGGATACAGCTTACTATAGTGCGCCTGAACAGCGTTCATGATATCCGGTGACCGGTGTCGTTTTGCAACCAAGCCGAAATCGAATACGTCTCGTGTGGGTGAGATATCAGCGGGCGTGGAGGTTGCCTACGAGCTTAAGAACGATGTCTTGTGCTGAGTTTCGATACTCAGGGTGACATAAGTGTTGCGATTGTACAACCGGTTGCACCGTTAACCCGGCCAAATCGACCGTTCAGCGGACAACCGGTTGCACAGTTTTTTGCATCGCCCGTAAGATAAGGACAACCGGTTGCACAAGAATCACTACGATGACGAAGGAGCATCACCATGGACACCATTAACGATTGGGAAAACCAAGCGCTCACCCATAGGAACCGCCTGGCACCCCATGCGTACTTTATGGGTTATGAGACCGCCGATCTCGCTGCAACGTACAGCCGCGAGCTGTCGCGCGGGTTTGTCCAGCTGTCCGGCTCGTGGCAGTTCCGCCTCTTTGAGGGCCCCGCTGCCGTCTCCAACGAGGAGCTCTCCACGTACGAGCCCGAGTGGGATCACGTGGAGGTTCCGCACCTGTGGCAGGTGGACGGCTATGGCAACCTTGCCTACACCGACGAGGGCTTCCCGTTCCCGGTGGATCAGCCGTTCGTTCCCTCTGACGATCCCACGGGCGTGTACCAGCGCATCGTCAACCTTCCCGCCGTGCCTGCCGGCGCTCGCGAGATCATTCGCTTTGACGGCATCGAGAGCTATGGCGAGCTGTACGTCAACGGTCAGTTTATCGGCATGACCAAGGGTTCGCGCCTGTCTGCCGAGTTCGACGTGACCGACGCGCTTGTCGAGGGCGACAACCTGTTTGCGGTCAAGGTCCTGCAGTACAGCGATGGCAGCTATATCGAGGACCAGGATATGTGGTGGGCCTCGGGCATCTTCCGCGATGTGTACCTTATGCAGCGTCCCGCCGCGCACCTGGTCGACTTTAGGTTCCGCACGCACCGCGAGGGCGATACCGCTCTGATTACGCTCGATACGGTTGCCGAGGGCTCTTCCCGCGTTGTGTTTACGCTCAGCGATGGCGAGAACGTGGTGGCTACGGGCGAGTGCGTCGACGGCCATGCCGAGTGCGGCGTGACCGATGCCCACTTCTGGAATCCCGAGGACCCCTTCCTCTACGACCTTACGTTTGAGGTCTACGACGGTGACCAGGTCAGCGAGTACGTCCCGCATCGCCAGGGTCTTGCCGAGGTGACGGTCGAGGGCAATCATATCTACCTCAACGGCACTTACTTTAAGATGCATGGCGTCAACCGCCACGATCACGACGATCACAAGGGCCGCGCCGTGGGCCTCGATCGCATGCGCCGCGACCTGGAGCTCATGAAGCAGCGCAACATCAACGCGGTGCGCACGTCCCACTACGCCAACGACCCGCGCTTTTACGAGCTGTGCGACGAGTATGGCATCATGCTGGTCGCCGAGACCGATATGGAGAGCCACGGCTTCGAGAATATCGGCAATATCGCCCTGGTCACCGACGACCCGGCATGGGAGCCGGCCTACGTCGACCGCATTGAGCGCCTGGTGATGCAGGAGCGCAATCACGCCTGCATCATTATGTGGTCGATGGGCAACGAGAGCGGCTATGGCTGCAACATCCGCGCGATGTACGCCAAGGCTCACGAGCTCGATGGTCGTCCGGTCCATTACGAGGAGGATCGCAACGCCGATACCGTCGACGTTATCTCCACCATGTACTCCCGCGTGTCGCAGATGAACGACTTTGGTGAGCATCCATTCCCCAAGCCGCGCATCAACTGCGAGTACGGTCACTCCATGGGCAACGGCCCCGGAGGCCTGTCCGAGTATCAGGAGGTCTTCGATCGCTGGGATTGCATCCAAGGCCAGTTTATCTGGGAATGGTGCGACCACGGTCTGGCTGCTGTGACCGAGGACGGCATTGCCTACGATATGTATGGCGGCGACAACGGCGATTACCCCAACAACAGCAACTTCTGCATCGATGGCATGGTGTTCCCCTGGCAGCAGCCGAGCCCGGGCCTTACCGAGTACGGCCAGGTCATCTGCCCGGTTCGCATGGCTTATGACGCCGAGGCGGGCGAGCTGACTGTCACCAACAAGCGCTGGTTTACCACCCTCGAGGATGTTTGCCTGTCGGCGGAGACCCTGGTGGACGGCGACGTGGTCTGCCGCAAGACGCTCATGCCCGGTGCGGTTGCCCCCGGCGAGTCCGTCCAGCTTCCGCTGGTGATTCGCGAGGCCGCGGTAGGCGAGACCCTGCTGACCGTGCGCGCCTACACCATGGCCGCTCACGTCTGGTGCGAGCCGATGTTCCAGCTGGGTGCAAGCCAGTTTGCCATCGCAAACCATCCGGCGCCGGCCATCGCCGCCCCAGCTCGTCCTGAGCTTACGGTCGAGGAGACCGAGCAGGAGATTCGCATTCACTCCCTCAACGGCGAGCTGACCTTCAGCAAGGTAAACGGCACCGTGAGCAAGTGGAAGGCATCCGGCCGTGACGTCATGGCCTCTGGTCCCCAGGTTGGTTTTTGGCATCCGCTCGTCGATAACCACGCCCAGGAGTACGACTCCCTGTGGAAGGACAACTTCATTGATGTAATGCAGACGTCCACCCGCAAGGTTTTTTGGAAGCAGGACGGCAATGCGGTCGTCGTTACCGTGAGCCAACGTATTGCTCCTCCCGTCCGCGCGTTCGGCATGCGCGTCGAGCTTGTCTACACCGTGCTTCCGAGCGGTCGCGTCGACCTCAAGGTTTCCGGCGAGCCCTACGGCGACTATTCGGACATTATCCCGCGCATCGGCATCTCCTTTGAGGTCCCCGGTTGCGATCGTGCCGTCGAGTGGTATGGCCACGGCCCGGGCGAGAACTATCCGGACTCGCTGCGCGCCAACCCGGTCGGTCATTACCGCACTACGGTCGACGACATGTTCACGCCGTATGTCATGCCCCAGGATTGTGCCAACCGCGAGGGTACCCGCTGGGTTGCCCTGCGCTCTAGCCACGGTGACGGCGTGCTGGTGACGCGTCCGGCTGACGCTGCCTCCAATCCGTTCTCGTTCTCGGCATGGCCCTATAGCTGCGAGGCCATCGATAACGCCAAGCACGTCTACGACCTTGTCAAGGGCGACACGGTTACGGTCAACATCAACGACCAGCTGCTCGGCCTTGGTTCGAACTCTTGGGGTTCCGAGGTGCTCGATTCCTATCGCACCCGTTTTGAGAGCTTCAGCTTTGAGGTGTCCCTGCGACCGCTGACGTCTGCCGATCTGGCTCAGGCGCTGGCACCCATTAAGGAGGCATAAGTCATGCATATCTTTAACTCGCGTGCCGATTTCGACGCCCAGATGAAGTCCGTCAAGAAGTGGATGCGTACCGGTCAGGCACTCGACGGCGTTTCTGAACTGCAGCACGATGTGGCGTACTCTATCGGCGACTCGCTGGTGTATTGGTGGGTGAACGCCCACGAGGCGGCTACTGCCGATCTGGTCGGTCACCGTCGCTACCATGCCGTGCTCGCCCCGCTCGACGGCAATCTGACCGTTGAGGTGGCTTCCAAGGCCGATCTTACCTGTACGCGCGCCTACAGCGATATCGATGATCGCGAGCGCTTTGAGGGTACGGGGGAGACCGTGACGATTCCCGCCGGCGGCGTTGCCGTCGTCGAAATTGACGAGGCCTACCGTGTCGTGGCCGATGCCGCGGATCCCCGCGTCGTGGTACTGCACGTGACAGTCGAAGGTTATTCCTTTCCCAACAAGTAGTATTCGTCCGCCTGGACGTTTGCTTCGCGCCGTTAAGGGGGATGGCTTTGTTGACTCCCTTTTCCCCATTCCCCTTAGCAGGTGCGCCGTCCGTGTTTGCACTTGCAGCTCGGACGGTTTTAGATGACATTTAACAGATGATTGGGAGGGCTTATGAGCTCTGAAAAACGAGGAACGATTGGTTCGTTCGCTCTGCTGGGCATGACGGTCGCCGCCGTGTTCGGTATCAAGAACATCATCAACAACAACGCGGCCATCGGCTTGGCAGCTGCGCCGTCGTTCTTCTTCGCCACGCTTTTGTACTTTGTCCCCTATACCCTGGTTACCGCCGAGTTCGTCGGCCTCAACAAGGACTCCGAGTCTGGCGTGTACGCATGGGTTAAGACCTCGATGGGTGGTCGCTGGGCGTTCCTGACGGCATTTAGCTACTGGTTTGTTAACCTGTTCTTCTTTGCGTCCGTCCTGCCCAACGTCATCATCTACGCGAGCTACGTGTTCTTTGGTGCCAACGCCGAGCTTTCGCAGCTGTGGATCACCATTATCGAGATCGTTGTCTTTGCTATCGCCACGTGGGTTTCGACCAAGGGCGCTAAGTGGATCGGCTCCATTTCCTCCTTCGGTTCGACCGCGGCTCTCGGCCTGACCGCCGTGTTCATCCTGCTGTCCCTGGCTGCTGCCTTTGGCGGCGTTGAGTTCGCTACG
This sequence comes from uncultured Collinsella sp., assembly GCA_958407465.1. GTDB lineage: Bacteria > Actinomycetota > Coriobacteriia > Coriobacteriales > Coriobacteriaceae > Collinsella. Next base: position 5,745 of record CATYIV010000037.1, on the reverse strand, counting down.
GCTCCTACTCCCGCTAACATGGCTCCCGACATGAGCAACTTCGCAACTGCGTGGGGCTTCTTCGGTACGCTTGCCTGGATCATCCAGGGCGTTGGCGGCGCTGAGTCTGTCGGCGTGTTCCTTAACGACCTCAAGGGCGGCGTCAAGGCCTTCGTGCGCACCGTCGTTATCGCCGGTCTGACCATCGGCCTTCTGTATGCAGGCGCTTCGCTGCTGGTTAACCTGTTCATCCCCGAGGGCGGCGTTGCCATCTCCACCGGTATCTTCGACGTATTCGGCGCTGTCTTTGCCCACTTTGGCATTCCCATGGAAGTGTCTACGCGCGCCATCGGCCTGATCCTTCTCGCCGCCACGCTGGGCTCCCTCATGATGTGGACCTCCGCTCCCATCAAGGTTTTCATCACCGAGATCCCCAAGGGTGTCTTTGGTAGCAAGATCGTCGAGCTCAACGAGCACGGCATTCCCGCCCGCGCTGCCTGGCTGCAGTTCGCCATCGTCGTCCCCATCCTGATCATCCCGGCCCTGGGCTCCGGTAACCTCGACGACCTGCTCATGATCGTCACCAACATGACGGCTGCCACCGCTCTGCTCCCGCCGCTGCTGATCCTGCTTGCCTACTTTATGTTGCGCAAGAACTTCGACGCTGCTCCCCGTGGCTTCCGCATGGGTTCGCGCACCTTTGGCCTGGTCATTGCTGCATTCCTGCTTGTGGTCTTCTGCTTCGTGCTTATCTGCGGCACCATTCCGCTCGATCAGCCGCTGTGGCTGACGCTGGTCTACAACGTTGGCGGTGTGGTTGTCTTCCTGGGCCTTGCCGTGATGTGGTACAACCGCTACATCAACCGCCTGCGCGAGACCGATCCCGAGGCTGCCGAGAGCGAGCTGCGTCCGTCTGTCCTTGACATGATGGAGCAGAAGCTGAGATTAATCTACGGCTGTGGAATAAATCGATTCCCCTTCCTAAGGAGGGGCCTTACGAGGCCCCTCCTTTTGTGTTTTGGAGCATGGATTTTGGGCCCTGTGGACAAAAATGCCAAATATGAGTACTGTTGCAAAATAAGTGCCATATCTATCGGCCGGTTTTGAGCAAAAATGGACTCAAAATCAATTTATCTAACCCCCTTTAAAGGGCGTTTGACGGCTTTCAACCTCTTCGAATCGCTCAAAGTAGGCAATTTGCTCTCGATTTTGCTGCTACTAAATTGGTGACAGTACTCATATTTGCCACTTTTTGACCACGGGGTATCCAGAGGGGCTCTCGACAAGCATCTAACGCTACAATAACTACCACGTGGCTGGGTTTGCCGGCCGAATGTGCGATGTCGTGGGAGGGGACATGGTCGAGTTTACAAAGACGATTAAAGATCCGTTGGGATTACATGCCCGCCCGGTTGCGCTGCTCTATGACATCATTGCCAAGCATCGTTGCGACGTGTCAGTCAGTATCGGCGATCGCCACACGAATGGCCGCGATGTCATGGGACTCATGGCTCTCTACGGCGAGTGCGGCGAGGACATCATCTTCCGCGTTTCGGGCGTAGACGAGGCTTCCTGCGTCACATCGATCAGAAATCTCTCACTCTAAGCATGATAGGGCGTGGTAAAGGATGGTCCTTTGCCGTGCCCTTTTGTTTCGTATAGGAAACTTTTTCGAAATCTGAATGGGGACCCTTTCCAAAAAGTTAACCATGTGTTAGTTTACTAAAGCGAACATATGCGTGGTTAACTTTTACCGCGTCGATGTTGAGGACGAACTGACGTTAGGAGCCACTCATGTCTTGCGGACCGCAGATGCCGGCCATGCCGCTTTCGATGGTAAAAGCGGGCGAAACCGTACGCGTGTCCCGTGTAAAGGGCAATGAGGACATGAAACACCACCTCAAGGACCTCGGCTTTGTCGAGGGCAGCGAAATCCACGTGGTGAGCTCGAGTGGCGCCAATATCATCGTCACTGTGCTGGGCGCACGCTTTGGTATCGATTCCAAGGTTGCCATGCACATCATGACCGTCGGCTAGTCTGCAGCATTTCATAAAAACCGAAAGGGGGACAAGAGGATGAAGACGTTGGGTGACGTTAAGGTGGGCGAGAGCTCTACCATCGTCAAGCTTCACGGTGAGGGTGCGCTTCGCCGCCACCTTATGGACCTGGGGCTCATCAAGGGCACTTCGTTCAAGGTCGTGAAGGTTGCACCGCTCGGCGATCCGGTCGAGATCAACGTGCGCGGCTACGAGCTTTCCATCCGCAAGGAGGAGGCGGCCGTCGTCGAGGTCCAATAAGGGCTCGCGGCGTATGTTTCTGCAGATAAAGTTAGGTTTTTCTAACTTAATGCAGCGTCTTTGAAGCACATTATCCAGCCTGCGCGGAGAAAGCAGCGCGGGCACACAAGGAAGAAGGATTGAATGGCGGATTCTCAGATCCATGTCGCGTTGGCGGGTAACCCCAACTGCGGCAAGACCACGCTTTTCAACCTGATCACCGGCGCCAACGGCTACGTTGGCAACTGGCCCGGCGTCACGGTTGAGAAAAAGGAGGCCAAGCTCCTAAGCGACAAGAACGTTACCATCACGGACCTCCCTGGCATCTACTCGCTTTCCCCCTACAGCCCCGAGGAGCAATGCTCGCGCGATTACCTCATGAGCGGCGAGCCCGATGTTGTCGTCCAAGTCGTCGATGCCACCAACCTCGAGCGTAACCTGTACCTGGCGCTTCAGGTTATCGAGACCGGCCTGCCCGTGGTCGTTGCCCTCAACATGGCCGACCTGGTCGAGAAGAACGGCGATAAGATCGACACGGACAAGCTCTCCAAGAAGCTCGGCTGCCCGGTCATGATGATCTCGGCTCTTAAGAACAAGGGCATCAAGGAGCTCTTCGAGCAGGTCAAGAAGTCCGCTGCTTCTAAGGGCCAGGTGCCGGAGCACAAGTTCGATTCCTCCATCGAGGACGTTCTGGACCACATCGAGAATAACCTGCCTGCGAGCGTTCCCGCCAACAAGCGTCGCTACTACGCGGTCAAACTGTTTGAGCGCGACGCGGACGCCTGCAAGCTCATCAACCTCACCAAGGAGAAGGCCGCTCGCGTGGAGGAGCTGGTCGCCCAGTGCGAGCAGGACTGCGACGATGACGCCGAGTCCATCATCACCGGTGAGCGCTATGGCGTCATCGCGCACATCATCGACGAGTGCATGACCAAGGCTCCGGCAAAGATGAGCACCTCCGAGAAGATCGACCGCGTGGTTACCAACCGTATCCTGGGCCTGCCGATCTTTGTGGTCATCATGTTCTGCGTGTACTACATCGCCGTTTCTACCTTGGGCGGCACGGTGACCGACTTCACCAACGACCAGCTCTTCGGCACCGACGGCTGGTACGTGCTCGGTCAGGGCCGCGACGCCTACGACGCGGCCGTCGAGGCTGCGGGCGACAATGCCGACTCGGTCGACCCGGCGCAGTACGGCCCCTATGTCCCGGGTATCACCACCGTGGTGCACGACGCCCTTGTGGCGGGCGGTACCGAGGACGGTGGCCTGGTCGATTCGCTGGTCTGCGACGGTATCGTCGGCGGCCTTGGCGCCATCTTCGGTTTTGTGCCGCAGATGTTCCTGCTCTTTGTGATGCTGTCCTTCCTGGAGGACTGCGGCTATATGGCCCGCGTCGCCTTCATCATGGACCGCGTGTTCCGCCGCTTTGGCCTGTCCGGTAAGTCCTTTATCCCCATGCTCGTGTCCTCGGGCTGCGGCGTTCCCGGCGTCATGGCTACCAAGACCATCGAGAACGAGAAGGACCGCCGCATGACGGTCATGACCACCACGTTCATTCCCTGTGGCGCTAAGCTGCCGATCATTGCCCTGCTCATGGGTTCCATCATCGGCGATTCTTCCACCACCGCCGCGTGGATCAGCCCGCTCTTCTACTTCCTGGGCGTTTTTGCTGTCATTGCTTCGGGCCTCATGCTCAAGAAGACCAAGCTCTTCGCCGGTCGCCCGTCGCCGTTCGTTATGGAGCTTCCTGCCTACCACTTCCCGGCGATCCGCTCTTGGGCACTGCACGTTTGGGAGCGCTGCTGGGCCTTTATCAAGAAGGCCGGCACGGTCATCTTTGCCTCCACTGTCGTGGTTTGGTTCCTGTCCAACTTTGGTAGCTACAACGGTTCCTTTGGCTTCCTGCCTGTGATGGACGGCATCCCCGAGGAGTTTATGGACTACTCCGTGCTCGCCATGCTCGGCAACCTGGTCGCCTGGATCTTCGCCCCGCTCGGCTTTAGCACCTGGCAGGCAACCGCGCTGACCGTCTCGGGCCTTGTGGCCAAGGAGAACGTCGTCGCCACCGCCGGCTCGCTGCTGTCCGTCGCCGACGCGGGCGAGACCGACCCGAGCCTGTGGACCGCGTTTGCCGGCATGTTCCCCACCATGGGCGCTTGCGTTGCCTTTGGCGCGTTCAACCTGCTGTGCGCCCCGTGCTTTGCCGCCATGGGCACTATCCGCAACCAGATGGACTCCGGCAAGTGGACCGCGATTGCCATCGGCTACGAGTGCGCCTTTGCTTGGGTGATCGGCCTGTTCATCAACCAGTTCTACAACCTGCTTGTTCTGGGTCAGTTTGGCTTCTGGACGGTTGTGGCTATCGTGCTGCTGGTCGCGATGCTCTTCCAGATCTTCCGTCCCATGCCCAAACACGCATGGACCGACGAGGACGAGACCAACACTGCTTCCGCCGCAGTTTCCGCCTAGTTCCGAATAAGGATTAGCCCCTTTTCACGAGCCCGGGTGTCTCAGTGACACTCGGGCTTTTTGACGCAATGGGGGGACAGATTGCTTTGCTCCAGAAGTAAGATGTGGCGTTTCCGCAGATAAAACCGACCAAAATAAACCTGTCCCTATTTGGTAGGTGGAGAATGGGGTAAAGTAAGTGATGGTTAACTAGAGGAGGCTTGCTATGGCACCTATCGATATTGTTGTACTGGCTGTTATCGGTATTGCGTTTGTCGCCGTGTGCGTGCGCATCTACCGCAAGGGCACCTGCGTCGACTGCGCTCAGGGTGGCGTTTGCACGGGGCATTGCTCCAACAAAAAGACGTGCGCCGCACTTAAGGGCGTGGACAAAATCGCCGAAGACTTGGGCCGCGGTATCAAATAAGGTCCAGACATCCAAGCGCCTCGCGAGCATCCGTTCGCGGGGCGCTTTGCGCATTTGGGCGCGAGCGCGGCGAGTTGAAGAGTATTTTTGGGGTATCGTTAACTGAACTGTAAATTGGCAACTTATCTATAACGGAGTAATCCCATGAGCGCTCGTGTAACCATGAAGGACATAGCCGCCGAGCTTGGCGTTTCCATCAATACCGTGCACAAGGCTCTGACGGGAAAGGCCGGCGTGAGCGAATCCGTGCGCGCCAAGGTGAACGCTAAGGCCGAGGCCATGGGCTATCACCGCAACACAAGTGCCTCAAGCCTGCGCCGCAAGGATATCAATCTGGTGTTTTGCCTGCCCCGCGCATCGCGCGAGGGAGCGTACTTTTTCCGTTACCTATGGGAAGGCTGCAATCGCTTTGAGCAAGAGGTCATCGACCAGGGCATTACCGTTGAACGCGTTGAATTTGGCGTGGGCGGCTACGCTGATGCACTTGAGCAAATCGACGAGCGTCTGCAGGTGGGCGAGAAGATTGATGGCTTGCTCGCCTATACGCCGGGCGACGATCGTGCGACTGAGCTTTTGGGGCAGATCGCCGAGGCGGGCGTGACGATTGAGCT
>CATYIV010000036.1 GCA_958407465.1 uncultured Collinsella sp. | reverse complement strand
AAGCATGGCGGGCTTAGGGATCCCGTCGGCCGGGCACAGGGTTACTCTCCAAATCGTCCTCGGACATGTCGGAGCCCCCGCTGCGCGCTTCGCGCTGTGGGGGCTCCTCCGTCCTGCGGAAAGATTTGGAGAGTAACCCTGTGCCCGGCCTGCGGTAACTAAGGGGTCGCTGCGTTTATCTTGAAGTGCTGCATATACAAAGTTGGAGGGGTCTGAATTGCACTTTGCCGATATGTGCCCTTTTCCCTGATGGGACCGTGCTTGAGGGGCGTCTTCATAAGTTGCGGTGAAATAGGAACTGTTGAGCCTTTAAGCTGGCAAAACAGTCCTTATTTCACCGCAACTGAAACAGGGGCGCTCTCCAAGAGAGCGCCCCTGCCGGGTTTCCATAGTACTGGCGAAACAGTTTTATAGTTCTGTCGAAGCAGTCCTTGAGATCCGCCTTGCCTTATGCCAAGAACTCCTTGGTGGTCGCCACGATATTGGCGGCGTCCAGGCCGTACTTGTGCAGGAGCTCGGCACCCGGGCCGGACTCGCCGAAGGTATCGTTGACACCGATCTTCTTAAGCGGCGTCGGGCACTGCTCGCACAGGACATCGGCAACGGCGCTGCCCAGGCCACCGATCACGGAGTGCTCCTCGACGGTCACGACGTGACCGGTCTTGGTGGCGCTCTTGACGATCAGGTCGGCATCGATGGGCTTGATGGTGTGCATGTTGATGACCTCGGCATCGATGCCCTCGGCAGCGAGCTGCTCGGCGGCCTCGAGAGCCTCGCCGACCATCAGGCCGCAGGCGATGATGGTGACGTCAGCACCCTCGCGCATGACGATGCCCTTGCCCAACTCGAACTTGTAGGTCTCGGGATCATTGATAACCGGCGAGGCCAGACGGGCAAAGCGCATGTACACGGGGCCGTCGCACTCGTAGGCGGCGCGCGTCACGGCGCGGGCCTCGACGTCGTCGGCGGGAACGATCACGGTCATGCCAGGGATAACGCGCATGAGGGCGATATCCTCGCAGCACTGGTGCGTGGCGCCGTCCTCGCCCACCGAGATGCCGGCGTGCGTGGCACCGATCTTAACGTTAAGGTGCGGGTAGCCGATGGAGTTGCGGACCTGCTCAAAGGCGCGGCCGGCGGCGAACATGGCAAAGGTGCTCGCAAAGGCAACGCGACCGGTGGTTGCGATACCGGCGGCAACACCCATCAGGTTGCTCTCGGCAATGCCTACATCGAAAAAGCGGTCGGGGCAGGCGGCCTTGAACTTGCCGGTCTGCGTGGCGGCGGCCAGGTCGGCGTCGAGGACCACAAAGTCATCGTGCTCGTTGGCGAGCTCGACGAGGGCCTCGCCGTAGCTTACGCGCGTGGCGATTTTCTTGACGTCTGCCATCCTAGATCTCCTCTCCGGCGGCCGTGAGCTCTGCCATGGCCTGCTCAAACTGTTCATCGTTGGGGGCCTTACCGTGCCAGCCCACCTGGTTCTCCATAAAGGAAACGCCCTTGCCCTTCATGGTCTCGGCGATAATGGCGGTCGGCTGACCCTTGGTGGCGCGGGCCTCGGCAAAGGCGGCGCGGATCTGATCGAAATCGTTGCCGTCGGCGAGCTCCACCACATGGAACTTGAAGGCGCGGAACTTGTCGGCGAGCGGCATGGGGTCGTTGACCTCCTCGACGGGGCCGTCGATCTGCAGGCCGTTGTGGTCGACGATCACGCAGAGGTTATCGAGCTGCTGGTTGCCGGCAAACATGGCGGCCTCCCAGACCTGGCCCTCCTCGCTCTCGCCGTCGCCCAGCAGGGCGTAGGTGCGATAGTCATCGCCCCAGTGCTTGGCGGCAACGGCCATGCCCACGGCGGCGGAGATGCCCTGGCCGAGCGAACCGGTGGACATGTCGACGCCCGGGGTATCGTTCATGTTGGGGTGACCCTGCAGGTGGCTGCCGATGTGGCGCAGCGTCTCGAGATCCTCCTTGGGGAAGAACCCGCGCTCGGCGAGCACGGCGTACAGGCCAGGCGCGCAGTGGCCCTTGGAAAGCACGAAGCGATCGCGGTCGGCCTTGCGGGGGTCGGCCGGGTCGACGTTCATTTCCTCAAAGTACAGATAGGTCATGATGTCGGCAGCGCCGAGCGAACCGCCCGGATGGCCGGACTTGGCAGCGTGCACGCCGGTGACGATGCCCTTCCTTACCTCGTTGGCAACCTTTTTGAGCTCTTCGTCGCTCATTGTGCCTTCCTTTCATCCTCTTTAGACAAGATGCGCACGGCACAGAAGGTCGTCCCAACCCAGCCGCGATGCACGTACGTCATTCATTATGCTGGAAACTGGAAGCTTTACCAGAGTTTTTATCATTATTTGAACAATTGAGCAGGCAGAACCGCTGATGAAACGGTTTATCAATGTGAACGTCTTTTGGATGGAACGCAGTCGGCCCTACGCGTTAATGTCCTTGAAGCCCTCGCCGAAGGTCTCTGTAACGTCGGCCACGGTCACGATGGCACGCGGGTCGCGCTCGCGCACGATCGTCTTGAGCGTATTGAGCTCGCGACGGCTCACGATGACCATGATCACCGGTTTCTCGGCGCCCGAGTACATACCGGTCGCCTTAAACTTGGTGCAGCCGCGACCCAGGCCATACATGATGTCGGCCGCGATATCGGGAAACTTGTCCGAGATGATGAGCACCATACGGCGCCTGTTGCCACCGTCGACCACGGCATCGATCACGTAGCCGCTAATGACCATCGAAAGGCCCGCATACAGCGCGTTTTCGACCGAAAAGACTGGGGCCGACAGCGCGCACACGGCAACATCGATCGCCATGACGGTCGAGCCAACCGGTAGCGATGTGTTGCGCGAGATAATCTGACCGATGGTGTCTGAGCCGCCAGTGTTGGCACCGGCGCGCAGCACCATGCCGTAGCCGATGCCCGTGATAATGCCGCCCCACATGGCGGGTAGCATAAGATCGGAATGCGCCAGCGGCGCCACAAACGGAGCGAACAGGTCGGTGAAAAAGCCCAGCAGCACAAAGCCCGTCGCGGTCTGCACCACGTAGAACATACCGCCTGCGCGCATAACGACCAGCAGCAGCAAGGCATTCATCACAATGGTTTGAATACCAACAGGCAGAGAGATGCCATGAGACGCACCGACCGCTTGGATAATCGTGGCGAGACCCGTAACGCCGCCGGCGGCAAGGCCGTTGGGGATCAAAAACAGGTCCGTCGCGATGGCTGCCAGGGCGCAGCCCAGCATGATCTTGGGTAGATCGTGAAAGAAGTTCAGCGAAAGAATGCGCTTGATGTCCAGACGATATGCCATGCTGCCTCCCTCAAAAAAGCGCACCCAAACGAGTGCGCTTTGAACTTCTTGCTGTATTCGATTCTACCGATTCATCGAGCAAATACCACCCCTGCGAAGTGTTTGCATCGACCCGGAGCCAACCATGTGCCTAGGCGTCCGAGCCTTCCGCATCGGCGTTGCCGGTTGCCCAGCGATGGTAACCGATCACAAACGGATCCAGATCGCCATCGTCGAGAACGGCCTCGACGTTGCTGGTCTCCACACCCGAGCGCAGGTCCTTCACCATCTGATACGGGTAGAGCACGTAGCTGCGAATCTGGTTACCAAAACCGATCGTGGTCTTGGGTCCACGAATCTCGTCGAGTGCCTCGGCGCGCTTCTCGAGCTCGATCTCGTACAGACGGGCCTTGAGAATCTGCATGCACGCGGCCTTGTTTTGAATCTGACTGCGCTCGTTTTGACACGTGACCACGATGCCGCTGGGAAAATGCGTCACGCGTACGGCGGAGTCGGTGGTGTTGACGCCCTGGCCGCCCGGGCCGCTCGCGTGATACACGTCCACGCGGATATCGTCGGGACTGATCTCGATGTCGATATCATTGGGCAGCACCGGAATGACCTCGACGCCGGCAAACGTAGTCTGGCGGCGCTTCTTGTCGTCGGTGGGGCTAATGCGCACCAGACGGTGGACGCCGGCCTCGGCGCGCAGCATGCCAAACGCGTCCTTGCCCTCGACGGTAAAGGTCGCGCGATCGATGCCGATAACCTCAGCCGCGGGGCAGTCGTTAATGGTGACCTTCCAGCCGCGACGCTGGCAGTACTTCATGTACATCTTAAAGAGCATGAAGGTCCAGTCCTGCGCCTCCAGGCCACCCTGTCCGGGCTTGATGGTCACAATCGCGTCGCCGTGATCGAACTCACCGGTAAACCAGCTCGAAAGCTCGAGCTCGTCGATAGAGCGGGCCAGGCGTTCTGCCGTAGCGGCAGCCTCCTCGCGCAATGCGGCGGCATCGGGGTCGTCGCCCATCTCCTCGGCAAGCTCCAGCGCCGCGCGGGCGTCAGATAGCTCGCCGCGCGCGGTATCCACGGCAGCGATATCTTCCTTGGCGCGAGCGATCTCCTCCATGGTGGCACGGGCGGCGTCGGCGTCATCCCAAAAGCCAGGGGCAACACTTTTGGCCTCGAGCTCGGTCACGCGCGTGCGCTTTTCGTCCAGGTGGAGATACGACTCGACCTCGCCGAGCCGGTCCGCAAACGCGTCCAGCTCGGCGGGCGTTACCTCTAAAGCCTCAGCCATTAACGATTCCTGCCGTGGCAGTACTTAAACTTCTTGCCGCTACCGCAGGGGCACGGGTCGTTGCGGCCCACGTTGACGTACGGATCGTCGCTCTCGGACTTGCGATAGGTGGTCACCTTGCCACCGTTGTTGACGGCAGCCGGACCACCCTGGACAGCCGTGCGGGCCTGCACCTGCGCCTGCTTGCGCAGCACCGAGTCGCCGTTGTCACCATCGACCTCGGCAGGACCGGAGAAGCGCGCACCCTCGAGCGCGGGGTCCTCCTTGTGCTCCACGGCACGCGGGGCTGCCTTGATCTCGATGCGCAGAACCGTGCGCAGATAATCCTCATACATGGTATCGACGAGTATCTGGAACGCGCCGTAGGCCTCGGTCTTGTACTCAACCAGCGGGTCGCGCTGGCCAAAGCCGCGCAGGCCGATGCCGGTCTTGAGGTAGTCCATCTCCTGCAGGTAGTTCATCCAGCGGGTATCGATGACGCGCAGCATGACCTGGGTGTTGAGCTCGCGCATCAGGTCCTCGCCCAAGCGCTCGGCCTTCATGTTGTAGCACTTCTCTACGTAAGCCAGGACATCGGCAGCCAGGGCCTCATAATCCTCGTCGGGGAACTTCGGCGTATCGATGTGGCCGGTGAGCTCCACAACCCACTTGCGCAGACCCTCCAGGTCGCGCTCGCCATCGTGACTGTCCTTGGTGCAGAACTCCTGCACGCAGCGGTACACGGTATCGTGCATGACCTCGGTGATGTGATCGGTCAGGTCCTTGCCGTCCAGAATCTTATTGCGCTCGGCGTAGATGACCTGGCGCTGCTTGTTCATGACGTCGTCGTACTCAAGGACGCTCTTACGCATGGAGAAGTTGATGCTCTCGACCTTGTGCTGGGCGCTCTCGACGGCCTTGGAGATGATCTTGTGCTGGATGGGCATGTCGTCGCCCATGTCGGCCGTGACCATCATCTTGGAGACGCGGTCCATCTTGTCGCCGCCGAACAGGCGCATGAGGTCGTCCTCGAGCGACAGGTAGAACTGGGTCTCGCCCGGATCGCCCTGACGTCCGGAGCGGCCGCGCAGCTGGTTGTCGATACGGCGGGACTCGTGGCGCTCGGTGCCGATAACGGTCAGGCCACCGGCGGCAAGCACGCGCTCGCGCTCGGCCTTGCAGGTCTCCTTGGCCTCGGCGTTAAACTGCTCGAGCTGCTCGGGCGTCACGTCCTCCATGGTCAGGCCCTCGTACTCAAGGCGCTCGCGCACCAGCTCGTCGGGGTTGCCGCCCAGCAGGATGTCGGTACCACGACCGGCCATGTTGGTGGCGATGGTCACGGCGCCGTAGCGTCCGGCCTGGGCCACGATGTGGGCCTCGCGCTCGTGATGCTTGGCGTTGAGGACCTCGTGTGCGATGCCGCGCTTGGTAAGGGCGGCGGACAGCTTCTCGGAGCTCTCGATGGAGACGGTGCCCACCAGGACCGGCTGGCCCTTGGCGTGACGACGCTCAACGTCGTCGGCAACGGCGTTGTACTTGGCCTGAATGGTGCGGTACACCAGGTCCTCGTGGTCCACGCGCTGCACGGGCTTGTTGGAGGGGATGACCTCGACGGGCAGCTTGTAGATCTCGCGGAACTCGGCATCCTCGGTAAGTGCCGTGCCGGTCATGCCGGAGAGCTTATCGTACAGACGGAAGTAGTTCTGCAGGGTGATGGTGGCCAGGGTCTGGTTCTCCTCGCGTACGAGAACGCCCTCTTTGGCCTCGATGGCCTGGTGCAGGCCCTCAGAATAGCGGCGGCCTTCCATAATGCGGCCGGTGAACTCGTCGACGATCTTGACCTCGCCGTTGGTGACCACGTACTGCTTATCGCGGTGGAACATGTACTGGGCCTTCAGCGCCTGCTGCAGGTGGTTGACCAGCTGGCCGGAGAGATCGGCATAGATGTCATCGATACCCAGGCGGCGCTCGATTTTCTTAAGGCCGCGCTCGGTGGCGGCGATGGTGTGCTTGGCCTCGTCCATGACGTAGTCGCCCGTGGGCTCGACGTCCTCGGTGGCGATGAGCATGTCGTGCGAGACGTCCTCGCCGCGCTCCAGGCCGCGCACGGCACGCGCGAAGTCCTTGTAGGTGCTGGCGGACTTGGTGCCAGCGCCCGAGATGATCAGCGGCGTCCTGGCCTCATCGATCAGGATGGAGTCAACCTCGTCGACGATGGCGTAGTTGTGACCGCGCTGCACGCGCTGCTCGGGACGGGTAACCATGTTGTCGCGCAGGTAATCAAAGCCGAACTCGGAGTTGGTGCCGTAGGTGACGTCGGCCTGGTAGGCCGGGCGCTTGAGCTCGAGCGGCATGTTGTTCTGGAGCAGACCGACGGTCATGCCCAGGTACTTATAGATGCGGCCCATCCACTCGGAGTCGCGCTTGGCAAGGTAATCGTTGACAGTAACGACGTGCACGCCCTTGCCGGCAATAGCGTTAAGATAGCCGGCCAACGTGGAGACGAGGGTCTTACCTTCGCCGGTCTTCATCTCGGCGATGTGGCCCTCGTGCAGCGCCATAGCGCCAATGAGCTGCACGTCAAAGTGGCGCATACCCATGGTGCGCTTGGAAGCCTCACGCACGGTGGCAAAGGCCTCGGGGAGCATGTCGTCGAGCGACTCGCCGTTGGCGTAACGCTCGCGGAACTTATCGGTCTGGCCGCGGAGTTCCTCCTCGGTCATCTTCTCAAACTGGGGCTCAAGACCGTTGATCTGGTCGACGATCTTGTAGTAGCGCTTAAGGTCCTTATCGGATCCAAAGGACAGCAGCTTTGACATGAATCCCATGTGGTTTTCCTTTTTGGCCATCGCCCACGCCGTGCAGCTGCGGGCGAGTTAAACACAGATAATTGTACTTTAGCCAAACAAGGCGCGCCCCATACGGTCGACCTCAACCGCCACGTAATAACTACGACCAACCTGCCAAAAAGGGACAGGTTTATTTTGGCAGGTTTTATCTGGGCAAACGCCGCCTCTTTGTCATTTGGTGCAAACCAACCTGTCCCCTTCGCACCAATCTGGTGCAATGGGGACAGGTTGGTTTGCACCAATAAAAAGAAAAGGGCCGCGCACCCAAATGGATGCACGGCCCTCATGCCATGAATGCGAGTGATTCCGCGGCGAGCTATTTACTCAGCAGCCTCGGTAGTCTCGGCCTCGGCAGCGGCCTCCTCGACGGGAGCCTCTGCGGGAGCCTCGGCGGCCTGCTTGGCAGCCTCCTCGGCAAACTTAGCGGCACGCTTAGCCTTCTCGGCGGCCTTAGCCTCAGCGGCGGCCTTGCGAGCGGCCTCGGCCTCAGCAGCCTTGGCGGCCTTGGCAGCCTTGGCCTCCTCAGCCTTCTTGAGCTGGGCGGCAGCGGCGCCACCGAACTTGTCGGCGAAGCGCTGGACGCGTCCACCGGTGTCGACGAACTTCTGCTGGCCAGTGTAGAACGGGTGGCACTCGTTGCAAAGCTCGACCTTCATCTCGGACACGGTAGCGTGCGTCTTGAAGGTGTTGCCGCAGGAGCACGTCACCGTGCACTCGACATACTGGGGATGGATACCCTGCTTCATGGTAGGACTCCTTATTAGTCAGGCGCTGGTTACCGATCAGCGCATAAGGCGTCTTGGTTTCCGACCAAGACAACAAACTCGGCTATGGTACCACGGCGCCGCGTGTCCCACAAAAGGTTCACGGTCTTTTCGGAACGACACGAATCTGACCCATCGAAACACATCTCCACCGTTCCTTCAACTGGGAAAATGCCGTCCCCGGGGCCTGAGAAGGGCCCCGGGGACGTTCGACTGACTGCGGGAACGGCCTTTCCGCTCAATGTGTTCGGCTGAGATCGGAAATCAACCAAACTGAACTAGGTTCAGTTGACATGGTTAAAAACGAGGGGCGACGCTTTTGCGTCACCCCTCGTCCCGGCCGGTTGCTTTAGTTGTACACACGGTAGTTACACTTGAACTGGGTTATGTGTCCATAGCTGGAGCGGTACCAACCCGATGTATAGCTGATTACTTCTGGGCCTAGATATTCGTATCTCTTGTTGTAGCGAAGCTGACGGTAGGTCGTGTCGTACTCTGCTACGTAAAACGTGTCTCCAGAGAAGGCTTTGTACCGGTCCTTAACCGTCGAAGCCATGTACGCGGGTTCGACATCGCCTTTCTCCCCGTTGAGCGCATAGACGGGTGCCGCGATTCCGCATAAAGCCGTTGCCACGAGGATGGCGTAGACAGCCATGCGCGACGCATTGGACTTCAGCTGTTCAAATAGTTTCATGTCATTCACCTCCCTCGTATGTATCGAGGTATTCCTGCTTGAGCGTCTGCGAGGACGACTCGGTCTTTTCCACGAGCGTGCCGGCTTCGATGAAGTAGAACGAGTTGGTGAGGTCTGCCAGGTCGTCGAGCAGATGGCTTGAGATGAGCACGCTGCGTCCCCGCGCCACTTCGCTGCGCATCGCGTCGCAGGAGGTTTTCCGCTTTCCCGGATCGAGGCCGTTCAGCGGTTCATCGAGGATGAGGTACGGGCAATCGGTCGCTATCGCCATGGCAAGCTTTACCTGCTGCTTCATTCCTGTCGAGAGTTTACGGGTCGGCTTGTCGAGATATGGGGAGATTCCGAGGGAGCTGCAGAGCGAGTCGATGTCGGCGGCCGATTTCCACGCCTCCCTAACGAAAGAGAGGTGCTCGATGGCCGATAGCGTGGGATAGAGATCCGCGCCGCCCGAAGAGCTCAGGTAGACGAGTTCTGCGAATTCGGCTGATCGACGTTGGCAGATTCCGTCTGCCGCCAGGCTTCCCGAGCGGATGCGGGTGGGAAATTGGCCCGACAGCGCTTCAAGAAGGGTGGTTTTCCCCGAGCCGTTGGGAGCAACGAGGCCCGCCGCCGTTCCCGGGCTCAGGAAAAGCGACCCGATCGAAAGTATCGTCGTGCTTCCGTATCCCACGCTCGCGTCCAGGAGCTCAAGCCCATGGTGCTTTTTAGCGGGTCCAGCCTGTTTGGGCGAACGCGTCACAACGGCGCCGACCGCGAAAAGGACCGCGACGTATACCAGGGCCACGGCAAGCATCGATGCGCTGCCCGAACCGGAGCCAATGAATTCTGTCGGGAAGCATCCCACGTAACCCGTTGCCTCGATAGGCGAGAACACGGGCAGCGGCAGGAGCCCGAGCACGGCATTATGCCCTAGTGCCGAATCGGACAGTAACGGGAATGCCGGGGCCGCGACAAGCAGCGCGGAGGCAAGGGGGCCCGCGAGGACGCGCCTCGTTGCGGTCGATAGGACGGCGGAGCAAACGGATATCAAGGTTCCGCCCGCGAGCAGCGCGAGAAGTATGGTCGTGAAGACGTCTCCCGCGGTCGTGGTGGTGAGCGCGCCGTTATGGAAGAAGGCGATCGGGTACCCGATTTGCCCGAAGCCGTTTAGGGCCAAGGCGTAAATGCCCCCGGGTGCGAGGCCGGCGAGGAGCATCGCGGTCCCCGCGGCGATTATCGAAAACACGATCTGGATAAGGCGCCGGAATTTGGGCACGGGCGCCTTTGCCGCCAGGGTCCCGGGCCTTGTGGCGCCGAGCACGAGTATCGACGAGAGAAGGAAGGGGATGAAGGGAAGGAAGGACGGCGCCTGGGCAATGGCGTAGGGCAGGAAGGAGAGGAACGGCAGGTCGTTTGCGGAGGCCGGGATATCCGCGATGCCGGAGCTGCTCAGGGCACGGCAATACGCGAGGTCTGCGTCATTGGTCTCTCGGTCTCCCACGATGGACCCGGATTGGAAGCCTTCGCCCATGAGCGCGTAGTAGCTCTCGGCAGAATCGAGAAAGGCGGCGTCGGTTTGAGCGGCGAGGGCGGCGTTCGCGTATCTTGCAAGCTCCGCGTCATCTTGCTGCTCTGGAGATAGGTCTGTGCCGCTGGCCTGGGGCGCGCGCGTATTGAATGCGTCGACAAAGCTCTGCATGCCCTGCTTCATAAAGAAGGGGCCGTAGATGGGTGAATTGAACGCAATGGGGACGGAAAAGGCTGCAGCAAGAACGAGCGTGGAAATCCATACGGCCTTGTCTCTTAGGATTAGTTTGAGAAGAAGTCGACAGTACATTCAGAAGCACCTGCATTCCTCAAAGAATCGTTAGATTAAAAGTAACAGATTGAATGAAGATGCGCGCGGCGGGGGCGAGGCGAATGGCTGAACGGTATCGATATGCGGGTTTAACGGCATATCGACCACATAGATTTTTAACTTGCATTTCTACCCGCCCTTTTCGTAGAGTCGCCGATACGTGCTTAGCGCACCCTCGGCGCGTCCGGCAGGCTTTGCGAAATGGGATCCAGGAGACTTCGGCGCAGCATCATCTTGCGGAATGCTTCTAATGAGCCTCCCATCCTTCAAAAACAGAATCTCATCGCACAGCCTATCGACCGAATCCAAGATGTGGGATGACATGATGATGCACGTACCAGAATCGGCCAGCTTCCTGAGAATCTCGGAATGCAAGTCCACCCTGCTGGGGTCGAGCGCGTTCATGGGCTCATCTAATAGAAGGTACCGCGCGCCCGTCGCATACGCAATCGCCAGGGTAAGCTGCTGCTTCATGCCCTGGCTCAGAGTGCGGATCCTCATCTTCGCGAACTCGCCTATCTGCGTTTGTTCCACTATCTCTTCGATATCGCGAGCATGCGGCCACATATCGCAAACCATCTTGAGGTGATCTTCCGCACGCAATCCGGGATACAGCAGCGTCCCCTCACCAGGTGCATAGAAGATCATAGAACGGACCTCTCTCGCACCCGTACCCTGCACCTCATCCAGAACGATGCTCCCGTCCACGCGAGGACCCGGCAAACCTGCCATCGCACGCAGCAACGTCGTCTTTCCATGCCCGTTCGGAGCGACGAGACCGTAGACCGTACCCGGGGCAAACTCAGCGTTCACCGAATCTACGAGCACCTTCTTTCCATAAGAGATCGTCAGCGTTTGAAGGTCAATCATCGAGATCATCCCCTTTCGATCTTTGGAACACTCAGGCGCACCATCAACGGAGATACGGCGCCCAAGACCACCAGCAGAGCGCCCGATGCGCCGACGACCTCTCCAAAAGGCATCGCGTTCGTCCCTCGCCCAAGGAACCCAATCGTCCCCACCTGGGAAGCGGGATCAAACGAGGCGAATGGAGCCAGCAGCGCGACGCCCATGCCCACGCTTTCAACATGAGCGCTCAACGAACCCAACACCAAGAGAACCGCGCAAACCATTCCGGTGACAACGGGGTTGCGGCTAATCGCTGCTGTCAACGCAGCGACGACGGAAATCACGCCGTATGCCATGACCAGCAACGGAATACTGCACAACACCGCCTCCCCCACCATGGACGTTGTCGAAGCTCCCGCCCGAATGAGAGCGACGGGATACTCCGATCCACCCGCACCGTTCTTAATCACGGACACAACGACAGCGGGAACCATCGACACCAAAAGCAGCACCAAGCCAAGCAGGAGAGCCAGCGCAACAGCCGTCAGAAAACGCACATGCGCTGTTGCGGGGACTTGGAAAACCAGAAGGGAACGGCACCGCAGGTAGGTGCACGCGAGCGATGTGACAACCACGGGCAACAGCAAAAATAAGGAGGGAAGCGCTGCCTGGAGATACGAAAGGAGGATTAATGGGGGCATCTTCGTACTTAACTCGTAAACCTTGGGGTCCGGCAAGCTCGCGATCGACTCAAGCAGAAGGGCGCGCGCCTCCGCACGAGAAGGAGTCTCCGGCTCGATTCCGATCGATTGCAGGAGAGTCGCATCTGCCGCGCCCAGCTCACCTCGAGCGCGCTCGTACGTCGCAAGGCTTCGAAACCCCTCCGCAGGCATAGGCGCGTACACGAAACCCGAAAGAGCATCCCGCATGTCTTCCAGGGCCGCTTTGCCCTCGACGTCCATATTCGCAGCGTTCTGCTCTAGATACCGATCTATTGAACGGAGCTCCCCATCCCTATACCGAACAGCGGAAACGTTATCAGCGTCAGGAAACATCTCGACCAGAGCCGGGGCCAGCATCGTCGTCGACATTGCAATCGCGCATACGGCGAGGGTAGGAGAACGCAGGAGCAGTTTCCCCATCGTTCTTACGTATGCAACGGCGGAGGCACAAGCGCTCGAACGAGTTGCCGTTCTCGATGCAGTGAAGGAACCTCTCTCAAGACAAATCGGGGATATCGGGCACGCGCAGCCGCTCTTTCCAGCAACGCAAAGCAGGCTAATTGCCAGCACCTCGATCCCGATTGCGCATACGAGGGCAATCGCGCCACGCTCGAAGCAAAGTCCAGGCAGATTCACTATCTGCGTTGTCGGGTACGGGCTATAGGCGCCGACGGTCAACTCAGTGTTCGCATACGTAAGGGGATTCAACAGGGCGAACTCACGTAAAGCGATGGATCTTCCGTAATACCCGGGAACCATCGTCACCCCCATCAGGGCACATACGAACACGATTCCAAGCGTAGGGTTATTGGCAATCTTCACGGCAAGGTGAACGACAAGCGAGATGAACGCTGCCACCAAGAATTGCAAGATGGCCGTCTGCGCGAACACCAGCCAAGCCGGTTTGATAACCGGAGTCGCATATTGAATGTAGCCTATCGGATAGAACGGCGAGCCCGGGCCATTCTTCACAAGCGCGGCGATTATCCCCGGAAGATTGATGGCGAGGACGGCAAGCATTGCAAAAACACTCGCCCATACGCTCGATGCAACAAGTCTACCCAGCTCGCCCATCGGTGCCTGGATGATGAGCTTTTCACGTTTGTTAAGACGCGCGGCAAGGAACGAGACGGCAACGGCCGTTGCGACCCATAGCAAGTACTCCTTCGATCCGTCATAATAGGTGTACTCTCCATCCGATATCTGCAGAAACGGAAGTAGGGGAGAGAGCGGTGCCAAGATAAGACGTCCCGCGGCAAGAGGGTACAGAAGCGCGGGCATGCTTGATGAAGAGGTATAGACACCGTCCTCCCCCGCATTCACAAGCGCATCCGCATAGGATGCTGACAATTCCTGCTCAACACGGGTTATTCCCGACTCGAGGTATTCGACCCGTCCGTCGATGCCAGCCGCGCTCCTGAAGACGGGCAGAGCACAAAGAACCATCAACGCAACAACGACAACACAGAGCGACCTGGAGGAGAGAAGCGACCTAAAGATCGCCTTCGAGATTTTGAGCATATTCATCGCCAACCTTAACCTCATCCAGTCGGAACAGAGGGGCCGAACAAAATGCTCGGCCCTTCCTCGCATCTAGTAGGTGCTATAGACAAATTGCCATTTATCAGTTGTGCCAAGAACACCACAGGAGCACATTGCAGCGAGGCGGGATTCCCTATGATGCGCGGATCGGCGATAGCCATTTCGGTAGGAGATCGTCTTGTAAGAGATGTTGAACATCGAGATGCTGTGCCCGCTTACGCCGCGAGGACAGCTGTAGCTCCAGTAGGTATCGACGACGTCGTCCGTATACCCGAGGGGCTCAACGAGGGCACACTGGCTGCTCTCCTGGGAAGGAGGCATCGGGGTATCCGCAAAAGCGGGGGCTCCCGGCAGCAACAGACAAAGAGCGAGGCCGAGGAAAACCAAGAGCTTACACGACTTAACAGTACTGAACATAATCCTCTCCAATCTAGAGGGATTTCGGTTGCAGCATGCTGTGATTACTTGCCGGCAAAGTCAATTTAACATAAACTGTTAAAAAGTAACCTGAGTTTTTTAAATTCTTCGGAGGTTATTATGAGTTCCGACAATCGCACTCCCCGGCTTCATTCCTTCCGCATCGCATGTGCGATAGCCTCTGCGACCCTTTGCGCCACCGCCATCGCACAAGTGGCGTTCTCCTTAAAGCCAGCAATCGAAGTGCTCGACAACCCTGTAATTGCAGACTCCCCCGCGTATCCAGCCCTTGCGATCTCGACATTGGTCCCTGCCGTCATCGGTATCGCTACGACCATCCTCAGCGCCGTTCTCGTGTGGACGATCAAGAGCGCAGACCCCTTCAAGAAAGGGTCTGCGACATGCTTGAAGGTGCTCGGCATTCTCTTCGTTGTTCAAGCTGCCACCAGCCTCTACGCCGGCTCACTCAAAACCTCCGTTTCGATGTTTGGCGGCGAGGGGGCCGTCGGCGCCCAAGAGATCGCTTCATCATTCGATTGGACCTCTCTGGTTCTCGGCATCGTCCTGTTCATGCTTTCCCAGCTCTTCTTGTACGCCCGAGAGCTGTACCTCGACTCCGACGAGATTGCGTAAGGAAACGCCATGCCCGTAATTGTTCGCCTCGACAAGATCATGGCCGAGCGAAAGATTTCCTCGAACGAACTTGCCGAAAGGATTGGAACCACGCCCGTGAACCTGTCCCGTATTAAAAAAGGGCATATTCGCGGCATTCGCTTCAACACGCTCGAGCAGCTATGCCTCGCCCTTCGTTGCCAACCCGGAGACCTTCTCGAAGTCATGAGCGAAGAGGATGCCCGAAAGGAGTTCGGACTCGATTGGTCCGCCGAGGATTAGAGGGCGGTCGTACTCGCCCTGCACACGGGGATGCGAATCGGCGAGGTCTGCGGCCTTCGGTGGTGCGATGTGGATTTCGAGACGGGCCTGATCTCGATCAGACACTCGGTGGCGTACGCGAAGGGAATGGGTTCGTTCATCAAGGACACCAAGACCCATGACGCCAGGGGTATCCCCATCGACCCGGTCGGCCTACTCCCCTTCCTGAAGGAGACCCACGAGATCGACTGCGGAAAGCTGCGCTTGCGCGGCCTTACCGGGGCGGTCGAGATCGGGGACTGCTACATCCTGTCGGAGCCGGACGCGACCTTCGCGACGACAAGCTATATCCGCAGGGCGTTCAAGACGTTCTCGGAGACCAACGGCCTCATGGGCACCAACGACGAGCTGATCACGTTCCACGGCCTTCGCCACACGTTCGCAACGCAGTGGATCCGCCAAGGCGGCGATATCAAGGCGCTCCAATCGATCCTCGGCCACAAGGACGCCATGGCGACGCTCAACGTCTACGCCGACATCGAGCCCATCTCCAAAATCCATAACATGCTGCGCGCCACGCCGTGCCTTTGGCGCGGGCACCTCGGGCCGAGGGTCGATCCGGGTCCCATGTTCCAACAGAGGATCCAGGAGTCCATCGAGACGCTCCAGGCGTTCGGCTACGGCATCACCGAGCCGGACGACCGAAATATCGCCATACGCGACGTGAAGATGAACAGTTGGCTCTAGCTCACCGAGTACGCGGCAGTGCTGGGCCCATCCCAACTGAGGTCACGGTGGTCCGATAGGGGCGCCGCCCGCGGCATGCGCCGCGGAGCGGTATCCCCTACCGAAGGGCGGGGATGCCCTCCGCTTCCAGTTCGGAATCAGCCGTCGGAGGCGTTCGGCTGACTGCGGGAACGGCCTGTCCGCTCAATGTGTTCGGCTGAGATCGGAAATCAACCCAACACGAGCCGGACACGCGCCAGACGGCTCTTCCCCGTACGGCCTTCCCCCTTACGCTCATGTTGCAGGCATGTAACGCCGCAGCGAGCGCGCCTTTTTTGCGCCAGACAGGTACAATGATGAACACTGTACCGTAGCGGAGCGCCGCGCGCGCCGCAACCACGCGAAAGGGTTTCCCATGGCCGAGATCTCGTCCTCCCGTATCGTCATCACCGTCCTTGGCAAGAACCGCCCCGGTATCGTCGCCGGCGTCACCCGTGTTCTAGGCGAGGCCAACGTCGACATCCGCGACATCACGCAGTCCATTATCGAGGACATCTTCACCATGACCATGCTGGCCGACACCGCCGAGTCCAAGCTCGACTTCGCCGAGCTGCAGAAGGCGCTGGCCGAGGCCGGCGAGCTTTCGGGCGTCAACGTGTCCATCCAGCGCGAGGACGTCTTCAACTTTATGTACCGCCTGTAGCGAACGAGCCGCTCGGGGCAGCTTGACGTCATATCGTCCAAGCGCGCGGCCCCAAAGCGGACCGGAGAGGAGCGCGCATGGCCTACGACGCCAAGAAAATCTACTACCGCTTCGACGATCACCTGAGCCGCCTGGTTCTGGATTACGAGGCGAGCCGTCAGATTTCGCCCGAAAGCGAAAACCTCTACCACGGCCTGCCGACCGCCCCGTACGACGAGGACCTGTTCGTAGAGCACAACGTCAAGCGCGGTCTGCGCAATGCCGATGGCTCGGGCGTGGTCGCGGGCCTTACCCGCATCTCGGACGTGCACGGCTACAACAAGGTCGACGGCAAAGTCGTGCCCGATCAGGGCAAGCTCACGCTTCGTGGCTACAGCATCGAGGATCTGGTCAACAACGCCCAGGCCGAGAACCGCTACGGCTACGAAGAAGTCGCCTATCTGCTCATCACGGGCTCGCTGCCCACCAAAGAGGAACTCGACGGTTTTTGCGGACGCCTGGGTGCTTTTAGGCACCTGAGCGACGAATACGTCCGCGAGTTCCCCATGACCACGGTGTCGTCGAGCATCATGAATGTGCTTCAGCGCGCCGTGCTGCTGCTCTACGCCTTCGACGCCGAGCCCGACGCCATTACACCCGAGCACGAAATCGACGTCGCCATCTCCATGCTCGCCCGTCTCCCCCGCATCGCCGCCTTCGCGCATATGGCCTCGGTCGCCAAGCGCCGCGGCTCCGAGGTTCATGTACCGCACCCCACACCCGGCCTCTCCACCGCCGAGACCATCCTGCAGGTGTTGCGCGGCGGCATGGCATTCACCCGCGACGAAGCCATGCTGCTCGACGTGATGCTCATGCTGCATGCCGAGCACGGCGGCGGCAACAACTCCACGTTCGCCTGCCGCGTGCTGTCCTCATCGGCCACCGACCCGTATTCCGCCTACGCCGCGGCTATCGGCTCGCTCAAGGGCCCGCGCCACGGCGGCGCCAATGCCAAGGTCGTGTCTATGCACGAGGACATCCGCGCGCATGTCTCCAACTGGGAGGACGAGGACGAGGTCGCGGCCTACCTGGGCAAGATCCTCGACAGGCAGGCTTTCGACGGCACGGGCCTCATCTACGGTATGGGCCACGCCGTCTATACGCTCAGTGACCCGCGCGCCGAGGTGTGCCGCCGTTACGCGCGCACGCTTGCCGCCAAGAAGGACTTGGGCGAGGAGTTCGCGCTCATCGAGCGCATCGAGCGCCTGGCACCGCAGGTGATGCGCGACCACGGCATGACCAAGCCCATCTGCGCCAACATCGACCTGTACACGGGCTTTATCTACAAGATGCTCGGCGTGCCCGAGACGCTCTTTACGCCGCTATTCGCCGTCGCCCGCATGGCCGGCTGGTCGGCGCACCGCATGGAAGAGCTCTTCTGCGCGCACCGTATCATCCGCCCCGCCTATCGTCCGGTGATCGAGCCGCTGGAGTACAAGCCGCTCGCCGACCGCTAGGACGCGGACCGTTATAGAACTCGAGCGTGGTCAGGGACCCAAGCCCTCGGCCACGCTTTTTATGCCAGTAGAAAGGGTCGCAACGAATGATTGTGTTTTCCGATATGGATGGGACGTTGCTGACGAGCGATAAGCAGATGAGCGATGCCACCTGGGCAATGCTCGACGAGCTCGCACGTCGTGGCATCGAGTTTGTTCCCTGCACGGGACGTCCACTGTCGGGCGTCTTTGAGCCCATTCTCGCCCATCCCGCCGTGCACTACGCGGTCTGTGCCAACGGCGCCAGCGTCTGGCAGCTCGACGAGGATACGCCCACCGACGCCTCGCGCGCCACGTGCATCTTGAGCCGTCCGCTCGACCGTGGCATTGCCCACCGCATCCATCGCATTGCCGCCGGCCACGATGTGACCTTCGATATCTTCGCGGATGGGCAGTGCTTCCTCCCCCGCTCGCTATACGGGCGTCTGGATGAGTTCTGTGGCGGCGACCCCCACATCGCGGCTTCGCTCAAGCGCACACGAACACCGATCGACATGGATATCGACAGCAAGATCGACGAGGTCGAGACGCTCGAACGCATCGCCATGTACTGGCACGACCCGGCCGATCGCGACGCCATCGCAGCAGAGCTCGACACGCTCGGAGGCATTGAGGTCACGCGTTCGTACGCCATGAATATCGAGGTCATGGGCGAGGGCGCCACCAAGGGGACGGCCCTCACGTGGCTATGCGAGCACTTGGGCGAGCGTCTCGCCGACGCCTGGGCGTTCGGCGACAACATCAACGACATCCCCATGCTGCAGGCAGCGGGCCACGGCATGGCCATGATCAACGCCGAGTCCGAAGACCGCGAGGCCGCCGACGCCATCACCGAATACGACAACGACCACGACGGCGTCGCCCGCACCATCATGGCCGCCCTCGCTTAGTCGTTGGGTAGTCATTGGGGACATTCTTAAACGACTAGTCGTTGGGGACAGTCTTCGCGAAAAAGCTGCAAGGACTGTCCCCCACTGTCGGCAGAGACGATATGAGCAGGACATAAAAACATTGAGAGCCCCTGCTGCATGAA
>CATYIV010000035.1 GCA_958407465.1 uncultured Collinsella sp. | reverse complement strand
GCGAGAATGTTTGAGCATGGAATGATATAGGTAAGCCCCGGGCGGGAGGGATACGAGCGCCCCTAGGCGACGCCGCTGGAGCCGAAGCCTCCGTTGCCTCGGTCGGTTTCGTCTAGTTCTTCTACTTCTATGAGGTTGACCGTGGGGACTTCTTGGATGACGAGTTGGGCTATGCGGTCGCCTTTGTTGATTTGGATGTTGTTGGAGGGATCCAGGTTGATGAGGATAACCTTGAGTTCTCCTCGGTAGTGGGCGTCGATGAGGCCCGGCGTATTGACTATAGACAGGCCCTGCTTGATGGCCAAACCGCTTCGGGGCTGGACGAAGCCGGCGTAGCCATCGGGCAGGGCGATGGCCAGCCCAGTAGAGACCAGACGGCGTTCGAAGGGCTTCAGAATGCAGTCCTCGTTGGAGCGCAAATCCAAGCCGGCATCGGTGGGATGGGCGTATTTGGGAAGCTCGACGGTGGGGTCGAGACGCTTTATGTTGACGGTAATGTTGGACATGGAATCACCTTAGCTTGTCGAGCTCTTGCAGAAACTCATCGACGTCTTTGAAATCGCGGTAGACCGAGGCAAAGCGAATGTACGCCACCTTGTCGATCTTGGCCAAGCGCTTGAGTACCATGTCACCCAACTCATGGGACGTAACGGCCGTCAGCGTGCGAGAGCGCAGCTCGACCTCGATGTCATCGATAATCTCATTGAGCTTCTTAGTGTCGATATCGCGCTTGATAGTGGCGCGCATCAAGCCGACGAGCAGCTTATTGCGATCGAACCGCTGCTTGGTTCCGTCCGACTTAATGACCTCGATTGGGTCTTCGCATCGTTCGAACGTTGTAAAGCGATAGTTACACGAGCAACATTCGCGGCGACGCTTAATGGTGTTATTTGACTCCTGCATACGGGAATCAACGACGCGGGTATGTGCCTTGCCGCATTTGGGACAGCGCATGGTACCTCCTCTTAAACGATAACAAGGGTACCATGCGCAGCGCGATAATGATTACGAACGAGCAGGAACCTTAAGATGCGCACCGGCGGCGAGCGAACCATGCTCCAGATGATTGACGTTACGGATCATGTCGGAAGTCTCTTGCGTGGAAAGGCCTTCGATTGGATATTCCTCGGCAAGCGACCAAAGAGAATCACCAGACTGAACGCGAATGGTCTCATAGGTAACGTTGGAAACGGACTCGGCATACGCGGCGTGACGAGCGCTAAAGACCGACGTAGCAAGGACAAAGAAGAGCGTAAGCGCAACGGCAACGGCGACAATCGTCGGAACCTTCAGGGCAACGCGGCCCGGCGCGGCTACAGCCTGCTGATTGCGAGCAGGCTTTACGGTCAAAGGCTGAAAGCCGGAGCAGCCACCCTGAACAACCGTAAAAGTGTATTCTGCAGACGTCTCGAGCTTAAGGGCGAGGTTTCCCTGGACCATATTCGTTGCGTTCATCATGTTCTCCTCTCGCGTGTTTTGCTGAGAACAGTTTTATCAAGCCGCGCGGACAAAAATGTCTAGCGCGAGAACGAATGTTCGGTTATTATTATCTTCGAACAGTTGTTCCTGTCAAGCAAAATTCGAACATTTGTTTGACATGGGTAGAGAGGATGCCCTGATGGCTCGCAAAATTACCAAGCGTCAGCAGCAAATTTACGACTTCATCAAGGAATATCAGCAGGAGAAGGGTTATCCGCCCAGCGTGCGCGAGATGGCTTCTGCCGTGGGCCTTTCCTCCCCCAGCACCGTGCACGCCCATCTATCTGCCCTGGAGGCGCGCGGGCTACTCAAGCGCGATGCCACCAAACCGCGCGCTCTGGAACTCTTTAACGAGGACGGTTCCTCTGTCTCAATTTCTAAATCTGACGAGACCACCGCACCTCGCGGAACGGTCTCACTACCGCTCGTTGGTCGCGTCGCGGCTGGGATTCCCATTCTGGCCGAGCAGAATATCGAAGACACATTTACTATCCCGACCGAAATCGCCACTGATCAGGGTTCCTTTATCCTTGAGGTGCATGGGAGCTCAATGATCAATGTCGGTATCTTCAATGGCGATTACATCATCGTCCGTGAACAAAAGAGTGCCATGAACGGCGAAATTGTCGTGGCTATGATTGATGGTTCAGCGACCGTCAAGACGTTCTACAAGGAGCAGGGACGCGTACGCCTGCAGCCTGAGAATGACACCATGGAGCCTATCTATGCAACGAATCCCGTTATCTTGGGCAAAGTCGTCGGCTTGATGCGCCGGTTCTCGTAATGCAAAAACGCATCACCATCTTTGATACCGTCCGCGGGCTTACGATGATTTCAATGGCAGGTTTTCACGCTTGCTACGATCTTGCCTACCTGTACGACTGGGATATGCCCTGGTTTACCCAGACTGTCTTTCAAGACATCTGGCGCGCCAGCATCAGCTGGGTATTTTTGTTTATCGCGGGTTGGATGTGCACCCTTTCGCGCAACAATATCAAACGTGCCGCCAAATACGCCTTAGCAGCACTCGTCGTCTGGTTGGCAACAACACTTGTCTCAGTTGACGATTCTGTTAATTTTGGCATCATCTACTGCATGGCCGCATGTACCGGCATCGTGGCGTTGACCGATCCCGTCCTTAAGAAGATATCGGCGAGATGGGGCATGTCCCTATGCCTTTTGTTGTTTGCCCTCACCTGGAGCATCCCCAAAACGATCTACCCTGTCCCCTACCTGGCGTGGCTGGGATTTCCGAGCCCTGGGTTTGTCTCAGGTGATTACTACCCCATCATCCCGTTTTTCTTTATGTATCTTGCAGGATACTTCGCCGCACACATAGCGAAGGGAATCGATAAGACCGTCCCTAGCTGGGCCTACGCCAATCCCATCCCGGAGCTCGCCAGCCTTGGACGTCACGCACTCCCCTTTTATCTACTGCATCAGCCCATTATTCTGGGCTTTTTGGAGCTCGTCTACTCGGTGCGATAACGCTTGAGCCGCGGCGCGATACGAGCCGGCAGCTTCGCAACAATACGAACGCCGCCCTCAAGATATTCCTCGTGCAAAAGGGTTCCCTGTTCATGCACCAGCGTGATGAGGGCGCCCTCGCGATACGGGATTTCAGCGGAGAGCAACACATCGGTGGCAGCCGCCTCGCGAGCAATACGGTCGACGAGATCGTCGAGTCCCTCGCCCGTCTGGGCCGAGAACAGCACGGCCTCGGGATAGCGACGACGGAAACTCAATCGATCAACGCTATCGAGAAGATCGATTTTATTGAACACCGTAAGCGTCAAACGCTCGCCGGCACCGATCTCGTCAAGAACGCGATCGACTGCCTCGAGCTGGCGCTCGTAGTCCTCGTCAGAGGCATCCACAACTTTAAGGATCAGATCGGCACCAAGAACCTCAGACAGCGTGGACTTAAAGGCATCAACGAGACCATGCGGTAGCTTTTGAATAAAGCCAACAGTATCGGTAATCGTCATGCCACGACCGCCGGGCAGGCGATACGAACGCGTCGTCGGGTCGAGCGTAGCAAACAGCTTGTCCTGCGAAAGCACCGTAGATCCGGTCAGACGATTGAGCAACGACGATTTACCCGCATTGGTATAACCGGCTAACGCGACGCGAAACGCCGGTGACTCAATGCGGCTCTTGGATTGAACATCGCGACGCTGTTCAACCTGCTTGAGCTCACGACGAAGCGCAGCGATCTTATTACGAATGAGGCGACGGTCGACCTCGAGCTGACTTTCGCCCTGACCAAAGCGTGAGCCGATGCCGCCGCGCGTCTGTTCCTTGGCGAGATGGCTCCACATGCCACGCAGACGAGGCAACAGATATTGAAGCTGTGCCAGCTGTACCTGTAGGCGTCCCTCACGCGTCTGAGCATGCAGGCCAAAAATATCCAAGATCAGTGCCGTACGATCGATAATCTTTACCGGCTCGCCCACGGCTTTCTCCAAATAGGATTGCTGCGAGGGCGTCAGGTCGTCGTCAAAAATAACGACATCGGCATCCATGCGATGCACCAGGCCGCACAGCTCTTCAACCTTACCGGAACCGATAAACGATTTAGGATACGGCTTTACCAAACGCTGTGACAAGCGTGCCACGCACTGGGCACCAGCCGTGTGGGTAAGACGCTCCAGCTCATCAAGCGAGCGATCGAGCGGCCATGCATTGTCGCGCCACTCAACACCAACTAATATGGCACGCTCGGGCTCGGGTGCCGTGGGAACAAGGGGGAAACGGGCCATTAGGCAGCCTCAATACGATGCAGGATGTCCTCAACGACCTCATCGATCGTAAACTCGTCCATATCAAACCACACGATACGGTCATCGCGCTTAAACCACGAAAGCTGACGTTTGGCATAGCGACGCGAACGCATCTTGATGAGTTCGCGAGCCTCATCCATAGAAATCACGCCATTGAAAGCATCAATGATCTCTTTATAGCCAATTGCCTGCATCGAAGTCAGGGCATCTCCCAGCCCCTGGTCCATAAGACCGCGAACCTCATCGACAAGACCCTGCTCAAACATCAGATCGACGCGCAGGTTAATGCGCTCGTAGAGCACCTCGCGATTACGCGTCAGACCAAACCATAGAGCATGATAATGCTCGCGCGGAACACTAAACTGACTTTTTTGCTGTGCATAGGAAATACCATCATCATGCATCTCGAGCGCACGAATCACACGGCGCACATTATGGGGATGAATAACAGCAGCCGATTCTGGGTCGCGCTCGGCAAGCAGGGCATGCAGCTCTTCCTCGCCAATACGCTCGGCAAGCTCCTGATAGCCCATACGACGATCGTCCTCAAGTTCACCCGAGGGAAAGTCCATCTCATCGAGGGCGGCCTTGAGATACAGCCCCGTACCTCCGCAAAAAACCGGCAGGCAACCCGAACCAAGGAGACGTTCAACATGCGCGCGAGCGTCAGCCTGATAAAGCGCAGCAGAATATGCCACACCCGGCTCTACAATGTCGACGAGACGCAGCGGCACCGTACACTCATCGGGCGCCATCTTTGCGGTACCGATGTCCATGCCGTGATAGATTTGCATCGCATCGCACGACAGCACTTCGGACGAAAGACGAGCTGCCAAACGGTCGGCAACATCACTCTTACCAACCGCCGTCGGACCGACGATCGCAACGGCGGAAAGTCCTGCCCTGGGAGAAACCATTAGCGCGGCTCGCCCACAACGGAGCCGGACAAATACCAGGTCTTGGCAACGTCAACGTCAACATCAACGATCTTGCCAACAAGCTGATCGATGCTGTAACCCTCGGGGATAGGCGCATGCACGGTCTGATTCTTGGGACTCTTGCCCAGCAGGACCGCGTCGTTCTTTTTACTCGTTCCCTCAATGAGCGCCGGCACCACAGTATGAAGCTCACCCTGGTTATACTCGTGTGCCGTAGTCTCGATAACCTTAACCAGGCGGTTGAAACGCTCGAGAATAACCTCATGCGGCGTAGGATCGTCAATCTCTGCGGCCGGGGTACCGGCGCGCTTGGAATAGATGAAGGTATAGGCCTGAGCATAGCGGACCGTCTCGGCAAGTGAGAGCGTCTGCTCAAAGTCCTCTTCAGTCTCGCCCGGGAAGCCAACGATAATATCGGTCGAGAGCGCGATATCGGGCATGCGGTTGCGAATGCGATCGACCAGGCCCAGATAGTCCTCGCGTGTATAACGGCGATTCATCTCTTTGAGGATACGCGTGGAGCCCGACTGAACGGCCAAGTGAAGCTGCGGCATGACGGCGGGCGTCTCGGCCATGGCGTCGATGGTCTCGGGCAGCAGATCCTTAGGATGAGAAGAGGTAAAGAAGATGCGCTCCACACCCGTATCACCCACGGCACGCAGCAGATCGGCAAAACGCGGCTTGCCAAACAGATCGCGACCATATGAGTTAACGTTTTGGCCCAGCAGCGTAATCTCGCGCACGCCCTGGCGCACCAAACCGGTCACCTCGTCGACAATTTCCTCGAAGGGGCGGCTCTTTTCGCGACCGCGCACGTACGGCACGATGCAATAGGTACAGAAATTATTGCAGCCCGTCATAATGGGCACCCAGGCGTGATACTGGGTCTCGCGATGCCACGGCATGCTCATGGCATCCGTATCCTCATGCTCATTGGTGCGGATATGACGCTTGCCATCAAGGAACGCCTCGGCAATGAGCTCTGCCACATGTGCGATGGAATGCGTACCAAAGATGACATTGACGTTATCGACGTTGGTGAGCAGGCCCTCGCCATCGCGCTGCGCGATGCAACCACCAACGGCAACCACACGCTTGCCCGAAGGCGAAGGCGGCAGGCTTTTACAGGAATTGCACTGGCCGTACAGGCGAGTATCGGCGGCCTCGCGCACGCAGCATGTCATGAAGACAACAATATCGGCATGCTCGGGATCGAGCGCCATGAGGCAACCATACGAATCGAGCAGACCGCTCACGCGCTCGGAGTCGTGCTGATTCATCTGGCAGCCAAAGGTGCGGATAAAGTAGGTTTTACCGGCAAGAATATCGCGTACGGAACGCTGGTCCATGTGCATAAGTCCTAACGATGGAGAGGGGGGGGCGAATCGAGGCAAGCAGAAGCTATGCCACAGGCTTAACATCATCCATGACGACGTTATCCATAGCAGCTCGATTGATCTGGTGAACGTAGATAGAAAGGCGAATGGCCGTGCGCGACTCCCCGTTAATGAGGATGTCGGAGAACACGGGCGCGCAGGAAATATCAAAACCGGTTGGAATCAAAAAACCGCGCGCGATAGCCACGGCCTTAATGGCCTGGTTGACAGCACCAGCGCCGACACACTGGATGTTGACGGGTACACCATCCTTGACCATGCCGGCGATGGCGCCGGCAACGGACGCGGGCGATGATTTGCTTGATACCTTCAGGCAATCCATGAAGAAACTCCTGCGTTTAAAAGTACGTTTTAACTGCAATAACTGTATCGTACCGAGTGGACTCGGTAAAGGCACTATTCCTCTTTGGCAAGATCGAAGGTCACAGTGATTCGATCACGCGAAACACGAATCTTTGGGTCGCCACAAAGGTTGAGATAGTACCGGGCGGCAAGGTCATTAAAGTCACGCTCCACAGCACGCGAAAACTGTGCCATGTCATCCTTGGCAATACGTAGCCCGCGACGATCCTTCGCAAGATCGACAGGAGCCGGCGCATGCGAGGACGAATCACGCTCGCGCAGCAGACGCGCGGTCACACCGCGAACGGGCTTAATCTGCCCTGCCAAAATGCGATGAGCAGTGCGCTCGGACATCTCAAGACCCAAACCCGAACAGATACGGATAAAGTCCTCGGCATCAGAGGCAAGGCCTAAACGATCGACAACCGGAAGCTCACTCTCGTCATCAATGAACAGGAGACGCGACGTATCGAGCCGACTTGACGCCTGAGCATAAAGGGTCGCGGCAATCTCAGACGGAGAACCAAGATAGACATCGCAACCACACAACTCCTCGAGCGCAAACTCACAAGCAGCGCGAATAATATTATGCGGGCCGCGAGCACAGACATAACGTCCGTCCTCATCCCTGACGGCCTGGGGCCAGCTGGACTGATCGGCACGCTCACTGAGGCGGTCGGCCGCAACGCTCACCTTAAAGGCCGAGCCAAGGTCGACACCAGACGTGACCACACGGGCCTCGTCAGTGTTCTGCTTGATCGAAAACAATGCCATGCCACGACCGTGAACGCCCCAACGGTCCATCTTCATGCTCTCGAGCTTGGAGGTAACGCGGGCATCGAAGATTCGCTCTTGCATATCCTGTGGAACGCCCGAACCGTTATCCAGAAAGACAAGCGTGCGGACGCCATCTTCCTTGGTCGTGGCGAGATAGACCTTGTCGGCACCAGCATCGCGAGCATTACGGAGCATTTCGATGACGATATCCTCGACATGCTGAATGTCGTGCTTTGCCTGGCGCCGCTCGGCCTCCGAAACGCGGAGGCGGACATACCCCTCGCCAAGGTTCTCCTCGACGCGAAGGTTGCCCTCCCCCGACATCGACGCGATAAATGAGATGAGCTCGTTCGCGTCGCTCATGTTATTTAGCGATATCGACAGCGCGGCTCTCGCGAATCACGACGACGCGCACCTGACCGGGATACTCCATCTCTTCCTCGATCTGATGGGCGATATCGTGAGCCAGGACCGTGGACTGGGCATCGGAGATCTTGTCCGGCTGAACCATGACGTGTACCTCGCGACCAGCCTGCATGGCATAGGTACGCTCGACGCCTTCATGGGAGTTGGCGATCTCCTCGAGCTTCTCGAGACGCTTGATGTAGTTCTCGGCAGACTCGCGACGGGCACCGGGGCGAGAAGCAGAGACAGCATCAGCGGCCTGTACCAGGACATCGAGCACCGTGTTAGGGTCGACATCGGCATGGTGAGCCTCGATAGCATGAACGATAACGGGCTTCTCGCCATAACGGCGGGCAAGCTCGGCGCCGATGACGGCATGCGGACCCTCGACGTCGTGGTCAATTGCCTTGCCCAGGTCGTGCAGCAGGCCGGCGCGCTTGGCGGTCACAACGTCCAGGCCAAGCTCGGAAGCCATCACGCCGCACAGGTCAGAGACTTCGAGGGAGTGCTGAAGCACGTTCTGACCAAACGAGGTACGGTAGCGCAGGGCACCAAGGGTCTTGACGATCTCGGGGTGCAGGTCGTGAATGCCGGTATCGAAGGCAGCCTGCTCGCCAGCCTCGCGCACGCGCTGCTGAACCAGGTCGGCAGCCTTGTGATACATCTCCTCGATGCGGGCGGGGTGAATGCGGCCGTCGGCGATGAGGTTCTCGAGGGCAACACGGGCGGTCTCACGACGGACCGGGTCGAAGCTCGAAAGAACGACGGTCTCGGGCGTGTCGTCAATCACGAGGTTGACGCCGGAAACCTGCTCGAAGGTCCGGATGTTGCGACCCTCGCGACCGATGATACGGCCCTTGAGGTCATCAGAGGGAATGTGCACGGAGGTAACGGTGACCTCGGCTGTGTGGTCGGCAGCGCAGCGCTGAATCGCCAGGGACAGAATCTCCTGGGCGGTCTTGTGGCACTCGGCGCGAACCTGCTGCTCGGACTCGCGAATGATCGTGGCGGCCTCGTGGGTGACCTCGCCGCGAACCTTATCGAGGAGCTCCTTGTGGGCATCCTCGCGGGTCAGGTCGGCGATACGCTCGAGCTCGGAGGTCTGCTTGGCGCAGAGCTCCTCAAGCTCGCGGGAGCGTTTCTCGACCTGACCGGCCTGGCTGGACAGCTGGTGCTCACGCTTGTCGAGAGCGTCGTTTCGGCGATCGAGGGACTCCTCGCGCTGCATCACACGGTTCTCGAGCGTACGAATCTCGCTCTTACGCTGCTTGTCCTCGGCCTCGGCGGCCTGCTTGTTCTTGATGATCTCCTCTTTAGCCTCGAGCAGAGCCTCTTTTTTGAGGGTCTCGGCCTGACGCTTAGCATCACCGATCAGGGACTCAGCCTGCGCGTGTGCCGACTGAATCTTTTCGTCGGCCTCGTGAAGACTACCCTGCTTGGCGGTGCGCATGTAGGCAATGGCGGCGATGGCACCCAAAACGATGCCAACGAGCGCTGCGATGATAGGCATGCTCACTCCTTTTTATGGATTCGTTACACAACAAAGCGAACCGTCCTTACGAACGGCTCGCGACATTTGAGTAATATGGGCGCAGCTTATGCGGGTCGGATACAGATAAACATATAAACAAACTCATCACAGATGAGCACATATCACAAAGCAAATGACAGTGTTTATCGTACGTTGAACCACAACAACTGTCAAATAAATGGCCCCGGCACGGCGGCTAAAACGCGGTGAACGGCAGGGCCACAAAGCGCATACGCCTAAACCGCACATTTCTCGCGTTCGGCATCGAGACGTGCCTTAACGGCATCGGCGGCGATGTGATACGAGAAGCCCTTGCCCATCAAAAACCGAACCAGTTTTTCGAATCCGCGCGTCTCTGGAACACGCCGCTTGGCGAGCAGGGCTGACGCACGCGCCAAATCGTCTTCGACGGCAAAATAATCCTCGGGATAACCGGGAATGTCATCGAGCACGACATGACGGCGCTTGAGCTCGGTCTCGATTTTGCGCTGTCCCCAACCGCGCCGCTTGAGCTCCTCGATAAAGTACGAGCAAAAGCGGTTCTCGTCTAAAAAGTGATACTCTGTGGCGCGCTCGACGGCGAAATCGATCGCGGGCTGGTGAAAGCCGTAGCGAGCCAGCTTGTCACGGACCTCACCCGTCGCATGGTCGCGGCGCGATAGCATCTCGGTCACCATGGTAAGTGCACATTTACCCTCGATGAGCTGCACCGCCTCACGAAAGTTGTCCCAATCACAGGGAAGATCGGGGCGGTTTTTGACATACAGCCGCGCGACCCGCACGGGAATCCAAATGGACCGCTCAAAACCGCCCTCAAGCTCACAATCGATATGTGCGCAAGGCTTTTTGGACGCATACCCGCTCGAGAACGAGGAAGCCGCCTTCTTATCGGGAAAGAAGGCCGTGGCCTCGGTCACCGTATACGACATGAGCGTAACCGCTACTCGTCGTCATCATCGAGCATGGCGGAACCATCGATGGCGTAAAGCTCGTCAAACTCCTCAGGCGCAGGCTGATCGGTCAGCTCGACCTCGGACGGAGCATCGTCATCAAACTCAAGTCCGCAGGCAAGGCGGACCTTATGCTCAATCTCGTCGGCGCAATCGGGGTGTTCGCGCAGGAAAGCCTTGGCGGCCTCTCGACCGTTGCCAAGCTTGTCCTCGCCATAGGCAAACCAGGAGCCCATCTTCTTGCAGATGCCGCACTCGACAGCCATGTCCAGAATTGAGCCCTCCTTAGAGATGCCCGTACCGTACATGATGTCGAACTCAGCAGAACGGAACGGAGCTGCCACCTTGTTCTTAACGACCTTGGCGCGCACGCGGTTACCGATAACCTCGTCCTTAAGCTTAATGCTGTCGATACGGCGAATGTCGATACGCACCGAAGAGAAGAACTTAAGGGCGCGGCCGCCCGTCGTAGTCTCGGGGTTGCCGAACATGACGCCGATCTTCTCACGCAGCTGGTTAATGAAGATGCACGTCGTGTTGGACTTGGACAGCGAGCCGGCGAGCTTGCGGAGCGCCTGACTCATTAGGCGAGCCTGAAGACCGACCGTAGTATCGCCGATTTCTCCCTCGATCTCGGCACGCGGGGTCAGCGCGGCGACGGAGTCGACGACGATGGCATCGATGGCGCCGGAACGCACGAGCATGTCAACAATCTCAAGCGCCTGCTCGCCCGTATCGGGCTGGGAAATGAGCACCTCGTCGATATCCACGCCGATGCGCGCGGCATACGTGGGATCAAGCGCGTGCTCGGCATCGATAAATGCCACAACGCCACCCATTGCCTGGGCCTCGGCCAGGATCTCGAGCGAAAGCGTCGTCTTACCGGAGGACTCAGGACCGTAAATCTCGACGATACGGCCGCGCGGCACGCCGCCGATACCCAGCGCGGCATCGAGGGCCAGGGCGCCCGTGGGAATGGCCTCGACCTCGAGCTCGGGACCACCGTCGCCGTACCTCATGATGGAACCCTGGCCGAATTTCTTCTCGATCTCGGCCTTGGTGGTGGCGATCATCTCATCGCGCTCTTTACCCGTCGTGCGAGCATGAACGGTACGTACGGGACCTGAATTCTTGGCCATGAATAGCCCTCCTCTTAACAACCTGCATCGATAATAAACGAACGGCTGTTCGTGGTCAACCGTTCAGGCCAATCATATGCAGGCGGTCTTTCCAAAACCCAACCAAACGCCGACCAAACACTGACCAAATGCTTGACCACAAAGGACCAAATATGAACAAGGCAGGCAAAAATACATCTACAACCAGCACAAACGCCAAATGAGCCTAAGGTCCCTATCTCCACAATTAAGGGGCTCGGAGGCCCCTTAAAACACGTCTATTCCATAGAGTTGAGCACAAGGGCAATGCGACCCAATGCCTCCGTGACCGCATGGGCACGAACACACGAACGGTCGCCCTCATAGTGGCAGCGCACAGAGTCCACGACCGGCACGCCCCCATCGGCGGAACGATGCGCCCAGCCAATATAGAAAGTGCCCGCCGGATCGTCCTCAGTGCCACCGCCGGGGCCGGCATAACCCGTTGCGCTCACTGCAATATCGCTCTGGTACAGCTCCAGCGAACCCACCGCCATCTCGCGCGCGGTCTGATGCGACACCGCGGTATAGCGGTCGAGCGTCTCCTGCTCAACACCAAGAACACGATGCTTAATCTCATCGCAATAGGTCACCGCACCGCCACGCAGCACCGCCGAGGCGCCCGGGATATCGGCAATCGTCGAGGCGATCATACCCGCCGTCAGCGACTCAGCCGTCGAAACCGTCACGCCCCGAGCGCTCGCGCGCTCGACAATATCACGCGCCAGCTCCTCGTTATGTGCGGAAATCTGCTCAAAAGAGTCCGTCATACCCACTAGGACCTAGACCGAAAAGACGATCTTGCGGCAGTTCCAGAAGTACTGGGCGCCCGAGATAACGGTCAGGACAACGGCAACGGCGTACAGGAAGCGCGACACCGAGTAGATGCCGAGCGTCAGCGCCACCGGGCCAAGGTGCAAGCCGGCCATAGCAAAAACGCACAGGTAACCGCAAATGGAGACCATCGTGGTTGCCGTCTTGTACTTGCCGAGCTTATCGGCCGCAACGACCACACCGGCCGCACTCGCGACCATGCGAAGGGCGCTCACCAGCAGCTCGCGGAACAGGATAATGAACACGGACCACACGGTCACCATACCAAAATCCAAGAACAGCAGCAGGGCCGAGAACACGAGCAGCTTATCGGCGATGGGGTCCAAGAATTTACCGAAGTCGGTGATCTCGTTGCGCGAACGCGCCAGATAACCGTCGACCTTATCGGTGCACGACAGGATCACATACAGAATGAAGGCAGCGGCGGCGAGCGGGCCGTCGAAGGTGCTCCAATCCGTACCGGCAACACTCGTGTGAGAAAGCGCCGACACGATCATGAACACCGGGATAAAGACGATGCGAACGCACGTCACGATGTTGGCGGGCGTCCAGACACTCGTCAGTTCCTTATTGCTCTCGTTAGCCACGACGCTCTCCTACTCCACAACATGACCGATAAGCTCATAGCAGAAGCTATCGGTAAACTCGACGGTCAGAATATCGCCCACGGACGCCTCGCTGGCGTCCAGATGCACCGCGCCATCGGAATCGGGCGCCTGGAACCAGGCATGGCCGATCAGCTCGGCGCCATCCTCGGTCTCTTCGATACCGTCGACGATCACCTGGGCGCGCTCGCCCACATGTGCGGCGGTGGCGGCAAAACCGAGCGACTCGGCCAGGTCCATGGCCTCCTGGGCGCGCTCGAGCTTGACCTCTTCGTCGACCTGGCCCTCCATCTTAGCGGCCAGGCTGCCCTCCTCCTGCGAGTAGGCAAAGACGCTCGTGTAGTCAAAGCCGACGGTGTCCATAAAGTCGATAAGGTCGCGGAACTCGTCGTCGGTCTCGGTCGGGAAGCCGACCATGGCCGTGGAACGGATCACGATGCCGGGGATACGCTCACGCAGATCGCGGAACAGGTCCTCGAGCTCCTGGCGCGAACCAGAACGGCGCATAGCCTTAAGGATGCGCGCGTCGCAGTGCTGCACGGGGATATCGATATAGGGCAGCACCTCGGGCGTATCGCGAATCGTCTCGATGAGTTCGTCAGTCATGCCCTCGGGCTGCAGATAGAGCACGCGGACCCAGACGTTGTGCGGGCGCACGGCCTCGGCGACGGCACGCAGCAGCTGCGCCAGATTGCGCGGCGAGCCATCGGCGACGTCCTCGTCGGCAAAGTCGGTACCCCAGATGCCCGTGTCCTGGCCGATCAGCACGATCTCGCGCACACCGCCGGAAACCAGGTCGCGCACCTCGGAGATGATGCTCTCGGCATTGCGCGAATGATAGCGGCCGCGGATGTAGGGAATCATGCAGAAGCTGCAGAAGCGGTTGCAGCCATCGGAAATCTTGACGTAAGCGACAGCACCCTCGACGGTACGTTTGACCTGCGGGATATAGGCTGCAATCTCACGCTCGACACCCAGCACGCCATCGATGACCGCCACGATGCCATCTTCCTCGTCGGCCTTCACAAAGGCAGCGACCTCGGGCAGCTCGTCAGGCAGGTCATCGCCATAGCGCGACGGCACGCAGCCGCACATGACGATGGGACAAGAACGAACGCCGTCCTGAACCTCGTTGGCGAGCTCGAGCGTGGTCTCGATGCTCTCGGACGTTGCGGAGGCGAGGAACGAGCAAGTATTGACGATGGCGATATCGGCATCCTGCGGGTCGAATGCCTCCTCGTAGCCCGCGGCGGTCAAAAGAGAACGCATGCGGTCGGTGTCAACCTCGTTCTTAGCGCACCCGAGGGTGATGTAGAGCACGGAGCCCAACGGTGTATCCATGTTGGAGAGCGGTCCTTTCGATTGATATTAGCGGTAGTTGGTGAACTGCAGCGGCTGGCCGTAGTCCTGGTCGCGCAGGAACTGAATCACGGTCTGCAACGCGTCCTTCGAAGCAGAGGAAACACGCAGTTTGTCGGCCTCGATGGTCACCTTGACCTTGAGCTTTTGATCCTTGATGTCCTTGTTGATCTTCTTGGCGGTCGCCTGGTCGATACCCTCGACGATATGGCCGAGCACGCGCACGGTGCCACCCGATGCCGCCTGCGGAGCATCCCACGAGACAGCCTTGAGGTCGATGCCGCGCTTGATGAGCTTGGAGCTCAGCACGTCAACAATCTGTTTGGAGACAAAGTCGGCCGGGGCGTTGATCGTAAAGAGCTTGTCGCCCTTCGAAAGCTCGATCGTGGCGCCGGAATCCTTAAGGTCATAGCGCTGGGAAATCTCGCGCGTGGTCTGCTGGAAGGCGTTGTCGACCTCTTGCATGTTGACCTCGGACACGACGTCGAAGCTGGAATCTTTAGCCATGATGTTTCCTTTCGCGTACGAGCGGCCTAGTAGCTATCGTACGAATTGTCGGTAGAATCGGTGGGTGTCTGACCGTCAGTTGCGGTATCGGCGCCATCCGTGGACTGGGCATCGGTACCGTCGGTGGCATCGGTACCATCGGTGGTGTCGGTACCATCAGAACTTTCACCATTCTCGGAATCAGACGTCTCCTTCTTGGGAACGGTGATCGTCACACGCGCCACGCCCGAGGTCTTGGTATCGTAACGAACCTTTTCACCGTTCTTGGTAACGGTGACATCGGAAGGCTTGGACGTGGTGATCTCGATCGAAGACTCGGGCGTGTACTCCTGCTCAAAGGGGCCAGTCGCCTGGGCGCCATAGACCGACTTGCCGTCAACCTTGACCTCAATCCACGCGGTCTTTCCCTTGGCAACGGAGACTTTGACCTTCGTGACCTCGTTCTCTTCCTTCTTGGCCGTCGTCTTGGTAGCGTCCGAATCAGTCGACTCATCCGTCGCCTCATCGGTGTCATCGTCCTCGTCGACCGTTTCGGTCTTCTTAGAAGACTTCTTGGTCGTCATCTTGGTAGCAGTGGGCGTCTCGGGCGTGTTCTCGGGCGCCGAAGATGCGCAGCCACGTAGAAGCACCACGATGAGCACAATCAACAGCAGCACAACGGCACCGATGCCGGCGTAGACGATATGCGGATCGAGCCCGTTGTTTTGAGGAGTACGTGATCCGCCGCGTCCACGACCGGAACTGCTGCGGCCGCTTCCCTGAGGCATACGACCGCGATTGCTATCGGAACGGCCGCGATAGCCGCCCTGGCCCTGAAGGCTGCGCTGACCCGAGCGGGGCGCAAGTTCACCGCGGCCTTGATAGCCACGCTGGACCGAACGCGGAGCCGAAGAGCGCTGGCCATACGGCTGTGATTGAGAGCGAAGACGCGGCGTCACCTGCGTGGTATCGGCATCCGAATAGCCACCGCGAGAGCGTCCCATAGAGGCACCACGGTAACCGCGATCGGAATAGCCGCCGTCGCCGTAGCCGGCACGAGGGTCACGCGCCACGCCGCGGGCAGCGGGAAGTGCACGGTCCTCGGGCATCGGCGTACTGCGGAACCGGTCACGCTGTGAGCGAATCTCCTCGCCCGAACCCGTCTCAGTAATATAACCGGCCTGCTGAGGACGCTGTCCATAGCGGGTTGAACGACCGCCCTGAACCATCAGGAAGCGCCCGTTATCGACCGAGGAACGCGAATTGACGTAGCCGGCGGCGTCCTGAAAACGACCGCCCTGCTGCGACGTCTCGCGTTCGTATGCCATCAGGTCGTCAAAGTAGGCATTGACGACCTCGCGCGGATTGAGGCCCAAAAAGCGAGCATAGCTCGAAATCATGCCCTGCGCATAGCCGCGCGGCGGCATCGAAGCAAAGTTACCGGTCTCGAAAAACTCGATGATCTGCGGCCTGATTTTGATGGTGTTGGCGACCTGCTGAATGGAAAGGCCCATCCGGCGACGCTGCTCGAGCAGCATGTCACCAAAGCGTGCAGCCATCAGAATCCTCCAAACTCACGATCTTCACGTGCCATCTCGGCGTCGACAGATTCCAGCGCGGCAAGCCCCTCCTCGTCCAACAGGACCTCACGCGGCTTGGAACCGTCGGGCGGGCCGACGACACCCTTTTCTTCCAGCATGTCCATAATACGCCCGGCACGCGCATAGCCAACCTTCAGACGACGTTGCAGGCCAGATGTGGAGCCAAGCTGCGATTCCACCACAATATGGGCGGCTTCCCAAATGAGCGGATCATCGTCTTGCGGCTCGGCTACTCCGGTGCGGACAATACCGCCGCCACCCGCCATGGACATGGAAGCGGGCGCCACGGCAGACAGAATCTCCTCGTGGTAGTCGGGCTCGCTCTGCGACTTGACGAACTCGACAATCTCGTTGATTTCGTCATCCGAGACAAAGCAGCCCTGGATACGGCGAGGCTTGCCCCAGTCGACCTTGGAGAACAGCATGTCGCCCAAACCGGTGAGCTTTTCGGCACCCATCTGGTCAATAATGACGCGCGAGTCGATGCCCGTGGCGACGTTAAAGGCGATGCGGTTGGTGATGTTGGCCTTGATGAGGCCCGTCACCACGTTGGAGCTGGGGCGCTGCGTAGCCACGATAAGGTGTATACCGGCGGCACGGCCCAGCTGGGCGATACGAACGATCGAGGCCTCGACATCCTTGCCGGCGACCATCATCAGGTCCGAAAGCTCGTCGATGATAATGACCAGATAGGGCATCTTTTGGGGCGGGTTGTCGTAATGCTCAAACTCGCCGGCGGCCTGCTTTTCGTTGTAGGTCGAGATCTTACGCACGTTGAGACGCTCGAAGACCTTCAGGCGACGCTCCATCTCGGACACGGCCCATTGCAGAGCGCTCGCGGCCTGCTTGGGCTCGGTCACCACGGGCACATAGAGATGCGGCAAACCGTTATAGCCCGCAAGCTCGACGCGCTTGGGGTCGACCATGATCAGGCGAACGTCCTCGGGAAGGGCTCGCATGAGCAGGGTCGTGATGATGGAATTGATCATCACCGACTTACCAGAACCGGTCGTGCCGGCGATCAGCAGGTGGGGCATCTTGGCGAGGTCAGCGACGACCGGCGTGCCCTCGGCATCTCGACCGATGGCCAGCTCGAGCGGACCGCCCTTCACATAGGGAAGCACGTCGCCCAGGTTGACGTTCTGGCGCTTGCGATTGGGAATCTCGATACCCACAAGCGAGGTACCGGGGATCGGGGCAAAGATGCGCACCGACTGAGCAGCGAGCGAAAGCGCGATATCGTCCTCGAGGCTCGAAATCTTGCTCACGCGCTCGCCCTCGCCAGGTTGCAGCTTAAAGGTCGTCACCGTGGGGCCGGCGATCCAGCCGACCACGCGGGCACTGCGGCCAAACTCAAGCAAGGTGGATTGCAGTGACTCGGCAGTCTGTTCCAGCTCCTTGTCAGATGACGCGGAGGACGCCGACTGCGGGTTGGCGTGCAGGATCTCGAGCGGCGGAAGCTTGAGGCCGTCCTCTTCTTCGCCCTCGTTATCCGCGGGGGCATTGACCGCTCCCCCATCGCTAGGAGTAGGCGCCTCGGCAGCGCCCGCGACAGCCGTATCGGCAACCTTGGGATGCTTCAAGAAGTCGGGAATCTGAGGTGTTGCCGAGACAGGACTCACGGCAAACGGCGGCTCGGACTCGTCGATCTTATCGGGGTCGTCTTCCATCGAAAGCTGGCCGGTTACCTGTTCGCGCTTAGCATGGCGACGCGGCAGCAAAGTTGTCTTTGCGGTCTCAATCGGAGCCTCGTCGTCCTCGTCATCGCCCTCGGTAAGCTCAATCTCGCTATCGGACCAAGACGGGTCGGGCTCGCTTGTATTCAACTTGGGCGTGGCCTTGCCCTTCTTGACATGACGGCGCGGCAGCAGCGTCGTCTTAGCGCGCTCGGCCTCCACGGCATCGGATACGTCGACAAACGGATCCTCGTCCTCGTCGTCATCGTCCAAAACCGGGTCCACATCGTTGCCCATGACCGTGGTCACGGCAGCATCGGAGCCCTTTTGACGAAGAATGCTCAGGTGCGGACGGGCAACGCCGGGCACCGACAGGGCTTCGTCGTCACCCCACGGGCTCGCGTTAACATCGGCACGACGGCGCTCGGCAAAATCGGCCGCGCGGTCGCGAGCAGAGCGCAGCACGCCACCCACCGAAAAGCCGATGATGACAAAACCAACGACGGCCAGACCCAACAGGACCACCATCGCGATAGGCTTACCCAGGGCATTCTGCAGCGCACTCGCAATAAACGCACCGATGTAGCCACCCGAGGCGGACAGATTTTGCGGCGTGAACATAAGGTCACACGAGTCGCTCGTACCCGGCACCATCAGCGAAAGAATGGAGACAACGGTGATA
The DNA here is from genome assembly GCA_958407465.1 of uncultured Collinsella sp. Classification (GTDB taxonomy): domain Bacteria; phylum Actinomycetota; class Coriobacteriia; order Coriobacteriales; family Coriobacteriaceae; genus Collinsella. The sequence goes on along the minus strand of CATYIV010000035.1, from coordinate 2,319 downwards.
AAGACCACGGCTCCGCCCGCGACCGAGCGCACGTTGAGCGGCGAGTCCTCGCCTAAAAAGAGCGTGGCGGCAAACAGCAAAATGACGATCGGCAGCACGTAGGCGCCCAGACCAAAGCCCAAGTGGTAGAAACCGGCAACCGCAGCCGTAACGGGCGCAGTCGCCGGCGAAATCACGGCAATAAAGGACGCAATCGCCAAAACGGCAATGACCACGCCGGCGATATCGCGGTTGGCCGAGGGCTCGACCAAGGGCTCGAAATCATCGAACTCGGACTCGTGGCCCTTATTGGCACGCAGATGGGAACCGGCACCCTTAGCAGATGCCGGTTGGTTATTGGCCTTATTGCCTTTGGCGTTTTGTGCAGATCCGCGCGCCAAACTAAACCTCCATGACGACCGGGATGATCATCGGACGGGTGCGAGTACGGCTCCAGATAAAGTTAGAGAGCGAATCGCGCACGGCCTTGCGAATGGCATCGGAACCGCTGCTCGTAAAGCTGAACTTGCCCTTCTCGATCGTCTTCATAATGGACGCGGAGGCATCCTCGGAGAACTGGTCGTCGATGGCAAACGAGACGCCGCGGCCCGAGAACTCGATGGCCTCGATCTTCTTGTGCTTGAGCGAGACGATGGCAACAGCGGTAACCATACCGTCGTTGGCGAGCTTCTGACGATCACGCAGGACGATGGGGTCGGTATCGCCGATGCGCAGGCCGTCGACGTAAACGACGCCGGACTCGACGGGCGTACCGCGCTTAACGATACCGCCGCGCATCTCGAGCGTGTCGCCGTTGTCGAGGATAAAGATATGATCGTCCTTGAGACCCATCTTGCGGGCCAGCTGGGCATGGGCGCGCAGATGCACGGCTTCACCGTGAACCGGCATAAAGTACGTGGGCTTGGCCATGGCCATCAGGAGCTTGAGCTCCTCCTGGCTACCGTGACCGGAAACGTGAACGAGGGCGCGGTTCTTATCCCACACGTCGCAGCCGAGCTTGGCCAGGCTGTTGACGACCTGCTGGACGGCTTTCTCATTGCCGGGAACAGGAGTTGCCGAGAGGATAACGGTATCGCCCTCGTGGATGGAGAGCGTCTTGTGCTCGCCATTGGCCATGCGGGACAGGGCCGACAGCGGCTCGCCCTGCGAACCGGTGCACATGACAACAATCTTGTCGTCAGGCAGGTTATCAATGTCAAAGGCATCGATGATATCGGCGTCGTCGATGTTGAGGTAGCCAAGCTCGCGCGCCACGCGGGTGTTAGTGAGCATGGAGCGACCGGTCACAACGACCTTACGGCCGCACTTGCGGGCGGCATCGCAGATCTGCTGCAAACGATGGATGTGGCTCGAGAACGACGCAACGAACACGCGACCCGGCGCGTTCTTGATGGCGTGCAGCAGGTTGGGACCAACCTCGGCCTCGGACTTGGTAAAGCCGGGAACCGTGGCGTTGGTGGAGTCGGAAAGCAGCAGGTCGATACCCTGCTTGGCAAAGCGGCTGATAGCGGCATAGTCGGGCGTGACGCCGTCGATGGGCGTCTGGTCGAGCTTAAAGTCGCCGGTGTGCATAACGGTACCCTGGTTGGTGCGGATGAACACGCCCAGAGCGCCGGGAATGGAGTGCGTCATCGAGAAGAAGTCGAGCGAGATGCCGCCGAGGTTGACATGGCTGCCGCCCTTGACCTCGCGGAACTTGGGTGCGCGGATGCGGAACTCAGAAAGCTTGCCCTCGATAAAGCCAAGCGTCAGCTTGCTCGAAAAGATGGGCACCTTATTGTTGAGGTCCTGCAGCAGGTACGGAAGCGAACCGGTGTGGTCCTCGTGGCCGTGGGTGACGACGATACCGCGGAGCTTTTCCTCGTTCTCCAAAACATAGGTGTAGTCGGGAAGCACCAGGTCGATACCGGGCTGGGAGTCATCCGGGAACATGAGGCCGGCGTCGACGAGCACCATGTCGTCGCCGCACTCGAAGACCGTCATGTTCTTGCCGATGCCGTCAAGGCCGCCGAGCGGGATGATCTTCAAGGGAGATGATTTTTTAGCTGCCATAGGTTAGTGTTGTTTCCTTTCTTCGAAACGGGTCTGAAACAACCGACGGGGCGCTTCTGGCAAACCGACCGTCGGGAACGTACAAACATGCATCATAGAGTCGACGCAGTAACCACAGTATGATACCCATTTGCCCACCAACAGACCACCCATGCATCAAAGCCCCATCTGAACTGGTCCATCCCGCCGGTCTGGGGCCATCGGGGGCCGGGGCGGGTTAAGTTTGCTGCTCTACAGTCCTGCGCAAGACGGAAAGCACATTAAGTG
>CATYIV010000034.1 GCA_958407465.1 uncultured Collinsella sp. | reverse complement strand
CCGCCCGAACAAAACTATGCCGGTTTACTACGATGAATCCGAGATTCCTGACCACACCCGCATTTTTGCAAATATCGCAAGTGTTCTACCTGCGGTTTTGTAAGTGCGCAATTTGCCGTGGTCGGAGATATGCGGTTCATCGTAGTAAACCGGCATAGTTTTGGAATGGCATCAAATTGGCGGCAGCCAGCGGCTAGCCTCGCAGGTAGGCGATGGCGATCTGCGTGCGGTTGCGCAGGCCCATTTTGGCAAGGATCGAGCTGATGTGGTTGCGCACCGTGCCTTCTCCCATATAAGCCGTGGCGGCAATCTCCTTGTTGTCGAGGCCGCGGGCGCCCAGCTTGAGCGCCGACACAATGTACTCGTCATCCGAGAATGTCGTCAGAAACACCACCCGCGCCGCAGGGTCGTGCTCGAGGATCTCGCGCGCGGCCGAAAGGCCGTCGCGTCCCGGCATCTGGATGTCGAGCAGCGCAATATCGGGTGCGTGCTCGGCGTAGAGCGCCACCGCATCGTTGCCGTTGGCACCGGTGCCCACCACTTCGATCCGCGGCTGGGCGCCCAAGATAATCTTGAGCGAATCGACCACCAAGCGGTCGTCGTCGACAACGATGAGCCTCATCGGCCCTCATCTCCTTGCTGTTTGGGAACGGTGGCAAACACACGCCAGCCGCCGGCGCCGGCACGCGGGCCGGCGGTGAAGGTGCCGCCAAGCGCCTCGATGCGCTCGCGCATGGAGGCGAGCCCCATGCCCTCCGCGGTGCCGCGGCCGCTTGCTTGGACCTCACCCACGCCATCGTCGGTAACAATGAGCTGGTAAAACGACGGATGCTCCATGCACCGTACGGTGACGGTCTGGGCGCAAGCGTGGCGCATGGTATTGGAGAGCGCTTCGCGCAGGACCGCTGCAAAGCAGTTGGCGACGTTTGCGGGCGCATGTTCGGCCATAACTTCAAGCTCAATCTGCGGGCCGCCGTCCGAGCGTGTGCCTTCGACAATGCGTTCGAGCTGCACGGAAAGGTCGACGGCGTTGTCGTTGAGCGCGTGGACGCTGGTGCGCACAAGCTGGAGCGCCTCGTCAACCGTGCGTTTGACGTCGGCGAAATCGGCGGCGACGCCGGGCTCGTCGGCGTGAACCACGCGCAGGGCTTCGGCCTGCAGTGAGGCGCGCGTGAGCTGGTGCCCGACGTTATCGTGGATCTCGCGCGCGATGCGGGCGCGTTCGGCGAGCGTCGCGAGCTCGACTTCGTAGTCCTGGCGGTCGGCGAGGTCGCGGTTGCGTGCCTCGAGTGCCAGGGCGCGTTCTTGCAGCTTGTCGCGGGTGCGACGCATGCGTTCTTGTTCGCGCTCCAGCTGCGCGGTGCGCAGCGACAGCAACGTGGCGGCGATCGAAAGGATGGCGGTTAGCAGCAGCGTTCGGGTGGTGAGCGCGCCGCCGCGAAGGTCTGCGACGAGCGCAAAGGCAAAAGCGGAGCCAATGCCCAGCGCGACCCAGGCGCGCTCACGGCGCACGCGCCGCGCGATGTCATAGAAGGCGAGAGGCGCAAACGGCACAAACGGCGGCACGAAGACGGCCGCGATGATGCAGGCGTAGCTCGCGGCCTCACTCACACGGCGGGCGCGGTTTCCCCGTGCGACCTCGGCCAGTGAGGTGGCAATAACGCCAAGGCAAAACGCCGCAACCAGACGAGCGTCCACAGCAAGGCCCGTGGCGGCTGCGATACAGCACGCCAGCACGATCGATTTGTCGAATAGCCTGTTCATACGGGTATTGTACGCGAAGCTGCGCGTGGTGGAGGGGCCGCCTAGCGCAACCGTGACATTCCTCCCGCACGGTGGGGCGGTCGCGTCAGCGGGCCACGCGACCGAGCCCCCGCACTCGTGACAAAGCTCACTGGTGCGCGCCGTCCGCTCCTGCGATGATGCAATCGTACCGGGCCGCAAGCAACAGAAGGGCCGCCTCATGACAGACATCGTCCACGTCGAAAACCTCGTCAAGCGCTACGACGATCTTATCGCGCTCGACCACTTTAACCTGAGCATCGCCCCCGGCGAGATCTTTGGCCTGCTGGGCCCCAACGGCTCGGGCAAGACCACGTCCATCAACTGCATTTTGCAGCTGCTTGCCTACGACAAAGGCACCATCGAGCTGTTCGGCGAACCCATGACGCCCGCCCGCTACGACCTCAAGCGCCGCATCGGCGTGGTGCCGCAGCAGGTGGCGGTATTCGACGAGCTCACGGTGCGCGAGAACATCGACTATTTCTGCAGCCTCTACGTCAACGACCGCAAGCGCCGCCGCGCGCTGGTCGACGAGGCCATCGACTTTGTCGGCCTGGGCGACTTTGCCAAGTTCCGCCCCGGCAAGCTCTCGGGCGGCCTGGCGCGACGCCTCAACATCGCCTGCGGCATCGCGCACAAGCCCGAGCTCATCTTTTTTGACGAGCCCACGGTGGCGGTCGACCCGCAGAGCCGCAACGCCATCCTGGAGGGCATCTGCCGCCTGCGCGACGAGGGCGCCACGGTGGTGTATACCAGCCATTACATGGAGGAAGTCGAGCAGATCTGCAGCCGCATCATGATCATGGACGGCGGCCGCGTGCTGGCGCAGGGCACCAACGACGAGCTCAAACGCATGATTCAGATGGGCGAGCGCGTGACCGTCGAGGTGGGCGCCGTCGAGCCAGCCACGGTCGAGCGGCTGCGCGCCCTCGAGCACGTGCTCAGCGTCGAGCTGTCCGGCGGCGAGCTCGTCTGCACCTGCGAGACGAGTCCGCACAATCTGGTCGACATCCTCGACACGCTGCGCGCTGCCGACGTTGCGCTCGGCCGCGTGTGGAGCGAGCCACCGACCCTCAACGACGTGTTCCTCGAGATCACCGGCCGCGAGCTGCGCGACTAGGGGGCGGCCATGTTCAACACCATTATCATTACGGTCAAGACGCTGCTGCGCCGGCCGAGCACGTGGGTTTGGGGCGCTCTCTTTCCCATCGCGCTTTCCACGATGTTTATGTTTATGTTTGCGAACCTCAGCTCCGACGGCACGGTCGACCCGGTGCCAGTGGCCGTCGTAGCGGATGAGGCCTGGGGCGCTTCGTCCTTTAAGGACGTGGCGACTTCGCTTGCCAAGGAGGGCGAGAATCAGCTGCTCGATGTGAGCGAGTACGAAGACTTAGCTGCCGCGCGCAAAGCGCTCAAGTCCGGCAAGGTCGCGGGCATCTACACGGTCGACGACGCGGGCACGCCCAAGCTCACACTGCTTTCGAGCTACGACAGCTCGCGCGCATCATCGGTGCTCACCGATCGCAGCATCCTGGAGACGGTGGCAAGTTCGTATACACAAAATGCCAAGCTCATGTCCCAGATTGCCCAGGACAACCCGGCGGCGCTCGCCGACCCGGAGGCGGTTGCGCGCGCCCTGTCGCTCGAGGGCGGCACCCGCCGCGTAAGCCTGACACGCACCACGCCCGATGGCACGGTCATCTACTATTACGCGCTTTTTGGCCTGGTCGCGATGATGTCTGCCGAGTTTGCCGCCTTGAGCGTTGTCGACCTGCAGCCCAATCTGTCGGGCCTTGGCGCGCGCCGCTGCGTGGGCGGCCTTTCCAAGACGGCGTCGCTGGCCGGTATCTTTGTGGGCTCGTGGCTGGTCTCCTTTGCCTCGATGGCGATCGCGATCGGCTACGTGCGCCTGGTTGTGGGCGTCGACTTTGGCGGGCGTGAGGGACTGTGTTTGGTGGGCGGCGCCGCTTCCGCGCTTGCCGCCACGGGCTTGGGACTCTTTGTGGGCACGCTTCCCGTTAAGGGTGGCAAGGCATCCAAGTCGGGCATCCTCACGGGCTTTGCCACCACGTGCGCCCTGTTCGCTGGGCTTTACGGCGAGCCGGCGATGGCACTTGCCGACGATGTCGCCCGCGCCTGCCCGGCCGAGTGCTGGCTCAACCCTGTCAAGCTCATCTGCGACATGTTCAACCGCCTGTATTTCTTTGAGGACCTGGGTCCCTTTGTCATCCGTGCGGGCGCGCTGGTCCTTATGGCGCTGCTGTTCGTTGCCGCCGCCACGCTGATTTTTGGAAGGAGCCGCTATGAGCACCTTTAAGACTGCGCTGCGCATGGCGCTCGCGCATCCGTTCTACCTGCTCATCTATACGGTGTTCATATCGCTGATGGGTGTGTTCATCGCGGCATCGGTGAGCTGGAACTCGTCGCAGCTCACCGAGTACAAGCCCTACGACGCCAATGTGATTGTGGTCGACCGCGACGACAGCGATCTTTCGCGTGCGCTTACCAAGCATCTGGGGTTGCGCTTTGAGTTGGTCACGGGTGTTGGCGACGACACGTACGACCTTGCGGACGCGCTCTCCAAGAGCAACAGCGCCAAGGGCAGCGCCGACTGCGTGTTCTTTATCCCGGAGGGGTTTGAGGACGACCTCGTTGCAGCCGCCCGCGTGGGGGAGTCCCTGCCCAAGCTCGATGTGACCTACGGTGCCGGCACCATGGCGGCGGCGCTGTCGTCTGCCGAGGCCTCGCGCTGGATCTCGCTCGCGGGCGCTGCGGCGGCGCTTGAGCCCGCTGCTTCTAACGGCGACGTTGCCAAGGCCGCCGAGCATGCCGCTGCAAAGCGCGCGGAGGTCCAGATCGAGCGGGTCAAGGTCGACTCGGCTGCTGCTGCCACGCTCGAGTCGTATTTCAACTTTGGCGCGTATGCGATTATCTCGTCGGTCATCGTGTCGGTGGGGCTGGTGTTCTCGGGCATGAACGAGCCCGAGCGCGTGCGCCGCATGGATGCCAGCCCGGTCTCCGAGCGTCAGCGTTCGCTTGCCGTGTTTGCGGCCGCCGCCGTGCTCACCGTCTGCATTTGGCTCGTGTCGAGCATGATGGGCGTCGTGGGCTTTGCCGGCGCGGTTGCCGAGGTCGGCGCGGGTCGTGTGTGTCTGGCGCTGGCGGTGACGTTTGCCCTGGCGTGCACGCCGCTGGCCGTTGGCTTTACGCTGTCGAGCTTGGGCGCGCGCGAGGAGCTGCTCAACGGCGTGGGCAACTTACTCGGCATGCTCATGACGTTTTTGGGCGGCGCCTGGATGCCACTGTCGCTCATGGGCCCAGCCGTGCAGACCGCGGCGCATTTTGTGCCGACGTATTGGGTGAACGACGCGATCGGCAAGGCGCTCGCCGCGGACCTGACGTCCACCGTGCTGGGCGACATCGCCTGCGACCTGGGCGTCACGGTGCTCTTTGCCGCGGCCATCGCCGCCGTAGGCCTAGCCCTCGCACGCACCAAATCCCACGCCTAGCCACCTAGTCATTGGGTACTCATTGGGGACAGACTTAAACGACTAGTCATTGGGGACAGTCTTTGCCGAACCGCCGGCTTGCTAAGGACTGTCCCCAGCTGCCGGCAGAAAGGGAACGTCCCTAACTGCCGGGTGGCGAAAGAGTGTCCCCAACAGCTAGTCATTTAAGAACGTCCCCAATGACTAGTCTTGAAACAAATCCCCACTCTCGCCCCAAAATAGTTCGCCAAGGTTTACTATTACGTTCATAAAGTAGTACGAGGCTAACAACGGGGGATACCATGGCAACGCAGGAAGCCTATGTCCAGGTCAAGGGGCTCAAGAAGCACTACGGCGACGGTGATGCGCGCCTGACGGTACTCGATGGCATCGACACGTCCATCAACCGCGGGGAGATCTGCGTCATGCTGGGGCCCTCGGGCTCGGGTAAGTCGACCTTTCTCAACCTGATCGGCGGCCTGGAGGATGCCGACGCCGGCTCCATCATGGTGGACGGCTGCGACCTCACGGTGCTCAAGCCCGCCGACCTGGGTGAGTACCGCCGCCGCGAGCTGGGCTTTGTCTTTCAGTTCTACAACCTGGTGCCCGACCTCACCATCAAGGAAAACATTGAGGTCACGGCGCACCTGTCCAAAAACCCGCTCAATGTCGACGACCTGCTGCGTTCGCTGGGCCTCTACGAGCACCGCAACAAGTTCCCGCGTCAGGTTTCGGGCGGCCAACAGCAGCGCTGCGCCATCGGCCGTGCGCTCGTCAAGAACCCGGGTCTGTTGCTGTGCGACGAGCCCACGGGCGCGCTCGACTACAAGACGTCCAAGGAAATCCTGCAGCTCATGGAGGATGTCAATCACGAGTACGGCTGCACCATCATCATCGTCACGCACAACGCCGCCATCGCCCGCATGGCCAATCGCGTGCTGCGCCTGCGCGACGGGCGCATCGTCGAGGATGAGCTCAACGAGTCGCCCGTCGCGGCCGCCGAACTCGATTGGTAGGCGGCGCCATGACACCTCTCGCAAAACGTCTCCCGCGCGAGCTGCGCCGCAATATCGGTAAGTACCTGGGCATCTTTTTGCTTATGTGCGGAAGCATCGCCCTTACCTCGGGCTTTTTGCTCGCGGCGCATTCCATCGGTTGCCTTATCGACGACATGCGCGACGACTACACGATTGAGGACGGCCGCGTGACCACCTCCTTCGAGGCTACCGACGAGCAGCTCAAGGCCGCCGAGGACGCGGCCGACGACGTCGGCGGCGTCACGCTCTACAAGAATTTCTCCATCGACGCCATCATCAAAAAGACCGCCGGCGACGACGGCACCAAGCGCACGCTGCGCACCTATGCGCACCGCACCAAGGTCGATATCGCGTCCTACTGTGAGGGCAGGGAGCCCAAGACGGACGATGAGGTAGCCATCGACCGTGTCTTCGCCACCAACAACGACCTCGCCGTGGGCGATAAGGTTGAGCTTGAGGGCCGCACCTACATCATCTGCGGCATCATGACCCAGCCCGATAGCCAGGCGCTGTTCCTCAACAATTCGGACTTTACGGTGAACACCATCACGTACGGCGTGGCCGAGGTCACCGATGGCGGCTTTGCCGCGCTCGAAGATGCCGGCGGCGCACCCGCCTACACCTACTCCTTCACCTTTACCGATCGCGACCTCCCCACCGCGGACCGCATCGACGCCGAGCAAGATATGGTCGAGGCACTGACCGACGCCGATGCGCGCGTGGACGATCTGATCGACGCCGATTCCAATCAGGGCATTGGCTATGCGCGCGACGACGTAGACGGCGACTCCACGATGTGGACGACGTTGCTCGACATCATCATCGTGATCATGGCGTTTGTCTTTGTGGTCCTTACCGACGCCACCATCGAGGAGGAGAGCGCCATCATCGGCACGCTGCTCGCCAGCGGCTATCGTCGACGCGAGATCGTGCTGCACTACCTGGCACTTCCCGCCATAGTGGGCGTGGTCGCGGCGCTTTTGGGCACTGCACTCGGCGTTGTGTTCTTTACCGAGCCCATGCGCAGCCTCTATTACGGTTCGTACAGCCTGCCTCCCTTCCAGGTGTACTGGAGCTGGGGGATCTTTGTGAAGTGCGCCGTGGTTCCCGCCGCTGCGCTCATCCTCATCACGCTGGTGGGTCTGCTTCGCAAGATGGGCAAGACGCCGTTGCAGTTTCTTCGTCACGAAGCGAGCGGCAAGTCGGGTACCAAGCGTGGCCTGCAGCTGCCGGAGCGCATGGGCTTTGTTTCCCGCTTCCGCCTGCGTATCTTCCTGCGCAATCTGGGCAACTTCGCCACGCTCTTCGTGGGCATTGCGTTTGCCTCGCTGCTGCTGCTCTTTGGCCTGGCGATTCTGCCCACGATGACGCACTACGCGGACAACCTCGAGACAAGCCTGGTCGCCGAGCACCAGTACACGCTCAAGGCGCCGCTGGAGCTCGAGGGCACTGCCGAGGAGCGCGAGCAGTGGTCAGCACTCGAGCGCTTGCAGTCGGTGGACGGCGCGCTGCTTTCCGCCGCTCAGGATGCCGATGACGAGCTTGACGACGCGGCCGATGCGGCGCAGGCGGCAGCCGATGCCGCGACCGCATCTCCGTCTGCCGAGAGCCTGACCGCAGCGCAGGATGCGCTTGCCAAGGTCCAGGACAAGAAGGATGCGCTTTATGCGCGCCTCGATGACCTTGCCGACGCTCTCGGCTGCGACCGCGATGAGACTATCGACCTGATCGGCAAGGCCTCTAAGATCGACACTGACAACGACGATATCCACCCGGTCAATACGACCGATAACGGCGCGGGCGCAATCGCACAGGCCGAGAAATACGCCGTTTACCAGCTGCAATACGACCGCGGCGATGGAAATGGCGAGGAGACGATTTCCGTCTACGGCATTTCATCCGATTCGCGCTATTGGAAAGACCTCAACGTCGGCAACGGACGCGTCGTCTTTGGCGGTGGCTTGCTCGACAAGTTTGGCTGGAGCGAGGGTCAGAAGGTTAAGCTTCGCGACAAGTACGAGGGCAAGAATTATTCCTTTGAGTACGTGGGCAAGGACTGCGTTTGGGGCTCTAAGTCGGATATGAATGTCTATATGAGCATCGACGACTTTAACGAGCTGTTCGGCAACGACGCCGCCTACTTTAACGGCTATGTGAGCGACGAGAAGCTCAACCTCGATGCTCGTTACTTTGCCGGCGACACCACGCCCGACGACATGCGTGCCGTGGGCGACCAGTTCATCGGCATGATGAGCAAAATGATCGGCATGATGGTCGGGCTCGCGGTGTTCATCTTTCTGCTGTTTATGTACCTGCTGACCAAGGCTGTGATCGACCACAGCGCCCGTTCGATTAGCTACATGAAGGTCTTTGGCTATCGCGATGGCGAGATCTCGCATCTGTACATCCGCTCGATCACGCTGTGCGTGGCGGCGTCGCTCGTGCTGAGCCTGCCCGTGATCATCGGCTCGCTCACGGCCATCTTCCGCTCGATGCTGCTCGTCTACAACGGCAATATCGAGATCTACGTGCCCGCTTGGTCCATGGCGGCGTGCGCAGGAATCGGCTTTGCGACCTACCTGGTCGTGGCGCTGCTGCACACGCGCTCCATCAAGCGCGTCAGTCTGGCCGAAGCCCTCAAAGTCCAAGAGTAGTCATTTAAGAACGTTCCCAACGACTAGGTGTCGTACTTGACTTTAACTCTGCTTTAACTGGTACCATCCTCTTATGTCTGTAACGCCATATAGACCGAGGGGATATATCTATGACCGCAACTGCACCCGCAGCACCCGCTAAGGTGTACTTCACCAACCTGCGCACGCATGCTCGCGAGAGCCAGCTCGACAAGCTCAAGCGCCTCATCCGTCACGCCGGTATTGAGCAGATCGACTTTGAGAACAAGTTCGTCGCCATTAAGATTCACTTTGGCGAGCTGGGCAACCTGAGCTTTTTGCGCCCCAACTACGCTCGCGCCGTCGCCGACGTGGTGAAGGAGCTGGGCGGCAAGCCCTTCCTCACCGACTGCAACACGCTCTATGTCGGTAGCCGCAAAAACGCGCTCGAGCACATCGACACCGCCTACCAGAACGGCTTTACCCCGTATGCCACGGGTTGCCAGATCATCATCGCCGACGGCCTCAAGGGCACCGACGAGGCGCTCGTCCCGGTCGAGGGCGGCGAGTACGTGCACGAGGCCAAGATCGGTCAGGCGCTCATGGATGCCGATATCGTGATCAGCCTCACCCACTTTAAGGGCCATGAGCAGGCCGGTTTTGGCGGCGCCATGAAGAACCTGGGCATGGGAGGCGGCAGCCGTGCCGGCAAGATGGAGCAGCATGCCGCCGGCAAGCCGAACGTCGCGACCGAGCACTGCGTTGGCTGCCATGCCTGCGAAAAGATCTGTGCGCACAACGCCATCTCGTTTGACGATACCCGCGAGCGCGAGCTTGCCAACGGCAACACTCGCACGGTGCACGTGGCTGCCATCGACCACGATCGCTGCGTGGGCTGCGGACGCTGCATTGCGGCATGCAACCAGGACTGCATCAAGCCCGGCTATGAGGCCGCGGCCGACGTGCTCAACTGCAAGATCGCCGAGTATACGAAGGCCGTCGTCGACGGCCGCCCGAGCTTCCACATCTCGCTTGCCATGGACATCAGCCCCAACTGCGATTGCCATCCCGAAAACGACACGCCTATCGTCAACGATATCGGCATGTTCGCGAGCTTCGACCCGGTCGCCATTGACCAGGCCTGCGCCGATGCCGTCATGGCATCCGAGCCGCTGCCCAACACCGAGCTCACCGATAGCGCGGCCAAGATGGAGCACAACCACGAGTATCTGGAGGGCGAGCAGGCCAAGGATCCCTTCTGCATCACGCATCCCGACACCGACTGGCGCGTGTGCATCGCGCACGCCGAGAAGATTGGCCTGGGCACGAGCGAGTATGAGCTCATCGAGGTCAAGTAGCGCCTAGTTATTGGACAAATGAAGCGCTTTTCTGGCGCAAGTAGAGCAAAAGCCGCCCGTGGGCACAGCGCTCACGGGCGGCTTTTCGGAAGTATGCGGCAAATTTCGAGACCGCCGAGCACACGACGTTTTTTGGCAACAAAACCCCTGATAAATTGTTGGTAAAACTGCGGTCTGGTCGGCAGTTCCAGATTTTGCCGCATACTTTCGAAAATAGGGGGTCAGATAAAGCCCCAGACGTTGCTTTTTGCCTAAAAATACTCGTCGAGGAAGTTGTTGACTGTGTTCCAGTAGAGCTCGGGGTCAACTTGCGCGCTCTTGGCGTGGGTGGCGCCATGGATGGTGAGCTTTTGCTTGACTTTGCTGGCGCACGCGTCGTAGTTTTGGTCGAGCATGTCGTACGGCACAAAGGTGTCCTGGTCGCCGTGGATAAACAGCATGGGAACCGTCGCGTGTTTGAGTTGCTCCACACTGCTCGCCTTATGAAAGTCGTAGCCCGCGCGCACGTTGCACACCAAGTCTGCTACATCGAGCAAGGGAAAGCTGGGCAGGCCGAACACGTCCTTGAGCTGCAGAGAAAACTCGTCCCAAACACTCGTATAACCGCAGTCCTCGATAATGCATTTCACGTTTGCGGGCAGAGATTCCCCCGCGACGTTCATGGCGGTTGCCGCACCCATCGACTCGCCAAAGACCAGGATGCGCGCCTCGGGGTCAGCTGCGACGATCCGCCCAATCCATGCAACGACATCGAGGCGCTCGGGCCAGCCCATGCCGATATAGTCGCCGCCGGAGCGCTCGTGGGCGCGGGCGGCAGGCGCGAGCACGTTCATGCCGCGGTCGTGGAAGCGCTTGGCGTATCGGGCCATGCCGATGGGCTCGTTGGTATATCCATGCAGGCAGACGGCGTAATCGTGGGTGTTCTCCGAGGCGGCAAAATACCAAGCGGCAAGTTCGGTTCCGTCATCTGCGGTGAGGCTGCTGCTCTCGCGATTCTCTTTAAACCACGCCCGCGCCTCGGTTTCCTCGGCATCCGGCTGCTCACCTTCTTTGTCGTTCTTGCTATCCTGCATCATCTTCATGGTGTATGGCGCGCGGGGATTCAGCGCGAAGTCAAACAGAAAGTTGCCGGCAAATCCGAGCAGCGCAACGACAACCACCAGTGCAACGATGCCGGCTATCTTGAGCTTTCGATGGGAACGTGCGTTTTGAGCCATGCGGTATTCTCCTATAAGATGTTAATACATCAACATTTAATGCAAGCGCATTATGGACGTTCGCCGTTGATGCGTCAACAGGCAAAGAATGGGTAAACAAAGGGTCACGTATGGTGCAAATTTCGCACGTACCTAGACGCTTTGATATAGTGTTGAGAACTCTTTACGTTGGAGGATGTAACCGGCATGTCCGATTCGAGCGACAGTTCTAAGCCGCGACCCAAGACCGCGGTCGTTCCACACTACACAGTGGGCGAGGAGATCATGAACTCCGTCACCCATGGTGTCGGCTGCCTGCTGGGTATCGCGGGTCTGGTGCTCCTGATCGTATTCGCCGCCCTGCGCGGCGGAGGCCCGGCCCATATGGCCGCGGCGATTGTCTATGGCGTCAGCATTATCCTCGAATACCTAGCCTCCACGCTCTACCACGCGATTCAGCCCGCGCGCGCCAAGCGCGTGTTTCGCATCATCGACCACAGCTGCATCTACCTGCTCATAGCCGGCAGCTATACGCCGTTTTGCCTCATCACGCTCGCAAACGACGGCGGCGCTGTGCTGTTCTTTGCCGTATGGGCCATCGCCATCATCGGCATCGCCCTCGAGTGCTTCCTACGCGAGCGCCAGCCGCATTGGGTAAGCGGCCTGGTCTACCTGCTGATGGGCTGGCTCGTTGTCTTTAAGCTGCCCGAACTTGTTGCGCTGCTCAACCCCGTGGCACTTGCCCTGCTCGCCGTCGGCGGCGTGTGCTACACCGCGGGCGTGCCGTTCTATATCGCCAAAAACGTGCGCTATCTGCACAGCGTGTTTCACCTGTGGGTGCTCGCCGGCAGCATCTTCCAGTTCATGGCGGTGATCCTCTTCGTAATCTAGCGACCATGCCTGCGCGCCCGCGTTCTCGTTTGGGCGCCGGTGCAATTGCCGTATCCGCCATCAACGTTTTAACCTGACGTCCCGAATCTTGGAGGTTCGAGAAACTCCCGATGGACATAACCATCTCCCTTATCACCACCCTCGTTTTGACCCTCATCAACGGCTACTTCTCTATGTCCGAGATGGCGCTCACCACGGCCAAGCGCGCCGTGTTGGAGCACGAGGCCGAGGAAGGCGACAAGTGCGCCGAGCGTGCCATTAAGCTGGCTGCCGACTCCGACCAGCTGCTCGCCACCATCCAGGTTGCCATTACGCTCGTGGGCTTCGCCTCGTCCGCCGTCGCCTCGACGAGTCTGTCCGACCCGCTCGCCACGTGGCTCATGAGCTTTGGCATCGCGCCGCTCTCCGCCATCGCGCGCGGCCTGGCGCCGGTCATCATCACCGTCGCGGTCGCCTTCGTGTCCATCGTGATCGGCGAGCTCGTCCCCAAGCGCATCGGCCTGGCCAATGCCGAGGGCGTGTCCAAGCAGGTCGTGGGACCGTTGTCGTTTTTCCAAAAGATCGCCCGTCCGCTCGTGTGGCTGACCGGCGCCTGCTCCGATGGCCTGGCCCGCATCCTGCGCATCAAGAGCGCCGACGATCGCCAAAACGTCTCGGAAGAAGAGATCAAGTACATGGTCTCGGAGCAGGACGACCTGCTCGACGAGGAAAAGCGTATGATCCACGAGATCTTTGACTTGGGCGACACCGTTGCCCGCGAGGTCATGGTGCCGCGCGTGGACACCACCATGTGCGAGGACGACGAGACGGTCGCCGACGTGTTGTCCACCATGCGCCAGACCGGCTTCAGCCGCATCCCCGTCTATCACGAGGATCCCGACAACGTCGCCGGCATTGCGCACATCAAGGACCTGATCCAACCCGCGCTCGACGGCAAGGGTGACCAGCCCATCGCCGGCTTTTTGCGCGACGCCACCTTTGTGCCCGACACCAAGGACATCCTGCCGCTACTGTCCGAGATGCAGACCTCGCACGACCAGATCGTGGTGGTCGTGGACGAGTACGGCGGCACGGCCGGCATTATCACCATCGAGGATATCGTCGAGGAGATCGTCGGCGAGATCGAGGACGAGTTCGACCCCGACAACAAGTACCTCACGCGCCTTTCGCGCCGCGAGTGGCTCGTCGATGGGCGTTTTTCGTGCGATGACGCGATTGAGCTTGGTTGGCCGCTCGAGGAAAGCGATGATTATGAGACCATCGCCGGCTGGATTTTGGAGCTTTGCGACTCGGTACCCGACATCGGAGAGGTGTTTGAGGTCGCGGGGTACAAGTTTAAGGTGCAGTCGATGCGTGGCCAGCGCATCTCGCTCATTCGCGTGATCGCTCCGGCCGAAACCGATAAGAAGGATTCCGAGTCCTTGGCAGATAAGCCGGCGGCGTCGGGTGCGGGCTCTGCGGACCCGCACGACGGCGACGAGTAGGGCAAGGAAGAGTAGGGGAGAGTTATGGCAGGCCTGTTCAACATCCTTAAGGTCACCGTCAGCGAGGACAAGATCTGCGCGCATGTGCTGGTAAACCCCGGCATGCCGCTCATGACCTCGGAGGACATCGAGGCCACGGCGCGCGTGTACTACCTGGTACCCGCGATTGCCAAGCACCTGTGCCTGGGCGATTCCGGTCGCGAGTTCCAGGACTGCATGGGCCAGACCGAGCTTTGCCATCTGCTGGAGCACGTGACGGTAGAGCTCATGAACGAGACCGGTCTTGCTGGCAGCATTTCGTGCGGCCGCACTCGCGTGAGCGAGCACGATGAGCGCGTCTTTGAGGTCGAGCTTTCGTGTCCCGATGACGCGCTGGCCATCGGCGCGCTGTCTTCGGCGACCTTTATGATGGATTGGGCCTATCTGCATGCCGACCAGCCCGCTCCCGATGTGGACGGTACGGTCGCGGGTTTGCGCAACCTGGTACTGGGCATGCGTGCCGAGGCCGAGGGCAAGGACCCGCACGAGGCCGTCGCCGCCGCGAATGCCGAGGGCGAGGCCGGGGACGCGACCGAGGACGAGGCGCCTGCCGAGACTGCCGTCGAGCCTGTCGACGAGGCACCTGCCGAGGCGGCTTCCGAGCCCGAGCCCGCGGAGCCCCAGGGCGTCCCGAGCTTTGACGACGAACCGCAGGAGGCAATCGATACCGAGGGCGCGACCGCCGAAAGCCACGAGGCCCCCGCTGCCGTCTACGGTGGCGCGGCGACGGCTCCGGTTGCCCCCGTGCACGAGGGAGCGCTGCCGCTCGTTGACGGCGCCGGCGAGGACCCGGCCGCCACGATGGCCATGCCGGCCGTGCCGCAGGAGTAGGCTCACCCGCTTATCACCATCATGTACCTGCGCCTTTACCGTACGCAGATGAACAAGACGGCAAGCGCTGTGCTGCGGGTATAATGGACAGCATTCAAACGGTGGGCGCCGAGGTGCCCGCAGGAGAGGAATGAACATGGGTAAGACTTTCAACTTTATCTCGGGTGCGCTCTTCGGTGCTGCCGCCGGCGCCATCATCGGCGTCGCCCTGGCTCCGCGCTCGGGCGCCGAGACCCGCGCCATGGCTGCCGATATCGCCAACGACGCCTGGGATAACATGCGCGACACCTACGAGCACGGTGCCGAGGAGGCCCGCGCCGCGGTCAACGATTTTGGCCCGATGGTCGACGCCAAGACCGATGACCTGCGTGCCAAGGTCGACCTTGCCCGCGAGCGCATGGACCAGCTGCGAGAGCAGCTCAACGACGCTATCTCGGGCGGCAACGTGACGCCCGCCGCCGATGTCGTGGTCGAAAACGCCGTCGAGGCCGACGCCGAGGCCGCGGAGCCTTCGACCGAGGCATAATGCGCGCCGGGGATTTTGTCGGCGCCAAGATCTATCGCAAGCCTACCGAGGATAAGCGCACCAAAAAAGACGGCACGCCGCGCGGCCCTAAAAAGCTCGGCAAGATTCACTTTCCGGTCTTTACCCCGGGCGGTACGCGCGTGGTGGGCTTTATGGTTCGCCAGTCCGATATCGCGGGTATGATCGAGCGCCCTGACCGATTTGTGGCGCTCGATGCCATTGGCGTCTATGAGGGCGCCATCGCAGTTGACGACGTCAAGGGCACCTACGATACCGCTGCGGCCAAGCGCCTCGACATCAACCTGGACGATTGCATCATCTGGGTCGGTATGGACGTGCGCACGGAATCGGGCGACGTCGTGGGCTATTGCTCGGACGTTGAGTTCAAGCCGCGCTCGGGCATCGTGCAGGCATTCTATGTGACCGCCGGTGCTGCTTCGAGTGTTTTGGTTGGTGACACGCAGGTGCCGCCGACGATGCTGCGCGGCTACGAGAACGGCGCGATGGTCGTCTCGGACGAGGTCAAGTCGCTCGGGTATTCGGGCGGTGCGGCTGCCAAGGCCGCCGTGGCCAGCGTCGTGGTGGGCGACAAGGTCAAAAAGGGCGCCAAGGTGCTCGACGACAAGGGATCGGTTGCCGTGGACAAGGGCAGTCGCGCACTGGGCAAGCAGCTCGGCAAGACGCGCGGCATGTTCAAGGCCTTTAAGGACGAATACCAAAAGGCGAGCGGAGGCTCGTCAAAAGCTACAAAATAGCGACGTACCAAATGATGGGAGGCAAGCCGGAGACCTGTTGCTCCGGCTTGCTGTGTTTATGGGGGAGGGCATATGCGCCAAAACGGATCCAACTTAAACGGGCGTTCGGGTGCGCGTCCGACGGCGCGCCGCGACCTGGGGCAGCTGCCCAGCGGTCAGCGCAAGCGTCACCGTAAGCCCGGCGCGATGTATCTCAACCATAGCCGCGGCTTTAGCGACCGCAGTGCGCGCATCGGCAACAGCCGTACGCCCCGTCGTTCGTCTCGCCTGCCCTACGCGCTCATCGCCGTGGGTTGCGCGCTCGTGCTGTTTATCGCTGCCGTCGTGGGCTACGTCAACCGCAGTGTGGACGTGGAGCTCAACGGCCAGAAGACCGCGGTGCGTATGGGCTCTACGCTGCAGAATCTCATCGACGACCAGGATTTGACTGGCACCTACGACGCAGGCGACCTGCTGGCCGTCGATGACAGCGTGCTCAAGCGCCATGGGGGCGAAAAGCTGTCGGTGAAGGTCGACGGCAAGCGCGTGAAGCAGGGCAAATGGGATAGCCGCGAACTCGAGGGCGGCGAGAAGGTGACGGTCAAGGATGGCCGTAACACTTACGAGAAGCACGAGGTTCAGGCTACGGTTATCGAGCCCAAGCTCAAGGTCGAGGGCACGGGCGCTATCGAGTATGTGCAGACATGGGGTGTCCAGGGCCGATCCGAGGTGTGGGTTGGTGAGCAGTCAGGCAAGACGCAAGACCGCGGCGAGGTTGTGCCCGCCACCGATTGCGTTGTTGCGTGCGCCAGCGTGGCGCCCAAGGGCAACAAAAAGTACGTGGCACTGACGTTTGACGAGGGTCCGAGCGGCGCCACCAAACAGATCTTGCAGGTGCTCAAGGAAAAGGGCGTCACCGCGACGTTCTTCCTTTCGGGCGATGCGGCCGAGGCCTCGCTTGCCACGGCCAAGGCGATTGTCGACGCCGGGTGCGAGATCGGATCCAACAGCTACAGCGACGATTCGCTTAAGGGTCAGGACCGTGAGGCGGTACGCGAACAGATCACGAAAGGCACCGATGCGATTAAGTCAGCGACCGGCGTGAAGACGATGCTGCTGCGTGCTCCCTACGCTGCCTTTGACGAGCAAAACTGGATTGATGCGATGGACCTGGTCTCCGCCGTGGTCTCGTGGAATATCGACTCGGGCGACTGGCTGCTCAACGGTGCCGACGAGCAGGTCTCGACGGTGCTCGATTCGGTGACGCCGGGCAATATCGTGCTGCTCACCGATAGAGACGAATGCGCCGAGCAGACGCTCGAGGCGCTGCCGCAGATTATCGACGGCCTCATTGCCGACGGCTACAAGATCGTGACGCTCAGCGACCTGGTCAAGACGGACACGTCGCTGAGCAAAAAGCTCACCTCGCTGACGAAGGTCGCCATGCCCAAGGACGCCGTGTTCCCCCAACTTGCCGAGGACGACGACACCACAGAGTAGTCATTGGGTAGTCGTTTAAGAACGTCCCCAATGGCTATGTCACGGATGCGTCAGCGTTTGGTATGCCTGCAATGTGCAGCGCATAAATTCGATGCCGCAGGGCGATGCTGATGCTATAGTTACTGCGGTTAATGAGGGTCAAGAGAAAGGTTACAGGTGAAATCCAAACCTCGACCATACAGTCGATGACCCCATGCAGGTGCTTTTTGCGCATGCACGGGGTGTAAGCGTCGAGCGGCGTGCCGCCCGCGCATGCGTATACATATCCAGAAGCCCCCGGACGCCGCACGCGCGGTCGCGTCCGGAGGAATAATGATGGGGAGCACCATTGAATTATCTGAGTGAGATGCTCAAATTGCCGGTCTTGGACGTCGACGGCGAAAAGCTCGGCGTGGTGAACGATTTTGGCATTGCTACCGGCGAAGTTTTTCCGCACGTGACGTCGCTCGCGTTCCGCGGACCCGGCAAGACGCCGTTTATGATCAGCTGGCGCAAATGGGTCGACCGTATCGACGAGACGGGTGTACACCTTAAGACGTCGGCCACCGAAATCCGTTTTTCGTACCTGCAGCCGACCGAACTCTTGCTTGCCCGCGACGTGCTCAACAAGCAGATTGTCGACACGCAGGGTATGAAGGTCGTGCGCGTCAACGACATCAAGTTTTCCATGTCGGGCGAAAATCAGCTGCGCCTGCTGGGCGCCGAAGTGGGCGCCCGCGGTCTGCTACGCGCGATCAGCCCCGCACTCGAGCATATCGTCGAAGGCTTTATGAAGCACCTGGGCAAGCCGCTCAGTGAGGACATCATCGCTTGGTCCTACATGGACCTGCTCGATCGCTCGACCAAGAACATTCAACTCTCGGTGTCGCATAAGACGCTCGGCGAGCTGCACCCTGCCGACATCGCCGACATTATCGAGCAGCTCGACCCGCGCCTGCGTGCGCAGGTGTTTGCACAGCTCGATACTGCCCAGGCCGCCGAGGCCATCTCGGAGTTCGATGACGACGAGCTTATGACCGAGATGCTCGAGGGCCTGTCCGACACGGACGCATCGTCGATGCTGGCCATGATGGACCCGGACGACGCCGCCGACCTGATCGACGAGCTCGATTACGAGAAGGCCGAGAAGCTCCTGCGCCTGATGGGCGTCAAGGAGGAGAAGGCGATTCGTAACCTGCTGGGCTATGAGGACAACACCGCCGGCCGCATCATGACCTCGGAGTTTGTCTCGCTGCCCGCCACGGCGACGGTCGGCGATGCCATCGAGGCGATTCGCAAACTCGATGAGGACTTCGAGAGTGTCTATTACGTCTATACCGAGGATCCGAGCGGCATGCTCACCGGCGTGCTCTCGCTGCGCACGTTGATCGTGGCCGACCGCGATGCCACGCTGGGCCAGCTCGCCTATCGCGACCTGGTCTACGTGTCGCCCGACGAGGACCAGGAAGACGTGACGGACGAGATGACCAAGTACGACCTGGTTGCCATCCCTGTCTGCGACGAGAACCGTCATATCCTGGGCATCGTGACCTTCGACGACGCCATGGACGTTATCGCCGAGGAGCATCAGGAGGACCTGCAGATCGCCGGTGTCGGCTCGGGCGATAGCGCGTCGGACGACTCGACGAACGTGCTCAGCTGGTTTGTGCATCGCCAGTACTGGGTTGTCGTGTGGGGCATTGCCTCGTGCATCATGGCAACGGTGCTGGGGACGGCGCTCGGCTCCGCGCATCTGGTGGTGTTCCCCATGTGCGCCATGCCGCTCGTGCTGCTTGCTGCCTCGCGCATGGTGTCGTTCGTCAAGAACTACTTCTTGGAGTATGACGGTCACGACGACGAGCCCAAGCCGTATCTGGGGTTCTTCTTCCAGAGCACGGGCATGGGCCTGATTCTGTCACTCGTGACCTACCTGTGCGCGCAGCTGGTGCGCACCGCCGCGTTCCCCGATGCCACTATGTTTGAGGAGCAACTCTTTACCGGGTCCTTTAATATCGCTGCCATCATTTGCCTGGTTGGCAACATGAGCGCCGTGATTTACCTGATGGTGCTGTTCTGGCGTGACGAGCATGACCTCAACACGTCGGGCACCGCCATGAACGTCATTGCCGTCATGATCTCGTGCGTAGCGTACTGCGCCGCTGCGGTGCTGCTCACCATGTCGGTCATTGGTTAGGTGGTCGCGTGCAAAATACCAAGCAAAAGTCGGGCACCAAGCAAAAGTTGACCATCGCGGCCATCTTTGGCGCTATGGGTCCCGGTCTGCTGGCGGCGCTTTCGGGCAATGACGCCGGCGGCATTGCAACGTATTCCAGCGCGGGCGCCAGCTATGGCTACAAGATGCTCTGGATGCTTCCCGTCATGACCGTGCTGCTTATCGTGACGCAGGAGACCGCGGCGCGCTGCGGCTGCGTCACGGGCAAGGGCCTGGCATCGCTCATTCGCGAGCGCTTTGGCGTGCGCAAGAGTGTACTTGCTATGGCGGCGCTGTTGATCGCCAACACGGCTGTTACCATTTCGGAGTTCGCGGGCATCGCCAGCGGCCTTGCTCTCTTTGGCGTGCCGGCGAGCATCTCGGTGCCGTTGGTAGCGCTGCTGGTGTGGATGCTTACCATGTCGGGTAGTTTCCAGCGCATCGAGAAGATTCTGCTGCTGGTGAGCTGCGTGTTCGTGACCTATATTGTCGCCGCGTTTATGGCTGGCCCCAACTGGGGTGAGGTCGCGGTCGACCTGGTCGTGCCTAACATTCAAAATGACCCCAGCTACGTGTCGCTCGTGGTCGCAACGATCGGTACCACCATCGCGCCGTGGATGATTTTCTTGGCGCAGAACAACGTGGTCGACAAGAACGCGGGCGAGGACGATATCGTGCTGCAGCGCATCGATACCGTGAGCGGCTCGCTTGCCGCCGATGTCATTGCCGGCTTTATTATCATCACGACCGGTACGGTGTTGTTCCCGGCGGGCATTCAGATTAGCGATGCTGCCGATGCTGCCCGTGCGCTGGAGCCTATTGCGGGTCAGTGGTCCACGGTACTGTTTGCCTCGGGCCTGGTCGCGGCGAGCTTCTTGGCTGCCTGCGTGCTGCCGGGCGTTACGTCGAGCGCTATCTGCGAGGCATTTGGCTGGGAGCGCGGTGCCGACCGCAGCTGGGACGAGGCCCCGGTCTATCGCGGCATCATTACGGCCATCATCGGTATCTCTGCCGTACTGGTGCTTATGCCCGGCGTCGATCTGTTCCAGATTATGATGACCTCGCAGGTCATCAATGGCGTGCTGCTGCCTGTAGTCTTGGTATTCCAGGTGGTTATCGCGGCCGACCGTCACATTATGGGTGCCAACCGCAACGGTCGCGTGTGGAACATGCTCACTTGGGCGACTATCGCCGTGATTACGGTGCTCACGGTCGTCATGTTTGTCCTGCAAGCGATGGGCTACAGCGCTTAACGCCCACTTTTGCTTCCGAACAGGCCGCAGCGATGGGGCGCGGCCTGTTTTTTGTCTGCTATAGGGTGTTAGTTATATAGCAATGGACAAAAAATGCCAAATATGAGTACTGTTGCTAAGTGAATAGCATTTACATCCTAAAAGATAATGAACATAGCCTATAGTATGTTCATTAAAATTGGCTTCAATACGCCTTAAACCAGTCAGGTTGGCTGCTTTAGGGGGTTGTAGGGGTCGCTCGGACGTCATTTTGGGTGGTTTTGCCTGCTACTAAAATGGTAACAGTACTCATATTTGCCCTTTTTTGCCCACAGACCTTTGAGGGTGCGGCGAAAAGGGCTTGTTTTGATTGTTTGGGGCAGGCACGAGGGGTGGCGCGCGCAGACGTGGTGTAAGAGTGTCCTGAGGTCCGTCGCTGCAAGCCC
>CATYIV010000033.1 GCA_958407465.1 uncultured Collinsella sp. | reverse complement strand
GGATTATGACAGCTTGACGATCGGAGCGAATCCCTTCATGAGCTTTTTGGTCTGGCCGGTCTTTTCGAACTGGACCTCGATCATGTCTCCGGCGACCGAGATCACGGTACCCGTGCCAAAGGTCTTGTGGCTCACGGTATCGCCTGCGGCAAAGTCCTGCGACGCGCTGGCACGATCGACCTTGCGCTCCACCGTCGGAGACACCTTGGACGACGGCTTTTTGGCTCGCGGCGCACCCGAACCAAAGGTCGAGGCAACACGGCCGGCGTCGGGCGAGACCCCACGATGGCGCTCGGTCCCGTAGCTGCTACCGCCAAAGAAATCGTCAAAGCTCGATCCGCCGCGCGAACCGGAACCGCCGGTCGAGCGCGTATGCGAGCCAAACACCTTGCCGCCATACATATCCGAACCCATGCCCGAGCCAAAGGTGCCGTGACGGTCGCCGCGCTTCTCCCAGCCCGTGCCTTCAAAACCGGCAGAACCGATACCGCTAAACTCGATATCCTCAAACGGAATCTCATTGAGAAAGCGCGAGCGTGGGTTGGCAGAGGTCGAGCCGTAGGTGCGACGCGTGGCCGCATAGGTCAGGAACAGGCGCTTGCGGGCGCGCGTGATGGCAACGTAGGCCAGGCGACGCTCCTCCTCGAGCTTGCCCGGGTCATCGCTGCCGCCAAAGTCGTGCACGTGCGGGAAGATGCCCTCCTCCATGCCGGCTACGAACACCGCCGGGAACTCCAGGCCCTTGGCGGAGTGGATGGTCATCATGGTGATGGCATGCGTCTCGCCGGCCAGAGAATCCAAGTCGGAGCGCAGGGCCAGCCACTCCATGAGTGCCGGCAGCGCCTTACAGGTGAGCGGACCGTAGGTGCGCTCGATCTCGTCGGCATGCACGGCACCCGCCGGCATCTCCGTCGGCGCGGCATACGCGTTGCCCGCGATGGCAGCGGCCAGGGCATCCTGCGGAGACAGCGCCGGAGAGGCCAAGCTATCAAGCGGATTAGAGCCCGCGGCGTCACGGGCGCCGACGAGCGCCTCAAACGAGGATGCCGGGGCGGACGGCCCCGGTTCGGGCGCGGGCGCGCTCACCACGACGGGCTCGGGCTCGGCGCCGGCAGGCACGTCGGCAACACCGGCTGCGCGCAGCTCTTCCAAACTCTCGAGCGTACCCTCGATATCCTCGTGCGTCTCTTCAAATTCGGCGGCGACGCCCAGGAATTCCTGGATGTTCTCGGCACGGCTCTCGGATTCCATGGTGCCCTCGGCACGAAACGCCTGCAGCAGACCCGTCTTATCGACAATCATCTCGACGACGTCCTTGAGCTCGCCGTCCATGCGGCGTCCCTCGCGCACCAGCGACACAAAACTTGACAGGCCATTGCGGACCTTGGCGCTAAACATGCCGGTTTCGGCGCACGCGATCTCGCAAGCCTGGAAGAACGAGCAACGGTTGTCGCGCGCCAGCTGCTCGATTTTTTGGATCGAGGTGGAGCCGATGCCACGGCGCGGTGTGTTGATGACGCGCTTGACGCTCATCTCGTCGGCCGGGTTCACGATCATCTTGAGGTAGGCCATGACATCACGGATCTCGGCACGGTCGAAGAATCGCGTGCCCCCCACGATCTTGTAGGGCACGCCCGCGCGCAGGAACATATCTTCGAGGATACGCGACTGGGCGTTGGTGCGATAGAACACGGCAATGTCGTCGTAGCTCATGCCTTTGGCATGCAGCTTCTCGATCTCGCCGGCAATCCAGCGGCCCTCGTCGCGCTCATCGCTCGCCTGGAAGGCCTGGATCTTCTCGCCATCGCCCTCGGCCGTAAACAGGCGCTTGTCCTTGCGCTGCGAGTTGTGGCGTACCACGGCGTTGGCGGCGTTCAGGATATGACCCGTGGAACGATAGTTCTGCTCCAGCTTGACGGTCTTGCAGTTTTTAAAATCCTTCTCAAAGTCCAGGATATTGGTGATATCGGCGCCACGCCAGCTGTAAATGGACTGGTCGTCGTCGCCCACGACCATGAGGTTTTGGTACTTGGCGGCCAGCAGGTTGGCGATCTCGTACTGGACGTGGTTGGTGTCCTGATACTCGTCGACGCTAATGTAGCGGAAGCGCTCTTGGTACTTATCGAGCACCTCGGGACGGGTGCGCAGCAGCTCGAGCGCGCGCACGAGCAGGTCGTCGAAGTCCATCGCGTTGGCGGCGCGCAGGCGGCGTTCCAGCTCCAGGTAGACCTGCGCGGCCTTTTTGTCATTGGGGCTGTCGGCGGATTTGAGCATGTCCTCGGGGCCGATCATGGCGTTTTTGGCCGAGCTGATCTTGCTGCGGATCATGTTGATGGGGAACTGCTTTTGCTCGATACCGAGCGCCTGCATAATGTCGCGCACCATGCGCTTTGAGTCATCGTCATCGTAGATGGTGAACTGACCGGTGTATCCCAGCAGGTCGGCGTCCTCGCGCAGCATACGCACGCACATGGCATGGAAGGTGCATACCCACATGCCACGGGTGCCGCTGGGAATGAGTGCCGCCAGACGCTCACGCATCTCGGCCGCGGCCTTGTTGGTAAACGTGATGGCAAGGATCTGCCAGGGCTTAACGCCCAGGTCGCCGAGCATATGTGCGATACGGAAGGTCAAGACGCGGGTCTTGCCCGAGCCGGCGCCGGCAAGGACCAGCAGCGGGCCCTCGGTGGTCAGGACCGCCTCGCGCTGAGCGGGATTAAGGCTGTCGATGTCGACGAGCGGCTTGGCGGGCTTGGGCGCCGGCGCGGGAGCGTCGTAGATGTCGAGCGGAACGAGCTCGGGCTCCGGCGCAGCAGGGGCGGTGTATGCATCGAGCGGCACGGGTTCCGGCGCGGGCGGCACAGGTACCGCGACATTCTTTTCCCAGGGCAGGGGCTGGGTCATGGGCGACTCCTCATCTGACGGACGGCGCGCCTGCGGGCAGCGCCATAGTTTGAGCCGTACCAGTATACCGAGCCGCGCGGACACCGACGCAAATCACACCACGACTCCGTCCGCCACCATCGGGCCCGCCCCAGCGGATTTGGCGCAATGGGGTCAGATTTGTCTGCACCAAGCTGGTGCAAAGTAACCTGACCCCATTGCGCCAATCACAGAGCCACCGATGTCACGGTAGCAGCAGCGAGCGGCGGCCAGAGCGAACAAATTGGCATGAAAAGAGGGCGGCATAGACCTTTTGGTCATGCCGCCCTCTTTGAATGACAAGTTGTCGCTCTGGCCGCCGCGCAGCGTCAACCAAGTTACAGGCCGAGCATAGGCTCCAGAACGAAGAAGTATGCGAGCACTACGACGCCCAGGATGATGCGGTAAACACCGAAGCACTTGAAGTCGTGACGGCGGACGAAGCCCATGAGCCACTTGATGGCGATGAGCGAAACCACAAAGGCCACAACGCAGCCCACGCCCAAGATAGCGACCTCGTTGGCGCCGAACGTGCCGCCCTTGATGAAGTATTTGACCAGCTTGAGTGCACTCGCGCCAAACATGACAGGGATGGCCAGGAAGAACGTAAACTTGGACGCCACCGAACGCGTACAGCCCAAAAGCAGGCCGCCGATGATGGTAGAACCGGAGCGAGACGTACCAGGCACCAGCGAAAGCACCTGGAAGCAGCCGATACCCAGCGCAGTCTTCCAGCTCAGGTCCTCGAGCGTGGCGATGGAGCCAAAGTCCAGATTCTCGTCATCGTCCTCATCCTCAGCGGTAGCCGCGGCGGGCGCCGCAAAGTGCGCACCGGCGGGACGTCCACCCGACACCACAGCACGCGAGCCAAACGAACCGGCAACGGCCATTTCCTCGCGCTTGCTCGCGCGCCAGTTCTCGATCACGATAAACAGCACGCCGTACACAATGAGCGCCAGCGCCACGACGGGAGCATTGTAGAAATGCTCCTCCATCCAGTCGTTAAGCGGCAGACCGATCGCCGCGGCGGGAATGCAGCCGAGCACAATCTTGCCCCACAGCACCCAGGTGTCGCGACGGCCCTCCTTGCCCTTGCTGGGCGAGAACGGATTGAGCTCATGGAAGAACAGCACACAGACGGCCAGAATGGCGCCGAGCTGAATCACGACCAGGAACATATTCCAGAACGTCTCGCTCACGTTCATCTTGACGAACTCGTCCACCAAGATCATGTGACCGGTCGACGAAACAGGCAGCCATTCGGTGATGCCCTCGACCAGGCCCATGAAGGCAGATTTTAGAAGCTCGATAATATCCAAAGGGACCCCCTCGTTAGACACCCGCCGATATTGTTCTGCGGACGGTGCGGGCGATGTCCCATTATCAACCGTTCGGGCGCGTCTACGCCTACCCTTACCAAAAAACTCGCCCGTTCACAGAATTGCGAGCGGTCAAACCCAAATCCTTGGGTATAACTGCAACAAGATAAAGTGTCCGGCGGCCAACGCGCCCGCGCCCGCCCGATGCACGAGCCCCGCGCCCGTGCGATAGACCAAGGAGGAAACCATGAACGAGGGCTACACCAAGGTATTTGTTTCACTCGACGGTACTGAGCAGCAGGATTTTGTGCTCGCACGCGCCATCAAGGTCGCCGCGAACAACGGCGCCAAGCTAATCATCGGCCACGTTATCGATTCCACGGCGCTCGAGAGCGCCGGTTCCTATCCGGTCGATCTGGTCAACGGCCTAGAGGAGGCATTTAAGAACTCCATCGCCAAGCAGCTCGAAGAGGCCAAGGCCAATCCCGATATTCCCGAGGTCGAGGTCATGATTCGCGCCGGCCGTATTCGCGAGACGCTCAAGGACGAGATGCTCGACGTGGTTAAGCCCGACCTGGTGCTCTGCGGCGCCCGCGGCCTGTCCTCGATCAAGTATGCGCTGCTGGGTTCGATTTCGACGTTCCTGCTGCGCAATACGGACTGCGACATCTTGGTCGTGAAGTAGCAAACGTACGCCTAACGCATCGCGGAGCGCAAGCCCACGTGCCCAAGTCTTCCAAGAGCGGGACCACCATTACGGTGGCCCCGCTTTGCTTTAGGCTGAGAATTGCTCCAGAACCCTCATTCTCTCAACGGAATCCGTCTGAATTTTCAGAGCGACCCGACCCAAATCTCCGGTTGCAGAGGCAAGTTCTGCAAGCTGGGCAGACACCTCTTCAGCCACTTCCGCCGCGATGTTCTTGATCATCTTGAGTGGCAGATGCAAATCTTGAGACATGAATTCGAAATCTTCAGGAGTCACCCCATCGATCACCCGGTGATCCCCAATATCAATCCCAAGATTATGGTCGTATCCCATTATCGTCGTGCAAACAATATCGTATGCAGGGGCCAACCTCTTTTCCCGCCAACTCGGACTATAAAGAAACGAATGGTTCTTGAGATGCGAGTCGCAATTCCCCAACGCATAATCGACCATTACCTGACGAGCGAACATTTGAGTATCAGCAATTACGTTAGACGATTGCTCTCTTATCAATCGGCCGCAAAGAGCCATATAGCAGCTATCGGGACGTGTCTCGTATTTCATATACGAAGGCCAGCCAACCGCTTGGCAAAAATCCTCCTGATGCAGCCTCAGAGGCACATCGAATCCGCTCATCGACGGCGGCTCATTGCTCCAGATTCTGTCATAACGCTCGGAAAAGAACGCACCAGGAATCGTATCCGAAGCTTCTGAACGGGCAATTTCAAGCCCAGCAGCAGACGCTGCCGTCATGCAAATTAATTCGTTGAACGGCAAATCCGGATGTTTAGTTGAAGCAATCTTGACTATGTGAGTCGAGGGGGCAGAGCCGAGCGGCAGCATCCAATCCCCCGACCCGGCCTTTTTTGCATCTTTACCGCGCGGTAAAAACCAACCGGTTTTAGACTGAGCGCCCGCCAACGACAGCCTCGAATCCTGCATATCATTTGCAATCTCAAACACTTCCGCCTTAGAAAGTGCCTCAAAATCCTCGTCTTGCAGAGGACGATAGCCCGGATCGTAGCTCGATTTCTCATCGCCGAGAAACCTCAAGGCACCAACGCACTCATCGCCCAAACGCTCGAGCATCGATAAATAGTCTGACTGGGGGATTTGAAAACGCATCGACAGCTCATGCCGAACCGGGCCCTCGGGAAGCATGCCCGAAAAGAAGGCCGAAAACTCATTGCTGGCATATGGCTCATGTCGCAAGGGAAGAGAAGCTGAGAGTGCGGCAGCATCGTCGCGTTCAAGATATCCCTCATCATATGCAAACGTCTCGTTTACGGGGTCGGCCCTCTCAAATTCTCCGACCAGCTCAAACGTTCCCCGATACTCACGATAAACCTTTAATGCCATGAGCCGTCGCCCCTCTCCCTCAGGATCAAATCGACCCCCAAGCTGTTAGCGATTTGAAGGGTTTGGCGAAGATTGGCACCCGCCTTTCCACGCTCAAGCTCGCTCACAAAGCGCAAACTGCACTGGTTGAAATCAGCCACATCGCGTTGGGTATAACCGAGCTTCTTCCGGCGCTCACGCAAATATGCACCGAGTTCAGCTGGGTCAAAAATCGTTCGCTCATTCCAGTCTTGCATGCTAATCCCCTATGATTATCCCAAACGGGATAATCATAGCACATCATGATGGAATTATCCCGTTTGGGATAATTGTCTTAACGTGAATGACGCTCCGGGACGTTACACCGCGACGACTACTCAAAGTATTGGAATTTGTTGGTCGAGAAGGCAAACGTGACGACGAAGCCTTCGCCGGGCTCGGATGCCGCGGTGACATCGATACCCATCTTGGAGCACAGACGCGCCACCAGGTAGAGGCCAATGCCCGTTGCGCGCTTGGTGGTGCGGCCGTTATCGCCGGTAAAGCCCTTCTCGAACACGCGCGGCAGGTCGGCCGCGCTCACGCCGCAGCCGTTGTCCGCGACGGTGAGCTCGATGCGTTCGCTCGCCAGGCCCTCGTCCAGCAACGCGCCCGAAAACACGATCTTTGCGCCGTCCTCGCGCGCATATTTAATGCTGTTCTGAATGAGCTGGCCCAGAATAAACTCGAGCCACTTCTCGTCGGTAAAGACCTCAAAGTCGAGGTTCTCGCACACCGGGGCCACGTGCGCCGCGATGAGCTCGCGCGCGTTGGCCTTAATCGCGCCCGTCACCAAGGTCTTGAGATCCCAGCGGCGAATCAGGTAGTCGCGCTCCACGACTTCCGAACGCGCGTAGTACAGCGCCTGGTCGATATAGCGCTCCACGCGAGCCAACTCACGGCCCAGGTCATCCACACGAGACAGGTCGTCTTCGCTGCCATCCAGGTTTTCCAAAATTAGATGAGCCGCCGCCAGGGGCAGTTTGGCCTCGTGGACCCAGCTCTCGATATAGTCGCGATAGTCATCGGTCTGACGCCGGCCTTCGGCAACCTCGTCGCAAGCGGCTTTGCCCACCCGGCGCAAGACCTCGTACTCGAGCTCGCCCTCGGCATAGGTCGGGCATTGCACCATCTCCTGCACCCATGCGGGGCTCTCGAGCTCCTCGGCCGCGCGCTCCAGCTGACGCAGAAAACGGCGGCGACGCGCGTACTCGACCACGATGCCGAGCATACCAAAGATAAAGGACACGCCGACCGCCACGACCACGATAGAGACGGGTGCACCGGCAACCGTCAGCACAAAGCAGCTCAGCAGCACACCGCACGTCCACACGGCGACGGGAAGCAGCGCATCTTTAAAGAACTTGCCAAACGACATAGCCGGCCCCTAGACCGAATAGCCTTGGCCGCGATGCGTGGTCAAATACCCCTTGATGCCGATTTTTTCGAGCGTGGTGCGCAGGCGGTTGATGTTGACGGTGAGCGTATTGTCGTCCACGAAGGCGTCGGAGTCCCACAGGTCCTGCATGATGGCCGAGCGCGAAACGATCTTGCCCGCGCGGCTCAGAAGCAGCGAGAGGATACGCAGCTCGTTTTTGGTGAGCTCGGTGCTGGTGCCCGTTTGCGTGTTGGTGACCATTGAGCGGGCGAGGTCGAGCTCCAGCCCCTTGTGGACAAGTGTGCTGCGCTCGCCTGACGCCGCGGTGCGACGCAGCAGTGCGTTGATGCGCGCCACAAGCACACGGGCGCTGTAAGGCTTGGGAACAAAGTCGTCCGCGCCGAGCGTCATGGCCATGACCTCGTCGATCTCGGTCGTGCGCGACGTGAGGACGATGATGGGAACCTCGGATTCGCGGCGAACCTCGTGGCAGATATGCTGGCCGTCCTTGACGGGAAGCGTGAGGTCGAGCAGCACCAGGTCGGGCACGGCGGCGAGAATATCGCGCGAGACATGCTCAAACGATTCGCAGGCCTCGACTTCAAACCCGGCGCGGGCAAGGATGTCGACAAGCTCACGACGAATGGGCTCGTCGTCCTCAACGATATAGATCAGCGCCATTGATTCCGCTCCCCTCTTGGTTGTCTTGTCCCATTATGACCGCAAAGCTGCAGGTACACGCCTCGCGCGGTGCCAGGTGACAGAACTGTTCGCGAGCGGGGGCGTTTTGTCCGCCTCGCACTCGCAGCGGTGGCGGGGACCAAAATGATTCTTTAATCCCCGTCCCAGAAAAATCATTTAGCGGCGGGCGCGGAGCTTTTCGTAGCCTTCGGCGAAGAAGGCGACCGTGGCGGCGTCGGCCTCGGCGGCGTCCGTCTCGGTTGCGGGGACCACGCCGTGCTCGTCACTCACCAGGAACAGCGCGCCCTTGAGCTGCGCGGGAATGTCCACGCGCGTGACCGGGATGCCCTTGGTCTGGGCCAGCTGCTCAATGAGCGTCGCCGTGCCGCACAGACACTCGTCCGCTGGCGCCACAAAGGCCAGCTCGCCGTTATCGACGGCGGCGAGCAGCTCGGGCGCCACGCCGGTTTCGTCGGCCTCGGAGCGGGCCTCGGCGGAGCGGGCACGTAGCGCCTTGGCCGACGTATCGGCCAGCGGCTCGTACTCGCCCACCGTCATGGCGGCGTTGCCGTTGATGTCGATCACCAGCATGAGCACGCCGTCGTGTGCGGTGTAATCACCCTCGGCAAGCGACCACTCAACGTGTTGTTTGGCCCAGCTGAGCATGTTGTGGGTAAGCGGCTCGCCCTGCACCAGGCGCTCGGACAGCGCGCGAATGTGGCGGTTGAGCATGGGCACCTTTTTGTTGGACATGCGCCAACGGCAGACAAGCGCGGGCTTGTCGAGCGTAAACTTCTCGACCGCCTCCTGATTGGCGCAAAAGTCCTCGTACGCACGCTGATCCTCGGCATTGCCAAACAGCTCGGCATCATCAATCTGGGGCATGGTCATACCTTTCGTGTTAGTCATTCCGTCCTCTTATACCAAAAAGACGGCCCTCCAAACGGAGCAGCCGTCTTTTGCAGAGATTATTTTGACGATACGGTCAGGCGACCGATCGGCTTAATGGGATAGAACAACATCCCATTAAGGGTTTTCCAAGTGCCCGAGATTGCCCCGAAAGAGGAGCGCCGCGTACTAAATGTACGCAAGCGACGGTTTGAGGGGCAAGGTCGGGTGCTTGGGAAAGCCTCTAGTGCCTAAAATGCCTGGCCCCTGTGAAGACCATCGCAATACCATGCTCGTTGCAGGCCTGGACGCTCTCGTCGTCGCGCTTGGAGCCGCCGGGCTGGATGATGCAGGTCACGCCGTGCGCGGCGAGCACGTCGACGTTGTCGCGGAACGGGAAGAACGCGTCGCTTGCACAGGCAAAGCCGCCCTTCTCCACGCCCTCGCGCTCGCAGAAGTCCTCGGCGCGCTCGCAGGCAAGCAGCGCAGAGTCAACGCGGTTGGGCTGACCCGGGCCCATGCCAATGCCGGCCTTACCCTTGGAAACCAGGATGGCGTTGGACTTGACGCCCTTGCAGACCTTCCAGGCAAACTCGAGCTCGGCCATCTCGGCGTCGGTGGGCTTGCGGTCGGTGGGGAACGTAAAGGTCGCAGGATCCTCGGTCACGTGGTCGACCTCCTGCACCAGCATGCCGCCGTCGACGGAGCGCAGCTCCACCTGGGCGCCGTGGTCCACGCCGCCGGTGGCCAGCACGCGCAGGTTGGGGCGCTTGGCCATGCGCTCGAGCGCCTCGGCAGTGTAGCTCGGAGCGATGATAACCTCGACGAACTGCTTGTTCTGATCGGCAAAGTGCTCAACCAGCTCATAGGGAACCTCGCGGTTGCAGGCGATGATGCCGCCGAAGGCGCTCTTGGGATCGCAGGCGAAGGCGCGGTCGTAGGCGGCCGTGATGTCCTCGGCCACGGCGGAGCCGCAGGGGTTCTGATGCTTGAGGATCACGCAGGCCGGCTCGTCGAACTCGCGGACTAGGTTCCAAGCGGCGTCGGCATCCAGATAGTTGTTGTAGCTGAGCGGCTTGCCCTGGATCTGCTCGGAGCCCACGAGCGGGAACTGCGAGCTCGCGGTATTCTCGCAGCCCTCGGCAAAGCGATAGACCGTGGCCTTCTGCTGAGGATTCTCGCCATAGCGCAGGTCGTCGACCTTCTCCAGCGAGATCTCGAGCTTGGCAGAGGTGTCCGCCACGTCGCTTGCGTGGGCGGCGAGCCAACGGGAGATAGCCGTGTCGTAGGCGGCGGTGGTCTGGTAGACCTTCACCTGCAGGCGACGACGGGTGGAAAGCGTGGTGCAGCCACCGGTCTCGCGCATCTCGGCCAGGACGGCATCATAGTCGGCCGGGTCGGAGATGACGGTAACGCTCGCGGCGTT
Source organism: uncultured Collinsella sp. (assembly GCA_958407465.1). Taxonomy (GTDB): domain Bacteria; phylum Actinomycetota; class Coriobacteriia; order Coriobacteriales; family Coriobacteriaceae; genus Collinsella. The sequence goes on along the minus strand of CATYIV010000033.1, from coordinate 11,790 downwards.
CTTGGCGGCAGAGCGCAGCATAGAGGGGCCACCGATGTCGATGTGCTCAATGGCATCCGCGAAGGTGACCTCGGGGTTGGCGACGGTCTTCTCGAACTCGTACAGGTTGACGACGACCAGGTCGATCAGCTTAATGCCGTGCTGTGCCGCCTCCTGCATGTGCTGCTCGGAATCGCGGCGGGCCAGCAGCGCGCCGTGAACCTTGGGGTGCAGGGTCTTAACGCGGCCGTCCATCATCTCGGGATAGCCCGTGAACTCCTCGATGGGGGTTACGGGAACGCCCGCGTCCTCGATGGCACGAGCCGTGCCGCCCGTAGAGATGATCTCGACGCCAAAGTCGTCAACCAGCGTCCGTGCGAAATCGACGACGCCCGTCTTATCGGTAACCGAGATCAACGCGCGCGCGATCTTCACATCAGATCCCATGCAGTCCTCCTGTCTGGTACGCCGCCGTGCTCTGTGAGTCGGTGATACGTCGATCTGCAGCGCTCGCGCAGCGGCATTGAAAATACTGATTCAATGTAGCGCATCGAGCGCATCGATGCACCCCGCAACGGGCGCATATGCAGAAAAAGTTTGCGAGCGGAGGGGATGGGCACGGCACCGGGCACGGTGAGTTCATGGAACACAGGGGCACCATAATTAGATGCCAATAGCGTGGTAGAACTGTGCTCGATATGCATCCGCAAAAGAAAGAGGCACCATGGTCTCGCGGGTTCTCTACCGACCGTTTGATACCGAAGACTTCGACGCCATCGCGTTGATTCTGCAGCAGCTTTGGCACAACAACTCGGATAACGATGAGTATAACCGCCTCGAAGCCGCGTGCGACCTTGCCTACTGCCTTTCTTCCTCGACGTTTTCGCAGGTTGCCGTAATCGACGGTCAGGCGCGCGGCATTGCGCTTGCACGCGCAGGACAGAGCTCCGGCGCTAGCGTCAACGAACATTGGATGGATACTGAGCGTGCACTGCTGTCGCAGATGCGCGAGCTAGAACCCGAGTCGTGCGCCGAGTATCTCTCGTTTGTGCGCGCAACCATCCGAACCAACAACCGCCTGCTCGAAAGAAGCCCGTTGCCGCACGACAACGAGGTCACGCTGCTTGCCGTGGATCGCGATGTCCATGGCCTGGGCGTTGGCACGGTTCTGCTCGACGCCGCGGTCTCGCACCTGTCCTCGCGCGGGGCGACCAGCGCACACCTGTACACCGATTCCAACTGCTCGTGGAAGTTCTACGAGTTGCATGGCTTTAAGCGCACCGCCACGCACCGCGCCAACCGCGAGGAACGCCGCCACGCCATGCCGCGCGAAAGCTTCCTCTACGAATTGGACCTAACCGTCTAGGCCCAGCAGCCATACCTAGTCGTTGGGGACGTTCTTAAATGACTAGTCGCTGGGGACAGCCTTCGTAGGTAGCGCATGAAAATGGGATGGATCCGTCGGCAGTCGCCGGAGAAGATCCATCCCAAAAATCAGAGCGCGCTAGAACGTTCCGCCGCCGCCTCCGCCGACGCCGCCACCACCGCCGCCAGAGAAGCCGCCGCCGCTGCCGCCGCTCGAGCTATCGGAGCTCGAAGCCAGCTCGCGGATGGTCTCGTGATACACATCGTTGAACGAATCGAGCGGAGACTCGTTGCCGTAGTGATGGTAATACCACCAGTAGCAGGGGTAGTTGTCGTAGAAATCGTCGCTGTTGCGCAGGTCCGCAGGCACGGCCTCGGCCAGCTGTCGCAGCACTTCTTTCGAAACGCCCAGGGCAACGCCCATCACCAGCAGCTTGTTCCACAGCACCAAATCGCCCGGGACGGCTTCCTTTAGGCGTGTGAAATCCTCGAGCCAATGCTTGAGCGCCTTGCAGCGAGCCGCCACCTCGGCGCCCTCCGGCGTAAAGCGGCGGAACGTAAGGCCCACGCCGATACCCACCAGCACAATCGGCACCGAGATAACCGCGGCGGTAATGTTCGCCTGTGCGCCATCGGTAAAGAAGATGGATCCCACGGGAACAAAGGCAATCAGGATACCAAGAACCAGGCAAAACACCATTGCAACAATGCCGTCTGAGGCAACGTACTCGCTATCGGCCAGCTTGCCCTTAACGGTGTTCTGATAGTCCTCGAGCTTGTCGCCCACGGGTGTAGCGTGCTGCTTGACGTAGTGCTGCAGCTCGTCGAACGTGCGCGAGCGATCGCCGTTCTCGTCAGGCTTAGTACCGGCAAAGAAGACCTTGAGCACCATGTGGTCAATGCCCTTGGCCGACTTCCAGCCCGCATCACTCACCGTCACGCGATACGTCTGCTCTTCTTTTTCACGCCCCAACAGACCCTTCTTGGCCTTGGTCACGGTCGCCTGCTCCAGCTTGATCACACGGTCGTCAGTGAGCTTCATGAGCGTGGCGATATATGCCTGATCGGGCACCTCGTTCCAGCTCATGAGGGCCGAAAGCACGGCGGGATGGTCGGCCGAAGGCACATCGCGGAAATATTCGTCCTGGAAAAGCGGCTTGGGCTTGCGCTTGCGCAGCTTGAGCATAACGATTGTGCCGGTAAAGGCCACCGCCGCAACAACACTTAGCACGGCAAGTGCATTGGCAATCATGCGAGCGTGAGCGCGGCGGGCGTTAGCTTCGTCGGCCCATTCCTTCTCTTCGCTCAGGATCGTTGACATGCGCTCTTCGCCCGAAGCGGCAAGCTGCGGCACCCAGTCGCTAGGGAAGGCGATGCGTGCCTCGGCGAATTCGCCCTGGTGCACGCAGGGAATGGTATAGGTGACCATGGGCTCGTCCTCATCGAGCGACACGTCGCCCGTCAGCGGACCATGGCCCCATGCGCGGAAGTTATCGCCCTTGACGGCCGCCGTCCCGGCAGCGGCATTCGCGAAGCACACTTCCATCTCGACGTCATCGGAATCCGCAGACCAGCCGTCACCTACGAACTTCCAGTAGAGCTCGGCGGTATCGGCCCAGTTCATAACCGCACCGGTCATGGTGTAGCTCACGTAGTAGATTGCGCTGTCGCCGCTCTCGTGAGGGCTGAACACCTTAATCCTTACGCCGTCACCGGTCTGCTCGACCGTGTAGACGCCAGAGTCGCCCTTGTTCGCGCTATCGACTTTGTTAAACGCGGTGTCCTCTTCCTCGACACTCAGCACGTCGACGCCCGCCGTGCCGCCCTGCTGGTTGGAGCCCGTATTGATCTCCCAAAACACGCCGTTGATGTCGTCGTCGAAATCAAACTGGCGTCCCTCGACAACGGTCAGCGATCCATCGGCCTCGACCGTGGCACTGATATAGGTCTGGGTCATGGAGTAGCCGTCGGCGTGCGCGGCGACAGGCAGCAGCAACAACGCAAGCGCGACGAGTGCGCAGACGGAAGCGAATCGCGCGAATAGGCGGCGCTGCCGACAGGTCTTGGCAACGGGGGCGTTCATAGGCACATCCTTTGTCTGTGATACCAACAGCGTCATTGTCCCACGTTTACGGGCGCACATGACGAATATCTAGGCGACCGGAGCGCCAAACGAGATGAAAGTCACGCTCGCCGCCAGCAGCTAGTCATTGGGTAGTCATTGGGGACGTTCTTAAATGACTAGTCGTTAGGGACACTCTTTGGCATGGCATGCGCCAACGATAGATACCACTTCACAGCTCCGTCACAGGTGTAGCGGCTTTGTGTTGCTGCGACGCGCTCTGATTGAGCCCGCGGGCAAGGGGCATAAAACAGTTGAGCGAAAGCGGTTTGCCCCTTTGCCGTTCGCTCGAGAATCATGTCCCCCTTTTCCGCGGAAACCCCGGCAGTTGCGAAGAGCTGCCGGGGTTTCTGTCGTTTGAGGGGTTGGGCTGGCGGGCGGCGATCGAGCTGTCGAGCCGGTGGTCCGGCACGCGCAACGCGCGGCCTCGGCAACTTGCAGGCCACGGCAGCGTCTCCCCCACCGCGCCCCGCGCTATACTCGTCCGCATGGATATCAACGCACGCAACATAGCAACACACGCCGCGGACGCGTCAGCGATGCCGCCCGCCTCTGCCCCCGCGCCCGTCGTGGGCCGCTTTGCCCCGTCGCCCTCGGGCCGCATGCACTTGGGCAACGTGTTCAGTTGCCTGTGCGCGTGGCTTTCGGCCCGCAGGCAGGACGGCCGCATCGTACTGCGCATCGAGGACCTGGACGATCGCTGCAAGCGTCCGGAACTTGCCGCTCAACTGATTGACGACCTGGCCTGGCTGGGGCTTGAGTGGGACGAAGGCCCCTACTACCAGCACGATCGCCTGGACTTGTACGAGGACGCCCTGCACCAGCTGCAAGACGCCGGCCTCACCTACCCCTGCTTTTGCACGCGCGCCGAGCTCCACGCCGCGAGCGCACCGCACGCCAGCGACGGCACGCCCATCTATCGCGGCGCCTGCCGAGGCCTTTCTGCCGAGGAGGTTGCCCGCCGCAGCATCCTGCGCGCTCCGGCCACGCGCCTGCGCGTGCCCGCCGTCGACGACCTCGCAGACGATGTGGTCGAATTTGTGGACCGCACGTATGGTGCCCAATGCGAGGCGCTCGCCACCGAATGCGGCGACTTTTTGGTGCGCCGCAGCGACGGCGTGTTTGCCTATCAGCTAGCCGTGGTGGTCGATGACGCCGCCATGGGCGTCACCGAGGTCGTGCGCGGATGCGACCTGCTGGGCTCCACGCCGCGCCAAATCTACCTGCAGCATCTGCTGGGACTTCCCACGCCGCACTACGCGCACATTCCGCTGCTCATGTCGCCGGACGGCCGTCGCCTTTCCAAGCGCGACCGCGATCTGGACCTGGGCGAACTACGCGCCCGCTTTGGCACGCCCGAGGCACTGCTGGGCTGGCTCGCCGGGCAAACAGGCATCGCGCCGGACACCACGCCGCGCTCTGCCGAGCAGTTGGTCGAGCACTTTGGCTGGGATGTCATCCGCGCGCACCGGGAGAACATCACTGTAACGGCCGAGTAGCCGCTCAGTCCGCCCCTACGCAACATCCCAGGGCTGGAGTTCGTCGCCTAGGCGAACGATGCAGTCGTAGAGCACGGTGTGGCGCTCGGCCGGATTGGCATCCCGATGAAAATGTCCGTAGTACCAGCGCTTGTAATCCAAGCGGTCTTCCAGCTCATCGAAAAATGCCGTAAGCCGATCAACGGCGGGGTAATTCCAGCCGGGTGCCGGATAAAGCGTGGGCGAAAGCATACGCGTGGAGCAGGTGTGGGTGACCACGTAGTCGACCTTCCAGCCCGCGCTGTCGAGCTTTGCCCGCGTCTCCTCAAAGTTGCGCTCGTCCGGCAGCTCCTGCGGCCACCAGCTGGAATACGGAATGCGGTATTCCTTGTCCACGCTCGTGGCGCCACCCATGGTAAAGATCATTGAGCCGTCGAGTTCAAAAACCTCGCCGCGCGTCAGGCGCCGTATGGGAGAGGTGTCCGACAGGCGCTGCGTCAGCCCGCCGTGCCACAGCTCCATGGGACGCTCCGCCCAGTGACCGAAACGCTCATGGTTGCCGTCGACGAACAGCACGGTATAGGGGCGCGACTCCAGCCAGGCGATATCGACACATTCCTCGGCAGAGAAATCCCACGGAAAGCCAAAGTCGCCCGCGACAATAAGATAGTCGTCGCTCGTCATGCTATCCCCAAGCTCCCAATCGCGCAGCTTTTGCATGTCGAGGCCGCCGTGGACGTCGCCCGTCACATAGACCGTCATCGGATCACCACTTCCCTCTTATAGGCTTCGAGGTCGTGCTCGACCTGCTCGTCGCCCGTGGCATTGACCCACCACGGCCATTTAACGCAACACATCGGCTCGTCTGCCTGCGCAAACCAAGCTTTGAGCTCCTCCAAGCTCACCGGGGCGTAGCTGTTGGCGTCCACGCCCACGTCATAGCGCAGCAGTCCCTGCCTGCGGTTGAACTCGTTGTATGCGCCGCCGCAACTGTGGATATGCCCGTGCAAATGCCAGCTGCCGTGCGACATGCCCTGCCAGTCGACCATGGGATAGTGGCTCAGCACGATTTTTTGGCGGTTGATCTTGAGCGCGCAAATGGGCGGCTCGACGATAAAAGCATCCGCTACCGCAGGCTGCGTCCAGTCTTTGTCGTGGTTGCCGGGCAGCAGATGGACGCGCTTGCAGGCAATGCTTTTGCGCAACTCGTAGGCGTCTTGGACCGTCATCTTAAAGCTAAAGTCACCCAAGATGTAGAGCTCGTCATCCGCAGCAACCTTGCTGTTAATGTTGGCGACCATGGCATCGTTCATCTGCGCAACAGTCGACCAAGGCCTATCGCTAAGCCGTAGCATGTTCTCGTGTCCAAAGTGAGTATCGCCGGTAAACCAGATCACGGGGACCTCCTGTTGCTGCGGGGTATCCATCCCTTAGGGCCTACCCCTCGTTCTTCCATCCAAACGGGTCAAGCACCCAAAAAACCAGATCGAGCACGCCGCCGGTCATCATGGCGCCGGCAAGGGCCATGCAAACGTGCAGAGAACTGGCATTTCGGAGCACGTCGAATGGCCCCAGAACAGCCAGCAGCGCGACCGCTGCGCCGGCTACGCACAGCGCAAGGCACGGCCCTGCGTCCTTAACGCACTTCTTTGCGAGATGCTTGGTGTTGTCACTCATCAATATCGAACTCCTTAGAGGGTCGTTGTTCAGATGCATGCCGCCGTGACAGAACGGATCGGCAGGGGAAGTGTCACATGCCGTGCGGACATCAATGAAGAAACCACCTGCTCGACCAACCCTTGACGCCGTTTTGCACCGGCACCCCATCCCCCGCTATCGAGGTCTAATACTTTTCCGCGAAGTGAACGTCTGTTTTAGGACCCCTGAAGCATCCACATCTTTCGTCGGCAAAATCGCAGGATTCCAGCACCGAAACCGCAGGAAACGGCACCTCTAAAGTGTCGATGCTTCGGGGGTCCGATTTAGCTCGTTCACTTCTCGGAAAAGTATTAGACCTCGAATCTTTGCTGCCCCGAGGGTGCGCCGCTTCCTTCTCTGGAACCCCCACTAGCACTGGCACCCCTAGCCGCTACGACCGCAAGCGTGCCTATAATGAGACTTGCTTCCTGATGAGAAAGGAATCCAGATATGGACGAAGTCAAGTTCGCCGAATTGAACGATGTTCAGGACTTTTTCAACCGTGTCGACAGTGTACGCAACAGTGCATCCCCGACCGAAAAGTTTAATGTCAATCATCCAATAGGCGTCAAAGACTTCATTGGTTGGTGCAACGAACCTTGCAACTATTGTCCCGAAAGCAGCAAGTCTGACCCAGCCTATAGGCTGGGTAAAACCATATGCGCGTTAGAAGATCTTAGCGTCGACAAACCCAAGGCAGCCGAACGCATTCTCGAAAATCTGGCTAGCCCCGTAATTATCGACATCAAAATGCCCCTTAGAGACAGGACAATGAAGCTGATCGGTACCGAAGGCGCAGAACTTCTCTCCAGGCTAGAGTGCAAGCCGGACAAGGAAGCAGAAGAACTTGAGAAAGAGCTGCCAGAGAATGTTGCCTTCTATCTCGCACTCAAACTCAGACTCAAGGACTACCCCGATGAGCAGGGGTATTACCACTACCAGTTTGATGATAGCGGCAATACTATTGCACGAGTCGATCCCCTCAAGCCCTTTACCGACAGCTCGCATAACAATTTAAACCAGCAATGGCATGTGCTCATCTCCGAGCTCGCTTACCTCGATGTCGCCCATGCTTTAAGCAACGAACAGCACGAATACAATTGCCTGTATCAACATATTAAATCGTGGGACATGGGCGATTTAGGTGCGCTGCATTTACAGTTATTGTGTTCCCCTAACCAGCCTGAAAACAAGCGCATCAAGCTACAGCTTGTTAAACCGAGGACGGTCCCAAAGCGCAGGACAATAACATATCCTTCGGAAGCGATGAATGGTTGGCTTGTAGAAGCACTGCGTAGGTTGGCAGACAAATAATCGCACGCCAACCTACTCCAGCCCTTGGCCGCTGTACTTCCCCGTCTCCGAGTCGTAGCTCAGCATGGCAACCTCGCCGTTCTTCATGACGTTCCCGTCGATGTAGTAATGGCTGGCCCCGTCATGCCAGATACCGCGGTAGCCCGTGATGCCCGAGACCGCCTCGGTGTTGATGTGCCCGGCGATAACATCCAGATAGAACTTACGTCCCACGCAATCGGGCGGCATCATGGTAAACGACTCGTCAGCCGTGCCGAGCTTCCAGTACTCCCCGGCCCCCTCGTCAATGCCGGCGTGCACAAAGACCTGGCCGAAAGGACTCTCGTAAAAGTAAGGGAGTTTGCGAACCCACGCGATTATGTCCGCGTGCTCGGCCATTATGCGCTCAACCGTAAAAGCGTAGGCCTCCTCGAACTCCCTGAGCCTCAAAAGGTGCTTAACGTGCTTGAATGCCTCGGCGTCTAAGAAGCTCTTGGCCGTTGCCAGATTGCTGTCGGCAAGTATCCATGCCTGCGTGAAATTGGGGTCCTTCACCTCGTCAATGTACTCGAGAAACATCTCCTCGTGGTTGCCGCGCAGCGCCACGACGCGATCGCCGTAGCGCTTTTGCAGGTCCATGATGAGCTCGAAGACCCCGAGCGAATCGGGACCTCGGTCGCAGTAGTCGCCAAGCAAAACCAGCTTGGAATCCTCGGCATCGAGGTCGACGGTGGAAAGCGATGCCTTAAAGGCGTCCAAGCACCCGTGAATGTCGCTCATAGCGTAGATATGCACGTATGACCCCCTGTTTGCGTCGGGACCCCACTCGTTTGTGCCATGCGGCGCGGCGGCCCCTCTGATTTCGCGGGCGCCGGGCAACCTTGTCCTGTCACGCCCCTCAACATGATTAAAAGTATATCTCGCCGTGCGGACACAAATTTACGCCTGAGCTCCGAGCGCCCCGTGCACGTTCGCCCAGAGGGACAGCCATTCCCCACCGCCACCCAAAAACTCATCCAACATTAATCTTGGCTCAAGAATCGCTTAATCTATAACCTGCACTATAGAGTTCGACCAAGGGCGGGGCGGCGCCGCGCAACGCAGGCCGCCGAACGCAACACTCGCGCCCGGGCAGATCGCCCGGCGTCGAGCCCATCGAACGAAAGGACAGGTCATGGACGACCTCGAAAAAGTTGAAACCATCCGCACCAAGTGCAACGTGAGCTACACCGATGCCAAGGCCGCGCTCGACGCCGCCGACGGCAACGTTTTGGACGCCATCATTTGGCTCGAGTCGCAGGGCAAGACGCAGACCACGTCGGCGCACGCCGCCACCGAGTCCGCGCCAGTCGATGAGCCCTCAGCCGAGATGGTCGCCGCGCAGGCCGCCTACGAGAAGTCGAGCGAAAAGACCGACTTCTCCAAGAAGATGGACAGCGTATGGGAGTACCTCAAAAAGCTCTTCCGCCTGAGCCTGGACACCAAGTTTATCGCCACGCGCCGCGATGCGATCATCCTCAACATCCCCATCCTGATCCCCATCATCGCCCTGTTTGCCTGGGGCGCTACGATTTGGCTGATGCTGATTGGCCTGTTCTTTGGCATGCGCTACCGCATCGACAGCGACGGCGACGTGCCCGGCAGCATCAACAACCTTATGGATCACGCCGCCGATGCCGCGGACGGCATCAAACAAAATCTGAACGACGACAAGTAATCACAGACGGGGGCACGCATGGCACAGATCCTGATCGTAGAGGACGAGGAGAAAATCGCCCGCTTTGTGACGCTCGAGCTGGAGCACGAGGGCTACCAGGTGGAGCACGCCGCCGACGGCCGCACCGCCGTGGACCTGGCGCTGGAGCGCGACTACGATCTGATTCTGCTCGACGTGTTGTTGCCGCAGCTCAACGGCATGGAGGTCCTGCGGCGCGTACGCAAGCACAAGGATGTGCCGGTGATTATGGTCACCGCGCGAGATGCCGTGATGGACAAGGTGGCCGGGCTCGATGCCGGCGCCGACGATTACCTGACCAAGCCGTTTGCGATTGAGGAGTTGTTCGCACGGATCCGCGTTGCGCTGAAGCGCTCGGAGGCCGTGCGGGCGGCTTCGGGCGTTGGCGGCGTTGGGGCCGGGGAGGGCGCTACGGGTGCCGCTGCGATACCCCCGGCTGGAGACTCGGCCAAGACCTCAGCCGCGCCCTCCCCCGCCGCGCTCACCGTGGGTTCGGTCGCGCTCGATCCCGACCGCCGCGAAGTCACGGTCGGCGGCTCGCCCATCGTGCTGACCGCCCGCGAGTTCGACGTCCTCGCCCTGCTTATGGCACATGCCGGCACCGTGCTCACGCGCGAGCGCATTGCGCACGAGGCGCTGGGCTACGAATACGTGGGCGACACCAACAACGTCGACGTGCACATCGCGCACCTGCGCGCCAAGATCGAGGACGCCGGCGGTGCCCGCATCATCCAGACCGTGCGCGGGGTGGGCTATGTCTGCCGCACGTAACGCCGAGGCCAAGCGCGTCACCTCCATCGCCCGCGCCATCAACTGGAGCTATATGTGGCGCCGCCTGATGAGCTACGTCTGGCTCGATCTGTTGCTGGTGGTGATTGCGGCGGCGATCCTCGTCTATGGATACAACCAGACGCTGCCCAACGGCGCGTTTACCGCAGGATGGATCCCCAGCGCCACCGTTCGCGGCATGACGCTGACGCCCGCGCGCGGCTGGGACCTGACAACGCTCACCTATACCGTCGAGCTCGCGCGTACCACCAAGACTTTCCCCCTCGCGCAGGACCTCGTCACGCTATGGCCTCTCTACCTTGTCGTTGTGGGTTGGCAGGTCATCAGCGTGCTCAACATGCTCGGCGGCGCCCGCCGCGTGCGCCGCACCATGGCGCCGCTCAACGATCTGGCCCTGCGCGTGGACGAACTCGGCCGCATGCAACTCGCCGGCGGCAAAATGGAAACACTGGAGCAGGCCATCGAGCGCGCAAGCGTCGACTCGCCGAGCGTCACCACCGGCGACGCCGACCTGGCAAGCATCGAGGTCGCACTCAACCGCCTGCTGCGCCAGATGCAAGAGGCCAAGCTGCAGCAGATGCGCTTTGTCAACGACGCGAGCCACGAGCTGCGCACGCCCATCGCGGTGATTCAGGGCTACGTGAACATGCTCGCCCGCTGGGGTAAGGACGACCCGGACGTGCTGGCGGAATCCATCGCGTCCCTTAAAGCCGAAAGCGAGCACATGCAAGAGCTTGTGGAGCAGCTGCTGTTTTTGGCGCGCGGCGATGCCGGGCGCACGGTCCTGCGGCGCGCGCATACCAACTTGGCTGCACTGGTCAGCGAGGTATGCGAAGAATCGCAGATGATCGATACCGAGCACACGTATCGGCTGGCTTCTGACGCTGCGCTTGCCAGCGACCCGCGCTGCGACGCGCCCGTCGACGTGGCGCTCGTGAAGCAGGCTCTGCGCGTGATCGTGCAAAACGCCGCCAAGTACTCGGATGCGGGAACGACCGTCACATTTGGCATAACACCGGATGCGGGCGCGGACACGATCGACATAAGTGTTGAGGACGAGGGCATCGGCATGAACCAGGAATCCGCAGCTCACGCGTTCGAGCGGTTCTACCGTGCCGACAACGCGCGCGATGCCGGCGCACAGGGTTCGGGTCTGGGGCTTGCGATCGCCAAGTGGATCGTCGACAGCCACGGCGGCGTCATCGGTGTGACCTCGGTCGAAGGGGTCGGCAGCCGCTTTACGATTCGCCTGCCACGATAGGAAGCCCCTCGGCATAATCAGAACCACCCTTAAAAAGGGTGGTTTGCTCTTAGGGTATAACCCACGGGCC
>CATYIV010000032.1 GCA_958407465.1 uncultured Collinsella sp. | reverse complement strand
CTCCTAAAGCGGGTGTCGACGGTTCGAATCCGCCCGGGGGCACCAGAAGATTATGACGGCGTCGCGAGAGCAGCGCCGTTTCTGGTTTGTGGGAGCTGTCGGCGGATTCGGGCCGTCGACACCCGCGTCACCAATTTCCCCGCGGGGGGAGTTTTCGAATCCGCCCGGGGGCACCAGAGGAATATCGAGCCCGGTACCGTTACGGTGCCGGGCTCTTTTGGTTTAAGGCATGCCGTAGTATTCGCTGCTTCAGATAAAGAAAGCGCCCGCTTGCTGGGGAAGCAAGCGGGCGCCTGTGAGCGAATATGTTTGCGGCGAGAGCCGTGATGAGCGGTAGGGTGGCGGCTAGTTGGTCGTACCGGAATCGTCACCCGTGCCCGAGCCAGAGCCCGAACCCGAGCCAGAAAGTGCGACCGTCAGCGTAATCGTGCTGTCGGTGGACTGCTTGCCGGTGGGGGAGACGCCCGTAACGGTGGCATCCTCGTTACCGCTTACGGGATTGCCGTTCTGGTCACAGAAGCCAATGTTATAGAAACCGGCGTTGTTGAGCGCGGTAACAGCGGCGGAAATGCTCTTACCGTACAGGTTGCCCGGGACGGTGGCCTTGCCGGACTTCTTGGCAATGACGACGGTAATCGTGGCGCCGGGCTTCTGCTTGCCGCTGGGGTTCCAGCTGATCACGGTGCCCTCGGTAACCGAGTCGTTCTCCTGGTAGCTAACGTCGACGCCAAAGCCTGCCATATCGAGGGCGTTGCGCGCCTGGGCCTCGGTCATGTCGGTCAGATCGGGGACGGACGTGGTATCCGGGCCGCTCGAGACCTTGTACGAGATGGTCGTGCCCTTCGCGACTTCCTTACCGGCTTCGGTGCTCTGCTCAAAGACCTGGCCCTCATCGGCCTCGTTGGCCTCCTCGGAGGCGTTGCCCTTCAGGCCAACGCTTGCCAGCGCGGCTTCTGCCTGGTCCTTGGTCAGGCCGACAAGCCGGGGAACCTCAACCTTCTCGGAGGGCTTGGGGCCCTTGGAGATTACCAGGTTCACCTTGGTGCCCTTGGCCTTCTTGGTGTTGCCGTTGGGCGTCTGCTCGGCGACCTTGCCCTCGTCGACATCGTCATTGTAGCTTTGGTCGATGGTGCCGACCTCGAGGCCGGCTTCCTTGATCAGCTCGACGGCAGTCTGCTGGTCCTTGCCCAGCACATCGGGCACGGTGACCTGCTCGCCGCCAAAGAGTCCTGTGGCAAAGGCCACCACGATGCCGATGACGGCAACGGCTGCCACCACGGCGGCGATGATCTTGTTCTTGTTGGATTTGGGCTTTTCGACCTCGTAGGAGCCGGTGGAGCCCGAAACCGAGCTACGGGCGGTATTTTGGCCGCTCACGCCCGAGACGGGACGCACCATGGCGCGCGTCTGATCGGAAAGCTCGCGAGTCTTGGTGGCGCCCAGCTCACCGGGGGCACCGATGATGCGCGTGGGCTCCGAGACGTTGACGGCACGGCCCGACAGGTAGCTGTTGAGCACCTGACGCAGCTCGTCGGCGGTCTGGAAGCGGTTTGCCGGGTCCTTCTCCATGCACTTGAGGATGATGCGCTCAAGGTCGGCGTCGACACCGGAGTTGATCTGGCTCGGCGGAATAGGCAGCTCGTTGACCTGCTTGAGTGCGACCGAGATAGCGTCGTCACCGTCAAAGGGGACGCGGCCGGTGGCGCACTCGTACATCACGACGCCCAGCGAGTAGATATCCGAGGTGGGGCCGAGGTCCTGACCACGGGTCTGCTCGGGGCTGACGTAGTGGGCGGTTCCCAGCACGTTGTTGTCTTGCGTGAGGTGGCTGTTCTTGGCGCGCGCGATGCCAAAGTCCATCACCTTGATGTTGCCGTCGGGCAGCACCATGATGTTCTGCGGCTTAATGTCGCGGTGGATGATCTCGTGCTTGTGGGCGACCGAAAGCGCGGAGCTGATCTGCGAGCCGATCTGGGCGACCTTCTTGGGGTCGAGGGCGCCGTGGCTCTTGATGCCGCTCTTAAGGTCGGTGCCGCGCAGGTACTCCATGACGATGTAATAGGTGTCGCCGTCCTTGCCCCAATCGTAGACGCCCACGATATAGGGTGAGGAGAGACCGGCTGCTGCCTGGGCCTCCTGCTTAAAGCGTGCGGCGAAGGTTGCGTCGCCAGCATACTGCGGCAGCATAATCTTGACGGCTACCGTGCGGTCGAGGACCTGGTCCTGTGCACGGTAGACGGTCGCCATGCCGCCTGTTCCCACCTTATCCTTGAGGAGGTATCTTCCCCCGAGGACCCTCTGTTCCATTCCTGCTCCTAACATAACTATTCGCTCAACGATGTGTGTAGTACCTACGATGTGGCCGCTGGGGCCGTTTGGCGCGTTGCCGCTAACTCTTCGGCCGCGGCGCGCCTCGGGTGTCCGATTCGATCATGGGCATCACGCTCCCTGTGCGGCAAGCGCCGCGGTCAGGACGATACCGGCGATCTTGGCGGCCTTGACGTCATGCTTGTCGAAATCCTCCAAGGCCACCGAGATAGCGACCGTGGGTGAATCGTAAGGTGCAAAGCCAACGAACATCGAGTTGACGTTGGTGCCGCCGGTCTCGGCCGAACCGGTTTTGCCGGCGACCTTGACGCCCGGAATCTGGGCATCGGTACCGGTACCGGACTGGACAACCGCGAGCATAGCCTGCTTGACCTGGTCGGCCGTGGCGGAGCTGACGGCCTGCCCCAGCGAGCGGGACTGCGTGGTCTTGACCACGGTTCCGTCCGGAGCGAGTACCTGGGCTACAAAGTACGGGTCCATGACCACGCCGCTGTTAGCGATGGCGGCGGCAATCACGGCGTTTTGCATGACGGTGGTCTGCGGGCCGGGCGTATGGTCCATGCCGACAGGCTGGCCGGCGCCGGCCCAGGCGGTCTCCCATTCGGTCATGAGCGATGGGTCGGCCATGATGGAGGCCGCGGAGGTCAGGTCTTGGCCGAGCTTTTGGCCGTAGCCAAAGGCGTTGGCAAACTGTACGAGCGTGTTTGCGCCAACTTCGTTTGCCACCTGGCCAAAGACGACGTTGGAGGACACGGCAAAGGCCTGCTGCAGGCTGATGGTGCCGTAGCTCTCGTTGGCATAGTTGGTGACCGGTGCGTTGCCGATATCCATGGAGCCGGGCGCCTGGTAGGTGCTGGTCAGGCTGGCGGTACCGGTCTCGAGTGCCGCGGAAAGCGTAACGACCTTAAACGTGGAACCCGGCGTGTACAGCGCGTCCATGGCGCGATTGTACATGGAGCCGTCCTCGCCGCCGCCCGTCTGCAGCAGGGCATCGATGTTGGTGTTGTCGTAGGTGGGCGAGCTGGCACATGCGAGCACCGCGCCGGTACGCGGGTCGATGACCACTACAGCGCCCTTAAAGCCCTTGAGTGCCTGCTCGGCCGCCGTCTGGATACGCGAGTCGATGGTGAGCTTGGCGGTGTTGCCCGGCTGGGTCTGGCCCGCGAGCGACGCGATGGCATTGTTCCAGCTGGAGTAGTCCTTAGAACCGGTGAGCGTGTCGTTCATGACGCTCTCGATGGCGGTGGTGCCATACTGCTGGCTCACGTAGCCAACCACGTGCGCTGCCAGGTTACCGTTGGGGTAGGAGCGTACGTAGGTGCCGTCCTCCTGCTGCAGCGACTCGGCCAGCGTCACGCCGTCGGACGTGATGATGGAGCCGCGCTGGATGTACTTGGAGCGGGCGATGGTGTGGTTGTTGGTCGGCATGTCCTGATAGTCCTTGGCCTTAATGACCTGGACATAGGTGAGGTTGCCGATAAGGATGGCGAACAGCGCCGTAAAGGCGAGCACCGCGCGGGTTAGACGGTTGGCGAGCGCAACGCGGCCGAGCACACCGGATTCAGGCGTGTCGAGCAGGCGAAGTCGCATGCGCGAGCCGACGGAATGGCTGCCGCTGCCGTAGGAAGACGAGGTGGCAAAGCGCGTGCCCGTCGGGGCGGCGGCAGATGCGACCTGATCATCGGTGATGGCGGCCATGGTGCCGGTGCCGGTAAGCTCGGCCTCGCGTCCGGTAGCCTCGTCACCGGCGCGCAGCAGGAGCGCGACGATGATAAAGCTCGCCAGCAGCGAGGAGCCGCCCTGGCTCATAAAGGGCAGAGTGACGCCGGTCAGCGGGATCAGGCGGGTGACGCCGCCCACGATCAAAAAGGCCTGGAAGCTGATGGCTGCCGTAAGACCGGTGGCGCTAAAGGCGGCGAGGTCGGATTTAGCGCGGGCAGCTGTGGTGAGGCCACGCACGGCAAAGAGCATAAACAGGATGAGCACGGCGCCGCCGCCCAAAAGACCCATCTCCTCGCCGATGGCCGAGAAGATAAAGTCGGACTCGACGACGGGGATGTTGTTGGCCATCCCGTTGCCGATGCCAACGCCGACCAGACCGCCGTCGGCAAGCGAGAAGAGCGACTGGACAATCTGGTAGCCCTGGCCCTGGGCGTCCTTAAACGGATCGACCCAAACCTGGAAACGCACCTGAACGTGCGACAGGAACTTGTAGGCGCCCACGGCTCCAACGGCTAAGAGCGCAAGGCCGATAACGACATACGAAAAGCGCCCCGTGGCAACGTAGAGCATCAGCAAGAAGATGGTGTAGAACAGCACGGCCGAACCCAGGTCGCGTTCGAAGACGACGACGAGCAGGCACACACCCCACACGGCAAACAGCGGCAGCAGCAGTCGCAGACGAGGGATCTTAAAGCCCAGGATCTTGCGGTTGGAGATGGAGAGCAGCTCGCGGTTCTCGGCTAGGTAGCCGGCCAGGAACAGGACGATAAAGACCTTGGCGAACTCGCCAGGCTGGATGGTAAAGCCCGCGATGCGAATCCACAGCTTGGAGCCCGAGATCGTGGTGCCGATAAAGATGGGCAGCATCAGCAGGATGATGCCGATAATGCCAAAGGTGTACTTGTAGCGCATGACCACGTCGAGGTTTTTGACTAGTGCAAGCGTTCCCACCATGAGCGCCACCGAGACAAACAGGATGATGAGCTGTGAGATGGCGAGAGCGGGGGCGAGACGCGTCACGAACGTGATGCCGATGCCCGAAAGTATAAATACGATGGGCAGGATGGCGGGGTCGGCACCGGGCGCCAAGATGCGCACGGCAATGTGGGCCGCGGCAAAGGCGGCAAAGAGGCCGATCGGTACGGCGAGCGTCTCAAAGGAGATGGCAGCGCCCGCGGTGAGGACGTACATCGCATACAGCAGGATGACGGGGAACGCCGAGGCGATGAGCAAGAGCAGCTCGGTGTTGCGGCGACTCATAAGCGGCACTCCCTTTCTAATTCTTATCGGAGGCTTCGGCCTCGGCGGACTGTTCGGCGGTTTTCTCGGAATCTGATTCGGAGGCCGATCCCTGATTGGTGTTGTCGCGAATCGTTTGCGCGTCGATCACCTGGCGGGTCTGCTCCTCGTCGATCTGGTGGCGGTACTTGGATATCGTGTCCTGCGCATCGTCGACACTTGTTTGCGGAATGCCCGCCTTGAGGCGGTTTTGCGTGTCTTCGGGCAGGTCGGACAGCTTGATGCTGGTTTCGCTTTCGAGCCAGTGGAGCTTGAGTCCGAGTGGCTTGCCGGGCAGGCCGCGCCAGACGGCGACATTGCCCTGGTAGGTACCCAGGTAGTACGAGCCGGTGACACCCGTGTAGGCCCAGATGCCAGCTGCCAGCACAAAGACGAGGGCCAGGATGGCGGCGATAGTAACGTTGCGGCGACGCACGCGTTGCGCCTCGCGCATGACGCCATCGTCAACCAGGTCAACGACTACTACGGTCACGTTGTCGTGGCCGCCGGCGGCAAGCGCCGCGTCCACTAGGTTGTCGACGCAGATTTGCGCGGTTGAGGACTGCGTGGCGATGTTCTCGATATCGCTATCGGGAATCATGCTCGAGAGGCCGTCGGAGCACAGGATCAGGCGGTCGCCTTCCTCGATATGCAGAGTGAAGTGGTCGGCATACATGGCGGGGTCCGAGCCCAGTGCGCGGGTGATGACCGAACGGTTGGGGTGGACGCGAGCCTCGTCTGCCGTGATCTCGCCAGCGTCCACGAGCTCCTCCACGTAGGAGTGGTCGCGGGTCACGCGGATGAGCGTGCCCTCGTGGAGCAGGTAGGCGCGAGAGTCGCCCACGTGGGCGATGGCGAGCGTGTCGTTTTCGATATAGGCGCAGGTGGCTGTGCAGCCCATGCCGGGCTTGCCCAGGCCGTTCAGGGCCGCCTCGATTACGGCGGCGTTGGCTGCCTCGACGGCTGCGGCCAGGCGCGCTGCGTCGGCGGACTGCGGGGCCGTCTTGGCAATAGTCTCGACGGCGATGGAAGAGGCTACCTCGCCGGCGGCGTGACCGCCCATGCCGTCGCATACGCAAAAGAGCGGCGACTGCACCAGGTAGGAATCCTCATTGTGCGGGCGCACGCAGCCAACGTCGGAGCGGGCGCCCCACATGAGTTGCGTGGTGGTACCGGCATCATAGGTCGAGTCGGTCTCGATGCGCTCCTCGGTCAGGGGCTCAAAGCTCATGGTCGAGCCGGGGTCTTTGAGCTTGGCCTCAACGGCAGCAACGTCGATCTCGGCGGTGTCACCGGGAGAGACGGTGTCGGTCTCGGCGTTTGATTCGGAATCACCGGTGTCCGGGGAGTCGGGCTCCTCGGAAACGCGGGCGGTCGACTCGTCGTCTTGCGGGCTGACGTCTATAGGCTCGGGCGTCGCAAAGTGCGACGCCGCGGGCGTGCTTTGCGACTGGGCGGCGGGCTCGGCCACGGCATCGGACTCGCTTGCGGGCGCAGGCTGCGGGGTCTTGGGTGCAGGGCCGTCCTCGGGGGATGTCCCCGCCTCGGGCGCCGGCGTAGACGCGGGCGCAACCTCGGATGCCGGGGCTATGGGAAACGCCGGCGCGGCGGGCTCGGGTGCCGCAAACACCGTAGCGCTCTCGTTGATTGCCGCGGCGACGGGCTCTGCAAAGTGAGCCGGCGCTGGGGTTGCTTCGGGCGCTGTGGGCTGTTCCGCAGCATGTGCGCCGATGGGCGCCGCTACGGCATCCTCTTCGTCCTCGTTATCGGCGAGATCCGAAATATCATGCGTTACATGCGAAAGAGGCAGGGAGAACACGGTGTCCTCGGGCTCCACGGGTGTGGAGTCCGCCGGAGCGGCGTGGGCCGGCGCAGCTGCGGCGGCAGCCGGCGCCTCGGTCATAGTTGCGGACTTGTTCTCCTCGTCGATCATCGACGGTTCACCTTCATGACCACGTCGCCAATCTGGACTTCGTCGCCCTCGCGCAGCGTCGCGGGCTCCACGAGCTGGCGGCCGTTGACGAGCGTGCCGTTAAGCGAGTTGAGGTCCTCGATGATGAGCGCCGGGCCCTGCAGCGAAAAGCGCGCATGCGAGGCCGAGACGAACGGTTCGTTGATGCAGATGTCCGAAGATGGCGAGCGACCGACGATGACGGGGCCGAGCATGTCTACGTGGATGCCGCGGATACCGCGCGGACCCTTGTCCACATCAATCGTCCAGATAGCCGAGTCGCGGCGCTGCCCGCGCACAAGTCCCACGCCGGTCTTCATGACGGCGAACAGGAAGATATAGAGCAGGGCGACCAAGACGATGCGGCCTGCAAAAAGGACGATATCGATGTTCATAAGCGACTATCCCCTAAATTCAAAGGTACTCAGGCCAAACGTCAGCAGATCGCCGTTGCGCAGCGGGCAGCGCGTAATGCGGCGGTTGTTGACGAGCGTGCCATTGGTGGAATTGAGGTCCTCGATCGACCAATCCGAGCCCGTAAAGGTGAGCTGGGCGTGGCGGCGCGACACGTTGGGGTCGCGCAGGGCAATGTCGGAAACTGAGCGCTCGCGACCGATGGTCACCTGTGCGGAGGTGATGCTATGGCTCTCGCCGCTCACGACGTCGACGAGCTGGGCGAGCGGGCGCTGCGGGGCGCGAGTGCTCGCCATGTTGGAGGCGATGCCGGCTGCGGCGCCTAGGCCCACGGCGGCACCGGTCGCGGCGGCTCCGCCCATGCCGGCAAGCGCGTCGCGCGAGACGGTCTGAGGCACCGGGATGGGTGCGGCGGCGGGGTCGGGGACGCTAGGCGCGAAGGGGTCTGCCACGGCAAGCGGGTCGGGAGCGGCGGCGCGAGGCGTCGGCTGCTGCTGGGGCATGGCGGCGGGGCGCTGCTGCTGCGGGGCAGCAAACTGCTGCTGGCCGGCGCGCGGGGCGCTGGCGGCACGGCTTGCCGCGGAGTTGTTCTGGCCCAGGCCGTTTTGATAGGCGCGCTCTTCTTCGTACAGGCGGCCGAGCGTGGGGGCATCGACGTTCTCGGCAAAGACCGAGAACTTGCCGGCGCGCAGCTGCGGATCGATCATAAAGCGCACGAGGGGCTCGCCGACAAAGACATAGCGGCGCTTTTCGGCCTGCGCCTTCACAAACTCGCGGACCTCGCGCGAAAGCTCGGGGTAGAACGGGGCGAGCATGGGATCGTCGTCGGCGGCGATCAGGATGGTATAGAGTGCCGGCGCCGTGTTGACGCCGTTAATCACCAGAGTCTGATCCTCCATGTCGCGAGCGGCCTGCTTAGCAAGCTTCTTAAAGGAGAACGGGGCACGGGTGGCACCGAAGATGCCGGCCACGTGGTCCTCGAAGATGTTCAGGAAGTTCACGAAAGATCACTCTCCGTATAGGTTCTTTGGTATCCGAGCAAATATAGGCATATCCCAACGATTATAGAGGATAGGGTTCCCGCAACCGCCGCCTTGGCGACGACCGCGGCTGCAAGGCTGGCAATTTCCATATGGTGTGCAAGACAGAACGATACGGCCGAGCCGATGCCGGCGACGGCAATTGCGACGATGGCGGCAAGGTTCGATCCCTGCTCGGCGCGCTTGGCATGAGCATTGAGCAGCAGCGATGTTGCCGCGGCTATTGCTGCAACCAGCACGATTGCAGCGAGAAGGAGCGCGTCTCCCAGCGCTGCGACGACATTGCTAAGCCCCAGTACGCCTCCCGCAGAGAGAGCCGCTGCGGCAAGGCGGGCAAAGAGTGCGCCCATGCCCGTGGCCGCCGCTGCGCTTGCCGGGCCGAGCCAAAACGCCGCGATGCTCGTGGCGGCTCCGGCGGCAAGGAGGGCGTCGCCGGTTAGGCAACCCAGCGCAAGCGCGCAGGTGAGCGTCGCGCTCGCAGCCGCCTCGGTGCGTCCCCAAGCAATCCACCAACCGGACATGGCAGCGGCAAAAATGACCGCGACCGGCAGCATCGACAGGATGCCCTGCGCCTGCATGGTGGCGTTGGCCATGAGCACCAAAAAGCCCACGGCCGAGATGGCCGAGCCAATCTGCGGGGCCAAGCCTGCCGCCGCGCCAATGGCGACGGCCGCCACGACCAGCCCGGGAAGCGTCGCGACGCCGGCTGTCTGCATAAGCAAAAAGCTGAAGGCTCCGCATGAGAGCGCCGAGATGCCGCGCATGGTGTAATTGCGTGCGCGGCCCCAGCGCGTGCCCGCCCAGCCAAGTGCGGGGTCGACCTCGACGGTGTCATCCTCGTAGCTCGATGGCTCGATATCATCTGCCGCGCACTCGTCATTCGAAAGCTCGCCTACCATCTGCTCCAAGCTGCGACGGCCTTCGCGCACGCTCCCCAAGCCGGCAAGGAGTCGGTCGCAGAATGCCTCGATGCTATCGGGGCGGTCTTGCGGCATGGGGGAGAGAGCGCTCATGAGCGCCGCCTCGGCCCCCGGGGGAAAGTGAGGGATCAGTTCGCTGGGATAGGTGGCGCCGCCGATGATGCGGTCGAGCGAGTCGGCAGGCGTGGCCGCCATAAAGGGGGCACTGCCGCACAGGCCCTCGTAGATCACGCAGGCAAGGGCAAAGACATCGGCACGTTCGTCGACCGTGCCGGTCTCGATATCGAGCTGCTCGGGCGGCATGTAGCCGATGGTGCCGCCGCGCGATCCGCCAAAGCCGCCGGCGGACGACAGCCGCGCCATGCCAAAGTCGGTGATCTTTACATTGCCCGAATGGTCGATAAGCACATTGGCGGGCTTTATGTCCAGATGAAGCACGCCGTTTGCATGGGCAAAGGTGAGTGCCTGACCCAGCGCGTCGGCAATGGCCGCGGCCTCGTCAAAGGTGAGCGAGTGGCCGTCCACGCGATGCAAAAACTCGGCCAACGACATACCGTCGACATACTCCATGACCAGGTAGGCATAGGCGGTGTCGTGCGTAAAGTCGATAACCTGCACGATATTGGGATGTTGAAGCATGGCGGCGGTATGCGCCTCGCGCAGCACGTCCATGATGTCGCTGGCGGGCATGCCGGCGCCGTTGATAAGGGGGATGCGCTTAATGGCCACGCGACGGCGCAGATGCGTGTCGCGGCAAATCTCGATGGAGCCAAAACCGCCGGTCGCAAGCGTCTCGAGCGGCTGGTACCGCTTGAGCAGCTCGCGAGAGCTAGTGCCCTCCAAGGGAACGTCCGGCGAGAACCGGGCGGTATGTTGCGAGAAAAGCGGCATGGCCAACCCTCGTGCGTTTAAAGTTCGTTTGCGAGTGGCGGGCGCGGAGCCGAGCCGTTCGCGGTGGCATAGATGCTGCTAGTGTAGCACGCTCGGGTGCATGGGGAGGATAGCGGGATGCGAGGCTGCCTGTCTGGCTTGGCCTTAGCGCTTCTTCTTGTTCTTCTTCTGCTTGCGCTTGGTCTCCTGGGGCTTGTCGCCCTCCTCGGCCTCGGCGGCGGCCTTCTCGGCCTTCATTTTCTTCTTCTTGGTCTCGATGCGGAGTTTTTTGTTGATGCGCGCCTTAAGGAAGGGACCGAACTGCTCGGCATCGCCGCGGACAAAGGTGTCCTTAGGGATCGTCACGCCCTGGTCGGCGAACATGGCCACAAAGATGCGCTCGCCGTCGAGCACGTGGTCGAGCTTTTCAAACGGGAAGAACTGTGACTTGCCGCTCTTGCCCCAAACCATCAGGCCGTCCTCGTTGGCGGCGACGCGGCGATAGCGGCCACCCATGGACTCGTCGGCCTCAACGGCGTCGATAAAGTCGCGGGCGAGGGTGTGGTGCAGGTTTTTGCTCCACCAGGCCAAAAAGGCGCCGAACACGATCAGGACGACGCCAAACTTGATCCAGTTGCCGCCGGCCACCAGCATGCCGATGCCGATGAGCGCGGCAATTGCCGCGGCGACATACAGCGAGCCGCGACGTCTGGGCGAGGCGACCAGGCGGGCGAAGTCGGTGACCAGGTCGTTTTCGTACTGGTACTCGTTGAGGTACAGGATGCCGTCGTCGGCTGCGGCCTGCTCCTCGAGCGCGACCTCGACCTGGTCGGCTGCTTCGGAGGGGACGAGGTTGCTCTCTGCGTCTGCCATGCTCTTTGGACTCCTATCGCGGCGGGCTCGCCGTACGGGTATTATGGAATGCAGTATGCCGTGCGACCGCATGGCCGCCGCGGCAACAAGACTCAGTATACCCGGGGGAGCACCCATGGAATCGTTGTACCGAAAGTATCGCCCGCTCACCTTCGACTCCGTGGTGGGCCAGCAACATATCGTCTCGACGCTCGAGCACGCCATCACCGAGGGGCGCCTGTCCCACGCCTACCTGTTCTGCGGACCGCGCGGCACGGGCAAGACCACCATGGCGCGCATTCTGGCCAAGGCGCTGCTGTGCCGCAATGCCGAGGCGGCGCGCGCCGAGGGTGCAAGCGGCTGCATGCCCGACGGTACTTGCGAGGAGTGCGAGCTCATCGCCGAGGGCAACCACCCGGATGTCTACGAGCTCGATGCCGCAAGCCGTACCGGCGTGGACAACGTGCGCGAGGAGATCATCAACTCCGTCAACTTTGCCCCAGTGCGCGGCAAGTACAAGATTTATATCATCGACGAGGTCCACATGCTCACGACGGCGGCGTTCAACGCGCTGCTCAAGACGCTTGAGGAGCCGCCGGCACACGTGATCTTTGTGCTGTGCACCACCGACCCGCAAAAGATTCTGGAGACCATCCTCTCGCGCTGCCAGCGTTTCGATTTCCATCGCATCGGCAACGAGGATATCGAGCATCGCCTGGCATACGTGTGCGAGCAGGAGGGCTTCGATTACGACGACGAGGCGCTGGCTATCGTGGCGCGCCATGCAAAGGGCGGCATGCGCGACGCGTTGTCCACGCTGGAGCAGCTGAGCGTCTTTGGCAACGGTTCTGTGCATGCGGACGACGCCCGCTCGCTTTTAGGCGAGGTTTCGGACCAGATTCTGGGCGAGTTTTCCCGCGCCATTGCCGATCGCGATGTTGCCGAGCTGTATGGGCTTATTCGCGCGCAGGTCGAGGAAGGTAACGATCTGCTGGAGCTGACGCGCGACCTGGTGGCGCACGTGCGCGACGTGTATGTTGCCTGCGTTGCCGGTGCCCGTGCCGAGTTGTTTGAGGGCGGCTCCGAGCAGGCCGAGGCGCTTGCTGCCGAGGCCGCTGCCTTTGGCGAGCATCCTGCCGACCGCCTGGCTCGTGTGCTGACAGTGCTCGACGGTGCCGCACTGGAGATGAGGGGCTCGAGCGACGTGCGCCTGGTGCTCGAGATTGCCTGCACGCGTCTGGCGCGTCCCGAGGCTGATTTAACGATTGAGGCATTGGCCGAGCGCGTGGCACGCCTGGAGGCCATGGTTGCCAACGCCGCCGTGCCGGCGAGCGTGGCTGCTGCTCAGGCCGCCGCGCCTGCAGCATCCGTACCCGCTGCTGCCCAACAGCCGACGCTCATTTCGGGCGCCCGTGCTGCCACTTCGGTGGCATCCGCTGCCCCCGCTGCTACGTCCGCGCATCAGGGTGGCATGCCTTGGGACCGCGGCGCTGCTGTTCCGGCTGCCCAGCCTGCGCCCCGTTCTGCGTCCGTGTCAGCCTCCAAGCCTGCAGCGCCTGCGCCTCAGCCCGTTGCGGCCCCCGCGCCTGCCACCGCTCCGGCACCTAAGCCCCAGCCCAACAATGCCGCCCAGGTTGCCGCCGCCGGTGCTGCCGAGACGCCCGCGGTCGAGGATGCCGGAGAGCTGCAGCGCAAATGGGCCGAGGTCGTCGAGCGTGTCAAGGCGCGTCAGGCTTCCTACGCAGGGCTTTTGCTCAACGCCCGCGCCACGGCCGACGACGGCTCCAAGCTTACGGTCTCGTTCCCCGCGGGTTCGACTTTTGCCATTAAGATGCTCGGTCGCGCCGATACGCAGTCGGTGGTCCTGCCGACGGTCTGCGCGGTTTTCGGTCGTCGCACCGTCGACTATGTCCTGGATGGGGGTGGCACGCCGGCTCCTCAACATGAGGAGCATTCTCCATCTGCACGGGCTGCGGCATCTGCGGACCCGCAACCCGTGTTCTCGGCGGCCCCTGCATCCTCGAGCGCCAGCGCGTCGCAGCAGCAAACGGCACCGGTAGCGGCATCGACCCCGTCGGCGCCTAAGCCCGCGGCGCCCAAACCGGCTGCTCCGATCCCCGCGCCCAAGTCCGCTGCCGCGCCTGCGCCCAAGTCATCCGACCTGGCCAAGGCCCCTTGGCTGCGCTCCGACAACCCTGCCGGTGCTCCTGCCACGGGCAAGCTCCCGACCGAGCCCGCGCCCCGAGCGCCCGAGCGCGCGTCCGTCCCCATGGCTCAGCCGCCTGCGCAGGCTGCGCCATGGGAATCCGAGCAGGTGCCCTACGACGATGCTATGGTCGGTGGTTTTGCTGCCGATGCCGGCGGGGACGATCTGCCCCCGTTCGACGTGCCGGGTGCGGCGTCCGCGACCAAGGCCGCTGCTGTGGCACCCGCAGCCTCTGCAAACGACGACGTCCCCGCCGCTCCCTGGGAATCCAATCCCGGTGCTGGCAGCCCCTTCGGCCATCAGGGCGCAGCCCCGAGCATCCCGCAGACCGAGGACGAGGCCAAGGCCCTCATCCGCAGCGTCTTTGGCCAGGCCACCATCTTCAAGCCGGTGGAGTAGCTGCGCAGGCGGGTATACTGCTCAAGAAGAGGACCCCTTGTCCGGGCGCATCTGTATTTCGGACATGTGTAGTGTGGTGCCGCGTATGTCGCATTTGAGCAGACAGGTGCGTGACGGTCGGCCTAGGATGCTGAGGTCGATACGATACGTCGCATGGCTGTCCGTGTACTCGACTTGCTCGGCGTTAATGGTTGCTCCGATTGCCAAATAAACGCCTAGCTCGGCATCGACAATCTTGAAGTCCTTTATCTTGACCTTGAACTCTTGATAGAGGGACGGGCTGTTGTAGTAGACGGTTCGGGTTCCGTCGGTGCACTCATCGGTCGTCTCCCATTTGACGACGGGCTGGTCCGAGCTGGCTATCAGCAGTTCTGCTCCAAAAGCTATGGCATGGGTGATGACAACCAGCAATGCCCAGCCGACAAAGAGATAGAGAACCACATATGCAACGGGGTGTTTTGAGCGGATGTTTTGGAGCGCGTTGGGGGCATTCATGGGGCACCTCCAAATTACTATCTATGGCAATCAAATTATACCCTGCCGCCATGTGCGCCGCCTCGAGCAGCGGTTCGGCATTTAGCTATTTAGTGGCGCACATGAAATGCCGGATTCGGCTCTACTAGATTGAGTGTGCGATATTATGCAACCTTGCATAATTCGACCTTGCATAATCTTTGAGTGCGGTTTGTATTGGAGGACATGTATATCGACTGAGGTAACACGTCCGCCCCGCTCTCTCGCCGCGCGCCGTGGTACGATTTTTGAGTTTGAAAGTCCCGCCGTGCTCCGGCTGCCCTTGCAGCTCGGCGTGCGGCCGCACGTAAAGGAGCCATCATGGCCGGTATGAACATGCAGCAGATGATGAAGCAGGCTCGCAAGATGCAGGAGCAGCTTGCCGCCGCGCAGGAGAACCTCAAGTCCCAGACCGTCGACGCCTCTGCCGGCGGCGGCATGGTCAAGGTGACCGTTAACGGCGAGATGGAGCTCGTCAACCTCACCATCGATCCCGATGCGCTCGATCCCGAGGACGTCGATATGCTGCAGGATATGATCATGGCTGCCGTCAACGAGGCCGTCCGCGGCGTCAACGAGCTCGCCAACAAGCAGATGGGCGCCATCACCGGCGGCCTCAACATCCCGGGCATGCCGTTCTAAGACACGCATATATATGAGTGCCAACCACAGTCTGCAAAAACTGCTCGATGAGCTGGGCCGTCTGCCGGGCATTGGTCCCAAGTCGGCCCAGCGCATCGCCTATTACCTGTTGGAGGCCGACGCCGAGGAGGCGCGCCGCCTGGCCGAGGCCATCCTGGAGGTCAAGCAGGAGGTCCACTTTTGCAGCCGCTGCTTTAACTACGCCACGGCCGACGAGTGCTCCATCTGCCAGGACCCGATGCGCGATACCACTCGCATTTGCGTGGTGGGCGAGCCGCGCGATGTCCAGGCGATCGAGCGCACGGGCAGCTACCACGGCCTCTACCACGTATTGGGCGGCGTGATCAGTCCCATGGACAAGATTGGCCCCGAGCAGCTGCACATTCGAGAGCTGCTGGCACGCTTGGGCCACGAGGACATCCACGAGGTCATCATCGCCACCAACCCCAATATTGAGGGCGAGACCACGGCGAGCTATCTGGCCCGTACCATCAAGCCGTTGGGCGTCGAGGTGTCGCGTCTGGCAAGCGGCCTTCCCGTGGGCGGCGACTTGGAGTATGCCGACGAGCTTACGCTTGGCCGCGCCATCGAGGCCCGTCGCGCGATTTAGGTGGCGAGCCTGCTCCTGCCGTATGTTTTCCTCACAGTCGCACGGGGTAGTCATAATTTCCCCGTGCGACTGTGAGTTTGTTGTGCAACAAAGATGCTTCGTATCCGCTTATCGCATGGATGCTTCCGCTCGCATCCTTAATTTGCTCATTCGTTGCGCAACCTTTTGGGTTCGCTGATACACTCAAATATGGATTCGAATGAATGCGCCGCTCCCGAGCGGCGTGTTTTTGTTGGAGGAGAACGCATGCGGCCCGGTGGCACTCAGACAAAGCGCGGCGCCGCGGTGCGCATACGACGCCGACTGGGCTTGGCGCCGCGGGCGTACGCACTGCTATCGTGCTCGCTGGTGCTGGTCATAGCTGGCGTTTCTGCCTATGGCATGACCGTGCCGTCCATGATGCAGGCGCATGCCGCACGCGAACCGCGCGTGGGGCATGAGGCCAAAAGCGATCTGGGCACCACGACTGGATATGCTTGGGCAAGTGTGGTCGGGCATATTGTGTTTGGCACCGACGATGCGGACGGCGCCGAGGCCCCGGACAACGAAGTCACGCTTGCCAATGGCAAAACCATCGTGCTCACCAACACCAAGATCATCGATCGATTGTCCAACAATAGCGTGGCGGCAACGGTGAATAAGGTCGAGCAGCAAAAGGAGCAGGACGCCCAGCAGTCCGGAAAGCCCGGTAGCTCGGATACTTCTGGCTCCGGCTCGGATTCATCGAGTTCGGGCGGCGGCTCTGGGTCGGGTTCCTCTACCGGAGGGCCTGGAAACGGCGGCTCGACGGGCGGCAACACTGACAACGATGCAAACTCCGGCGGCCTTTCCGCTGCTGAGGAAGAGAGCATTCACAGTTGGCTTGTGACCAAGTACAACATGCTCGACGGCTATGTTTCTCGTGCCAATGACGTGGTCTCGACCTATAACTCTACGGGAGATCCCAGGCCGTGCGACAGCCTGGTCGGGGAGATGTTTGTCATTCGAGCCGAGTTCGGTCGTCAGACATTCTCGCCCCGGTCAAGGTGGTATCAGCAGTATGCCAATCTGTGGGGCTGTTACACCAACCTATGTCAATGGGTCGGCCATTACGGCGATGATGACGTCGCGCTCGGTAACTTCAACAATAACGTGGCGGCGCTTGCCCTATGATGACCGATCTTGCATCCACCACACCACAATCGCTCGGTCGCGATCCCATGGTCGGCCTGCGCCTGGCGCGTGTCGACGGGTTTGAGCCGGCCATTGCGCTCGGTCAGGACGAACTGCCTGCCTATCTGCGTCGTTTTACGATACTGTTTGCCGACGATGCCACCATGCGCCGTGGCGGTATCGGCCGCGTGACGCGTGCTGTCAACGCCCAAGGCGAGGACGTAGCACTCAAACAGCTCATCTTGCCGACGCGCGATGAGTTTGACGACGATGCCGCCCATGAGTCGCTGGTCGCCAAGTTCAAAGCGGCATTTCGCGAGGAATACGAATGCCATCGCGCCCTTTCGGGCCTTAAGGGCTTTCCCCGCCTCTATGGCTGGGGCGAGGTCGACGGTGTGCCTGCAATTGTCATGGAATGGGTCGAGGGCGAGACACTTGCCCGCTTGCGTTCGCGACTCGCCGTGGACGATGCCGGACGCCTGTCGCCGCTTGTGGCGGCGCGTCTGGGTCGCGACCTGTTCGATCTGCTCTGCCGTATGAGCCTGGTGGGTGAGGGCTTTGTCCATCGCGATATCTCGCCCGCTAATATTATGGTGCGTACGGCGCGTCTACCGCTTGACCGGCAGCTTGCCGAGGGCACCTTTGACCTGTGCCTGATCGACTTTGGCTCGTCGCTGGCGCTTGAGCCTGCGTCGGCCGTGGCCGGTACCGGCGGCAAGGCGTCGTTTACGGAGCGCTATGCCACGCTGCGTCGCGCGACGGTGGCCTACGCTCCGCCCGAGATGCTCACCGACGATATTCCCGACCTGCGCGCTTTGCGTATGTCGCCGGCGATCGACGTCTATGCCGCGGCAAGCACGGTTTACGAGCTCATTGCCGGCGTCGCGCCATACGAAGCTGCGCCGAGCACTTCGGGCACCTCGGGTTCGCGCAAAAAGACGCGCGACATCGCCAGCCCCTACCGTCTCAAGATGGACACGCTGCCCGACTATCCCATTGGTGCCCATGCGCCCGGTTGCGATTTGACTCAGCTGCTTCGTCGTGAGCCCGATGTGGCGCTCGCCGCGGCTGAGCAGGCCCAGCAGTTGGGGCTTGAGCCGGATTCCGAGGAGCTACGCGATGCGCTGGCGTTTGTCGATGCCCAGCTGTTCGACGTGGTGATGGCCTGTCTGTCCAGCCATCAAAAAGATCGTCCCGAGCCGGCGGCGGTCGAGGCGGCGCTCTCGGCGTTTTGTGACCACTATGCACAAAATGTCGGTCGTTCGCTCCGCGGCGAGCCGCTCACGCCGTGCCCCATGGATGCGTCCGGCCGCGCGGTTCGTCGCGCGCTGATGGTCGGCGCGGCGGTCGTCTGTGGCGCGGTTTGGGCTGTGGTCGTGGTTTCGGCCGCGCTGCTGGCGTCGGGCGCTCGCGTGACGGCGACTTTGGGATCGCTCGTGTGGTCTGGGCCACTACCGGGTATTATTGCCGCACTGGCGTTGGCGCTACCAGGCATGGCCGGCGTTGCCGCGGGGGCACTTGCGCGCGATCGGCGCTCGGGGTTCCTGCAGGGTGTGCTTGCGCTTTCTGCCTGCGAGGCTCCGGTGCTGGTTGTGGTTGCATGTAGCGTATTTTCCCAACGCGCCGTGATGGGCGGCCTTGTTGCCGCTCTGGTTGCAACCTATACGCTTACGTGGTTTTTACTTGCGATGGGCTTTGCCTTTGAGCTTCCCGTTTCGGCACCGCGGCGCACAAAAGCCCAGATGGCGACTCCGCTTGCCGGTGGAGCCGCAGCTGCCCGTACTTTTGGCGGACCTGTCGAAGTATCGTCCGATTCTATTTCTACGACCAAGGAGGCCTAGGTCATGGCATCTCAAGTTGAGCTCACCCCATGCGGGGCCATGTTTGACATCTTTAAGCGCGCGGCGCATCTGAGCCATATCGAGCTGTGCGGCTTGGTGCTTTCGTCCCGTCCGCTCGCCGACGGCCGCAGCCCGCAGAGCCGAGCCGCCGATCGCTCTTGGGTTTCCCGCTTTATCGTTCGCGCACCGGTCGGCACGCTTCAGCAGCGCTACTTTGCCGAATACGGTACATCGGCTGCGCGTATTATGTCGCAACTGGCCTTGCGCCGGCGCAACCCCATGGACTCCACGGCTGTGATCAATATGGTGTGCGGTCCTGCAGGTGAACCGATGGTACGCGCGCTCGAAGAGTGTCACCAGGACACGAATCTCTATCGCAACGCGCTCGATCGCCTGTCCCAGGCGGCAGAACTCATGCCCGCCGAGCGCGCCGAGGCCGTGCTGGTGCTGTTTGTCGCCGTCGGTTGTTCGGCGGATGTGCGGTCCTCGGTGAACTATGCCATCGACTACGCGCACGCGACCTGTGGCGGAGGCACATCCACGCCTCGTTCGCTTGGCATGTCGATGACCGCGGGCGAACGCGAACCCGCCCCGGCGCACCCCTTGGGCTTGCTGCGCATACAAAACAGTTTTGTCGTGAGCGCCCCGCGCTGGATTCAGCCGAGTGAGCAGGGTGTTGAGATTGGCGCGCTGGCCACTGGTGAGGGCGATATTACCGACGTCGGCGACGATGTCTCGGCCCGCCATGCCCATATCTGGTGCGATGCTCAAAATATCTGGCACGTCGAGGACTTGTCGTCCACCAACGGAACCGTGGTGGTAAACGGGGCCACGCGCGTCTGCATTCAGGTCGAGCCCGGTCGTTCCGCCCAACTTAATCCCGGCGACGAGCTCAAACTCGGCGAATCCACTACCTACGCCATCCTCTTCGGCGCCCTCTAACTCATTCCCCCAATGAGTTGCGGTGAAATAGGGACTGATTAAGGCCGTTAACAGCAAAAACACTCCCTATTTCACCGCAACTGCTGTGGGGTTCCAGGGGACCGTGCCCGTCGGTGCCGGGCGCACAATAGTCACCCAAGGTAAACCTTTACCGCACGCCTATATTTGCCGAAATTACACTTGACGGCGGGGTACAATAAACCCGCATGCGGATTTTCGTTGCGGGCGCTTCCCATCGCCGGGGCGTGCCCGGGAGCATCCGGCATGCGGCCTTTGCGGCGCTCGGTCATGTGCAAGACGGGCGGTCGGGCCTGTAGGGCGCATCAGCTGCCCCTCGCCTCGGCATGTCTTCTCTCCACGCCATGTACCTGCTGCTGAGCCTGCCTGCCAGATGATTGGAAGCAACAGCGTAAATCCCATCACGCCAACATCCCGGCGATCGCCGGGGCCTGTATACCTATATGAGAGGAGAGGGGTATATGGCGCGTAAGTTTAAGTCTATGGACGGCAACGAGGCGGCCGCATATGTTTCGTATGCGTACACCGAGGTAGCGGGAATCTATCCCATTACGCCGTCCAGCCCGATGGCCGACCATGTCGACCAGTGGGCGGCCCAGGGTCGAAAGAACATCTTCGGCACCCCGGTCAAGGTCGTCGAGATGGAGTCCGAGGCAGGTGCAGCCGGTACCGTTCACGGTTCGCTGGGCGCCGGTGCTCTGACCACCACCTACACGGCTTCTCAGGGCCTGCTCCTGATGATCCCGAACATGTACAAGATCGCGGGCGAGCAGCTTCCGGGCGTCTTCCACGTCTCCGCGCGTTGCGTCGCTTCCCACGCCCTGAACATTTTTGGCGATCACTCCGACGTCATGGCCTGTCGTCAGACCGGCTTCGCCATGCTCGCCGAGGGCAACGTCCAGGAGGTCATGGACCTCTCGCCGGTGGCTCACCTTGCCGCCATCGAGGGCAAGACTCCGTTCCTTAACTTCTTCGACGGCTTCCGCACCAGCCACGAGATCCAGAAGGTCGCCATGTGGGACTACAAGGATCTGGCCGAGATGTGCGACATGGACGCCGTCCAGGCTTTCCGCGATCACGCGCTCAACCCTGAGCACCCGCACACCCGCGGCAGCCACGAGAACGGCGACATCTTCTTCCAGAACCGCGAGGCCTGCAACAAGGTCTACGACGAGCTTCCCGCCGTCGTCGAGGGCTACATGAAGAAGATCAACGAGAAGCTCGGCACCGATTACGGCCTGTTCAACTACTACGGCGCTCCCGATGCCGACCGCGTCGTCGTGTGCATGGGCTCCTTCTGCGACGTGCTCGAGGAAGTCATCGACTACCTCAACGCTCACGGCGAGAAGGTCGGCCTGGTCAAGGTTCGCCTGTTCCGTCCGTTCTCCATCAAGCACTTTGTCGACGTTCTCCCCGAGACCGTCAAGAAGATTGCCGTCATGGACCGCACCAAGGAGCCGGGTTCCATCGGCGAGCCGCTTTACCAGGACGTCGTCTCCGCTCTCTACGAGGCCGGCAAGACGGGTATCAAGGTCGTCGGCGGCCGTTACGGTCTGGGCAGCAAGGACACGCCTCCCGCGTCCGCGTTCGCTGTCTTCGAGGAGCTCAAGAAGGACGAGCCCAAGCGCGAGTTCACCATCGGCATTGTCGACGACGTGACCAACCTGAGCCTGCCCGAGGCCGAGGATGCGCCCAACACCGCAGCCCCCGGCACCATCGAGTGCAAGTTCTGGGGTCTGGGTGGCGACGGTACCGTCGGCGCCAACAAGAACTCGATCAAGATCATCGGCGATCACACCGACAAGTACGTTCAGGCCTACTTCCAGTACGACTCCAAGAAGACCGGCGGCGTCACCGTTTCGCACCTGCGCTTTGGTGATTCCCCGATCCGTTCGCCGTACTACGTGACCAAGGCCGACTTTGTCGCCTGCCACAACCCCAGCTACATCGTCAAGGGCTTCAAGATGGTCCGCGACGTCAAGCCGGGTGGCACCTTCCTGGTCAACTGCCAGTGGAGCGACGAGGAGTTCGCCGAGCACATGCCCGCCGTGGCCAAGCGCTACATCGCGAACAACAACGTCAACGTCTACCTGATCGACGCTATCGACCTGGCCGCCAAGGTCGGCATGGGCAAGCGCACCAACACGGTGCTCCAGTCCGCCTTCTTCGCGCTGGCCAAGGTCCTGCCCGCCGAGGACGCTCTGCAGTACATGAAGGACGCGGCCACCAAGTCCTACATGAAGAAGGGCCAGGCCATCGTCGACGCCAACCACAAGGCCATCGATGCCGGCGCTACCGCCTTCCGTAAGTTCGAGGTTCCGGCCGACTGGGCTACCGCCGAGGATGCCGCTCCCGTCGAGCTCTCCGAGGAGACCAAGTCCGCCATCGCCCAGCAG
Source organism: uncultured Collinsella sp. (assembly GCA_958407465.1). GTDB lineage: Bacteria > Actinomycetota > Coriobacteriia > Coriobacteriales > Coriobacteriaceae > Collinsella. Next base: position 1,644 of record CATYIV010000032.1, on the reverse strand, counting down.
GTCAAGAACCTGCTCGAGCCCATCGATCGCATGGATGGCGACAGCCTGCCTGTTTCCGCCTTCGTCGATTGCGCTGACGGCCAGTTTGAGCTGGGCGCCTCCGCATACGAGAAGCGCGGCGTCGCCGTGGTCGTTCCCCACTGGGACGAGACCAAGTGCATCCAGTGCAACCAGTGCGCCTATGTGTGCCCGCATGCCACCATCCGTCCGTTCGCGATGACCGAGGACGAGGCCGCCGCCGCGCCCGAGGCTACCCGCACGCTCGACGCCATGGGCCCCAAGGCCAAGGGCATGAAGTTCACCATGGCCGTGTCCCCGCTCGACTGCATGGGTTGCACCAACTGCGTCAAGGTCTGCCCCAAGGGCGCCCTCGAGATGGTTCCCACCGAGCAGGAGATGGACCAGCAGCCCGTTTGGGACTACATGGTCGAGAACGTCTCCGAGAAGAAGGAGCTCATCGCGGCCAACGTCAAGGGCAGCCAGTTTAAGCAGCCCTACCTGGAGTTCTCCGGCTCCTGCGCCGGCTGCGCCGAGACCGCCTATGCACGTCTGGTGACCCAGGTTGCCGGCGACCGCATGTTCATCTCCAACGCCACCGGCTGCTCCTCCATTTGGGGCAACCCCGCTGCCACCGCTCCTTACTGCAAGGACAAGGACGGTCACGGCCCGGCGTGGAACAACTCCCTGTTCGAGGACAATGCCGAGCACGGTCTGGGCATGGCCGTCGGTTACGAGGCCGTCCAGAAGAAGCTGATCGCCGCTACCCAGGACATCATCGCTGCCGATGGTCCGTCCGATGAGCTCAAGGCCGCCGGCCAGGCTTGGATCGACTCCGTCAACGACGCCGAGGCCTCCAAGACCGCTGCTGCTGCCTACGTTGCCGAGCTCGAGAAGTGCGGCTGCGACGCTTCCAAGGCGATCCTCGCTGACAAGGCTTACCTCACCAAGAAGTCCTTCTGGATCTTCGGCGGCGACGGCTGGGCCTACGACATCGGCTTCGGTGGCCTGGACCACGTCTTGGCTTCCGGCCACAACGTCAACGTCTTCGTCTTCGACACCGAGGTCTACTCCAACACCGGCGGTCAGGCCTCCAAGGCCTCGAACCTGGGCCAGGTCGCTCAGTTCGCCGCTGCCGGTAAGGTGACCAAGAAGAAGTCCCTGGCCGAGATCGCCATGAGCTACGGCTACGTCTACGTGGCGCAGGTCGCCATGGGCGCCAACCCGGCTCAGACCCTCAAGGCCATTCACGAGGCCGAGGCCTACGACGGCCCGTCCCTCATCATCGGCTACAGCCCCTGCGAGATGCACTCCATCAAGAAGGGTGGCATGCAGAACTGCCAGGCCGAGATGAAGAAGGCTGTCGAGTGCGGTTACTGGAACCTCTTCCGCTTCAACCCCGAGGCTGCTGCCGGCAAGAAGTTCTCGCTCGATTCCAAGGAGCCCGCGGGCGGTTATCAGGAGTTCCTGATGAACGAGGCCCGTTACGCTTCGCTGACGCGTTCCTTCCCCGAGCGCGCCGAGGAGCTCTTCAAGGAGAATGAGCAGGCTGCTATGGACCGCTATCAGCACCTGCTGAAGCTCAAAACGGTGTATAACGAGGCCTAGGTCTCCCACCGCAGGATCTGAGGGCTGACCTTCGCGGAC
>CATYIV010000031.1 GCA_958407465.1 uncultured Collinsella sp. | reverse complement strand
TTTCTTGGTTTTGGGCCGTTTTGCCCCCTTTATTCCCATTTGTTTGGGGGTTTTTTTCAATTTTGGGGGGGTGGTTTTTGGGGGGGGGGGGGGGGTATGGGGTGGGGAAAGGTGTTGAAAAATGGGGCGGTTCCACATATTATTAATGACGTCGACAGGCGGGGTGGTTCCCCGCGTACGTGCCATCTGAGTAACCGAGGGGAGGGCGCACATGGGAATGACTGGTGCATACGAGCGCAATCTCGATGCAAAAGGTCGTCTGTCCCTGCCTGCACCTCTTCGCGAGGAGCTTGGAGAGCACGTTCGCGTGTTCAAAGCCCTGGATGTCGATGCTCTGTACGTGTTCTCTGCCGAGGCCTTCGATAAGTGGGTCGAAGGACTCTTCGCGGGTCGTGAGGGCCACGAGGGTTTTAACCCGCGTGACATTAATGACCAGAAGCTCATGAGGGCGATCAACAAGCGCACCACGTCGATGGATGTGGACAGTGCCGGTCGTATCGGTCTTTCCGAGTCTCTCCGCAAGCAGGCGAACCTCGACCGCGAGGTCACGGTTGTGGGCAACTACGACCACCTTGAGGTTTGGGATCGCGCCGCGGCCGATGAGGACGATGACGATGAGGCCCTGCTGGACCTCTTCTTCTCGTAAGGGCAAGGCACGGGTAACGGATGGAGCGTGGGATCTTGACACAAGAATATCGGCATGAACCTGTCATGCTCGGCGAAGTGCTTGAGTCGCTGCGGCTAAAGAGCGGCTCCGTTGTCTGCGATTGCACCCTTGGCGGTGCCGGTCATTCGGTAAAGATGGCCGCGCAGGTGGGGGAGACGGGCCTTTTGCTCGGCGTCGATCAGGACGACATGGCCCTCGAGGCCGCTGGCGCCCGTCTGGACCGCGAGGTTCCCGGCGTTCCGCACCAGCTGCTGAAGGGCAACTTCGGCGACTTGGACGAGCTGCTTTGCTCGGCCGAGGTGCCCGGGGTCGATGGCTTCCTGTTCGATTTGGGCGTTTCGTCGCCGCAACTCGATATCCCTGGCAGGGGCTTTTCGTATAACGAGGACGCCCCATTGGACATGCGGATGGATCCGGGTAATAACACCTTAAACGCAGCTGAGGTCATCAACACCTATAACGAACACGACCTCGCCCGGATTCTACGCGTCTACGGCGAAGAGAAGTTCGCCTCGCAGATCGCGCGCGAGATCGTGCGCCGCCGCGAGCAAGAACCGATCGAAACCACCGGCCAATTTGTCAAGATCATCAAGGCGGGTATCCCGGCTGCCGCTCGTCGGCATGGTGGACACCCGGCCAAGAAAAGTTTCCAGGCCATTCGCATCGAGGTCAATCACGAGCTCGATGTGCTCGAACGAGGGCTTGATGCCGCCACCAGGTGGCTCAACCCGGGCGGACGTATCTGCGTCATCTCGTATCACTCGCTCGAGGACCGTATCGTAAAGAACCACTTTAAGGAGATGAGCCAGGGGTGCACGTGTCCGCCGGAGATTCCGGTGTGCGTGTGCGGCAACGTGCCGATACTCAAGGTCATCACCCGCAAACCCTTGGTTGCCCAGCCTGATGAGGTTGAGCGCAACCCTCGGGCGAGATCAGCCAAAATCCGCGTGGCGCAGCGTCTGTAGACGCGACCGCGCGATATTGGACCTCCCGCTCGCACCATAAACGAAGCTTAAACACACTACCAACGTACTCGGGATGGGAGGCGGCATATCATGGGCTACAACACTTCAAGCGCAGCACTCGCCTATGATATGAACGCCATGCCCGCCTATCGTGAGACGCCGCAGGCCCCCGTTGCTCCCCGTGAGCAGCGCGCGCCGCGCTTTGATGTCTACACGGGCGCGGGCCGTCAGGCAAACCAGGTGGTAAGCCCGGTTTTCATGAGCGTTCTTAAAACGTTTTGCATCATTGCGGCTATCTTCATGACGATCGGCGTCGCCCGCGTGGCGCTCGCCGGCGTTACGGCCCAGGTGCTCAACAGCAACGCCGAGCTTACCAACACGCTCGAAAAGGCGACCGATGAGAGCTCCGACCTGGAGGTCATGCATTCGGTCTATGGCGCCGACACGCGCATTCGCGACCTTGCGGGCGCTTATGGCATGGTGGAGCCCGGCGAGAGCGTTACACTTGACTTTTCGCAGGATGCAGCCGCGGGCGCCAACGCGACCGCGACCGCTCAGTAGCAAGACGGTAGCTGAGTATGACAAATGACTATCGCCGCGGTTCCGATGGGGGCCGCGGTTCTGGACGTCCCTCGTCGCGGGGACGTTCTGGTTATCAAGGAACGGGTCGGCAATCTTACAACGCCGGGCAGTCCCGTGGCAACGACCCGGCGTCGCGACTTCGCGGCTCGGGCGGCCCTCAAGTGCATAACACCAGGTCGCGCAAGAGTTCGTCGACCGAATGGCTCACAGGCGCGCCTCTGCCTCGCCGCAAAGCCGTCATGGGCTTCATTGGGCTTGGCTTGGGCTTGGGCGTCTTTCGCCTTGCCGACTATCAAATTGTCGAAGCCGATAAACTGCGCGAGCGTGCCGATGCGCGCCGCCTGCTTGCGCAGACCCTCTATGCCAAACGCGGCACCATCTACGACCGCAACGGCAACGTGTTGGCGTCGTCGGTCGAATGTCGCAACATCGCCGTGAACCCGCAGCTTGTCGAGGATGTTGACAAGACGGTGTCGGCGCTGGTCAAGGCAACTGGAATCGATAAAAAGACCTGCCGCAAGCTCGTCGAGTCCGATGGAACCTGGGTGTATATCAAGCGCCAGGTGGACGAAGACGATGTTGCGGCGCTGGAGAAGAAGAACCTGCCCGGCGTGCTTTTTGAGCAGGCCATGAAGCGTGTATATCCATACGGCAATCTGGCATCGCAGGTGCTGGGTGTAGTGAATGTAGACAACGACGGCTTGACGGGTCTCGAAAAGCAATACAACAAGCTTCTGACCGGCACGAACGGTTCTCTCGTACGCGAGCGCGCGAGGGACGGCAGCTATATCGCGGGCGGTGCCTATAAAAAGGTGGCTGCGGTCGACGGCGTTGATATCGTGACGACGCTCGACGTCAATATCCAGCGTGCGGCCGAGGATGCCCTGGCAGAGGCTGTCGAGAAGACAAAGGCCAAGAACGGCTCGGCGCTGGTCACCGATCCTACGACAGGCGAGATCTTGGCAGCCTGCTCGTATCCGACTTACGACCAGACCGATCTGGAAAACGCCAAGACCGAGGATATGAACTTGCGCCTGGTCACCGACGCCTACGAGCCCGGCTCGGTCTTTAAGACGCTCGTGGCGGGCGCCGGCTTCGACTTGGGTGTCGTGCGATCGAGTACGTCGTTTGAGGTGCCGGCGAGCATCAAGGTGGGCGACGATACCGTCACCGATGCCGACAAGCGCGACTACGCCATGACCATGGATGTGCGCGAGATGATGCGCCGTTCGTCCAACGTGGGCTTTGTCCTGGTGGGGCGCAAGATCGGTGCCGACGACTTTGCCACCTATGTGGACAAGTGGGGCATCGGTCACAGCTCTGGTGTAGATTTTCCGGGCGAGAGCCTGGGTATCGTCAAGGAGCGTGACCAGTATGACGGCGCCACGCTGGGCTCGATGAGCTTTGGACAGGCACTGTCTGTCTCGCCGATTGAGATCGCACGTGCCGTGGGCGGCATCGCCAACGGCGGCGTGATGATGACACCGCACTTCTATAAGTCCAGCAAAGGCGACGAGAAGGACTGGGGCGAAGGCGAGCGCGCGATTTCGGAGGACGCCGCATCCCAGGTGACATCGTGCATGCAGACGGTCGTGTCCGAGGGAACGGGCGTTGGCGGCGCGGTTGACGGCTATGACGTAGCGGGTAAGACCGGTACGGCCGAACGTGCCGACGAGAACGGCGGCTACCTCAAGGAGAACTACATGTCGTCCTTTATGGGCTTTGCACCGGCACAATCGCCCAAGGTGCTGTGTTATATCACGCTCGACGGAACGCCGAGCGGCTCAGATGCCGCTGCGGTGCCGTTCCAGTCCATTATGGCCAACGCGCTCGACGTGCTGGGTATCCCGCACACGAAGTAGGGGGTTACAATCTTTGGGGCGTGGTTTGTTGTCCCATATGAGGGTGTTCACATGCCCTGCACCACGCATGTGCGGCGCTGGGATACAATACGCCGATAGCATTATTAGGTTTACAGGGGAGCTGCAATGATAGAGATCGCCGTCAACAACCTCGCGGCCGCAACTGGGGCCCGAACCGTGACGGGAGAAGCCGATCGGGTATGCCGCGGGTGCGTTATCGACTCGCGCCAGGTCGAGGAAGGGACGATTTTCGTCGCCTTTCCCGGTGAAAACGTCGACGGCAATGATTTTGCTTCCCGTGCCGTCCAGTCGGGTGCCGGCGCCGTCGTGATGACGCGTGAGCCCGAGGCCGAGCTGGTCTCGCTGGCGCAGGACAAGGGCTGTGCCATCTTGCTGACCGATGATCCCGAGGAGTTTCTGCTGCGTTTGGCGCACGCGTATCGCCTGGAGCTTGGCTGCCTGGTCGTTGGTATTACCGGTTCCATCGGCAAGACGACGACCAAGGACGTGCTCGCCGCCGTGCTCGCCAAGCGCTATCGTGTCTGGGCCACCAAGGGCAATTTCAATAACCTGATCGGCATGCCGCTCACGGTGCTTTCCGCTCCGGCCGATACCGAGGTCCTGGTGCTCGAGATGGGCATGAACCATTTCCACGAGATTGAGCGCCTGTCCCAGTCCGCCAATCCCAACCTTGCCATCGTGAGCAAGATTGGTACCTCTCATATCGGCATTTTGGGTAGCCGCGAGAACATCGCCCGCGCTAAGGCCGAGATTGTCCAGGGTATGTGCGCCGCCGGCGACTTCTTGCCGCTGCTGGTTTTGGGCGGCGAGGACGACTATACACCGTTCATTCGCGATACGTTCGCCCAGCCTGCTGGTATCGACGTGATGCTGGCCGGCGTCTCGGACGATGATGAGGTCCGTGCCCGCGACATTCGTGTTGATGACGAGGGCCGTCCGGTCTTTACGCTCGATTTTGGCCAGGGTGAGACGACCGATACCATGCTTGCCATCCCCGGCGTGCAGTCCGTCCCAAATGCCGTTAAGGCCGCCGCAGTTGCCTATCGCCTGGGCGTGACGCCCGAGCAGATCGATGCTGCCTTTAGAGGCCTCACGATCACCGGTCACCGCCAGGAGATCAAGCGCGCCAAGAGCGGTGCCCGCGTCATCGACGATTCCTATAACGCCAGTGCCGAATCTATGGCTGCTGGCCTCGATCTGCTGTGCTCGCTTTCGTGCACGGGGTCTCGTATGGCGATCCTGGGCGAGATGGGCGAGATGGGCGATGAGGCTCCTCGCATGCATGAGCTCGTGGGCGCCTATGCCGCCGCCAAGAAGCTCGACATGCTGGCGTGCGTGGGTGGTGAGCTGGCCCAGCTTATGGCCGATGCCGCGCGCATGATGGGCATGGACGAGGACCGCATCCAGGTGTTCTCCGATTATCAGCAGGTGCTCGACCGCATGGGCGGCGCGCTTGAAAAACATGATGTTGTACTGGTCAAGGGTTCCCGTTTTGTTGAGCTCGACCGCTTTGTGGAAGGTGTGTGCTAGCCCATGTTCGGCAATCCCTCGTATCCAACGTATCAGGCTTTTTTGGGGCTTGGCATCGCCGCTGCCATTGCGCTGCTGCTCATGCCGTGGTGGATCAAGCTGCTCAAGGTCGAGGGTATCGGCCAGCAGGTTCGTGCCGACGGCCCCAAGCGTCATTTGGTTAAGCAGGGAACGCCCACCATGGGTGGCGTTGTCATCCTCGTCGCGATCTCGCTGACCTGCCTGCTGATGGGCAAGCTCACCACCGAGCTCGTGCTCGTGCTGCTCGCCACGCTGGCGACCGGCGTGCTGGGCCTGATCGACGACCTGACCTCCGTTACGCACGGGCGCTCGCTCGGTCTGACGCCTCATGCCAAGATGATCGGCCTAACCATTATCTGTGTCACCTTTACGGTACTTGCCGTCAACTGGTGCGGCGTCGCCCCCGAGATTCGTTTTCCCGGCGGCCTGACGATTGACCTCGGTGTTCTTTCGACCACCATCTGCGGCCTTTCGTTCCCGTGGCTCTACATTGTCTTTTGCTGGCTGATGATCGCCGGTCTTTCTAATGCCGTGAACCTGACCGATGGCCTTGACGGTCTTGCTGGCGGCACCTCCATGATCGCCATGCTCGCCATGGCTGCCATGGCGTTTTTGCACGGAGACGTGAACCTGTCCATCTTCTGCACCGCGTGTGCCGGTGCCTGCTTGGGCTTTCTGTGGTTCAACTGCTATCCGGCGAGCATCTTTATGGGCGATACCGGCTCGCTTGCCCTGGGCGCCGCGTTTGCCTGCACGTCCATCATGACCAACACCGAGGTCGTCTCCCTCATCATCGGCGGCCTGTTTATCGTTGAGACCCTGTCGGTCATGATTCAGGTTGTCTACTTCCACTTTACGCACAAGCGCGTCTTCCTTATGGCGCCCATCCATCATCATTTCGAAAAGAAGGGCTGGGCCGAGACCAAGGTCGTCATCCGTTTTTGGATTATCGCTGCGGCCTTTGGTGCCGTTGGCCTTGCTTTGTTCTTCCAGTTGGGATAGTGGTCTTTCATGCCTCTTGCTGATGTCTTTAGCCTGCTCGTTTTGGGTCAGGGCAAATCCGGTCTCGATGTCGCCCGCTGGGCGCTGGCACATCCCGAGCGCGTAAGCGCCGTTACCGTGTATGGCGGCGGCACCTCTGAGCCCAATGACGCCACGCGTGCGCTCGAGGCTGCTGGTGCGTCGTTTGTCTATGGGGCCGAACAGGTCGAGGGCGCCTATGACGTGTGCGTGACATGCCCGGGTATTTCGGAGTTCTCGTCCTTCTTTAAGGCGGGGCGTGAGCATGCCGCTCAGATTATGGGCGAGCCCGAGTTTGCCTATCGCTTGTCTCCCCAAAATTGGATTGCCATCACGGGCACCAACGGCAAGACAACTACCACGTCGCTGACTGATTATCTGCTCAAGGCCGCCGGTGAAGCCAGCGTGGCCGTCGGCAATATCGGTGAGCCGCCCGTGAACGAGATCGACGGCCGCGCACATAATGAGTGGTTTGTGGCCGAGCTGTCGAGTTATCAGATTGCTACGACCGCCGAGCTTCATCCTCGCGTGGCGGTGCTGCTCAACATCACGCCCGACCACCTGGGCTGGCACAAGAGCCACAAGAACTATGCGCTTGCCAAGATCAAGTTGTTCGAGAATATGGTCGACGACGACCTCGTGGTTATCGACGTTGAGGATGCCGGCATCCATGAGTTCGATGAGTACATCTACATGCCGGGCCGCCGCATCTGCAAGGTCGCTTTTGACGAGCCCGAGGGTGCAGACGCCGCCTTTGTGCGCGACGGCAAGTTGGTCGTCCGCCTGAAGGGCGTCGAGACTCAGCTTGTCGCCACTTCCGAGCTCAAGATCTCGGGCCATCACAATGTCATCAATGCCCTATGTGCTGCCACGGCTGCTTTGGCCGTCGGTGCCGATCCCGAGGGCATTTGCCGTGGTTTGGCATCGTTCCAGCCGCTGGAGCACCGCGTTGAGCCCTGTGGCGAGATCGATGGCGTGCGCTACGTCAACGATTCCAAGGCAACGAACACCGATGCAGTCGAAAAGGCCCTGACGGCGTTTCCCGACGACGATGTGATTTTGCTGCTCGGCGGCCACGATAAGGGTACGCCGCTTGCGGACTTTGCCCGCGTCGTTATGGACAACGTGCGCTCGGTCGTTTGCTTTGGCGATGCGCGCGAGCGCTTTACCGCCGCTATGGACGAGGCCGATGTCGATGGTGACGTGGATATCGCCCAGGCGGATGACCTGCGCGATGCCGTGGACGTCGCCCGTTCGCTGTCGAGCCGTGGCGACGTGATCTTACTTTCTCCTGCCTGCTCTTCGTTCGATGAGTTCTCGGGCTATGAGGAGCGCGGCCGCGTGTTTAAGGACTATGTGGCCCAGCTTGCCGCTGCGGCGAAATCGCAAATGGAATAGGGGTTGCCGGTGAGAGAGGAGAGCCCCCGACAAGGTATGAGGAGGCCCGACTCGGACCGTGCTTCCTCGCGGCGCAGCACACCGCGTTCCGGTCGCGGCGGGCAGACGTTTAGCGAACGCTATATTGCCGGCGTTCCCGCCCGTATCATGCGCCCCCGTTTGATATTCATGGCCTGCCTGTTTACCTTGGTGTGCTTTGGCCTGCTGATGGTGTACTCGGCGTCTTCGGTCGAGGCGCTGCACGAGAATGGCTCGGCGACGTTTTTTCTGTTTCGACAAGCCGCGTTTGCCGGAGTTGGCGTGCTGGCTATGGTTGCCATCGTGCGCATCTTGCCGGACAGCTGGTTTGGGGAGGATGTGCTCAGGATCTTCCTTATCGGCATGATCGGGCTACTGCTTCTGGTGTTCTTGGTGGGCAGCGGCAGCCGTGGCGCCACGCGCTGGCTCAACATCGCCGGTATTCAGTTCCAGCCTTCCGAGTTTTTAAAGCCATTTGCCATTGCGTATTCGGCCATCATGCTTGATCGCTTCTTTTCGCCCGGTGGCAACATCAACGAATTCCTTCGCAAGATGGGCATCTACCTGGGCATTTCGCTCTTTCTGATCTTTATCCAGCCCGATTTCGGTACTGTCCTGATCATCCTGTTGACCCTCATGTGCATGGCGTTGTTTGCGGGTCTCGACCCCAGATTTATCATCGGCGTGCTAATCTTCGGCATTCTCGTGATCATGATTGCGCTTGTCGCAGAGCCGTACCGTATGGTGCGTATTCAGGTTGCCTTGAACCCTTGGGCCGACGAGTATGGTGACGGCTATCAGGCCACGCTTGCCATCATGGCCTTTGCCTCGGGCGGTCTGTTCGGCCGCGGCATTGGCAACTCAACCATGAAGTACTCGTATCTGCCCGAAGCGCACAACGACTACATCCTGGCCATCATTGGCGAGGAAGTCGGTTTTGTCGGAACCGTGCTGTTCTTCTTGGTGTTTGCGATGCTGATCTACTCGGCGTTTCGCATTGCCGAGCAGGCGACCGATCGTCGGGGCGCGCTTATGGCGTCTGGCTCCGCGGTCATTCTCGCGGTGCAGTTTTTGATTAATGCGCTGGGCATCCTCAACGTGTTTCCCATGACGGGCAAACCGCTGCCGTTTATTAGCTACGGCGGTTCGTCGATTATTGTGTCGCTCATGCTTGCCGGGTTGATCCTGCGCGTTTCGTACGAGAGCGCCCGCCGCGATGAGTATGACCGCCGCCGTGAGAGCTTTGCCGTTATGGATGAGAGTACCGCCGGCGTGCCTCACGTGCGCGGCGAGCGATCTTCGCGTAACGGTTTTACCGTCCTGGATGGCTCTGCGACCGACCCCGCAGCCCGCCCGCGTCAGCGAACGGCGCCGCAAGGTCGTCCTCAGCGCCCCACTCCTCGCAATGCGGGCGGCGGATATAATCGAATCGATTTGAACTCAGACCCGTCGGCGCGTCTGCGTACCGACGACCAGGGACCGCGTGTACGAAGGGACTACCATGACCGATAAAATGACCGTTGCTATTGCAGCCGGCGGCACGGCAGGGCACATCAACCCCGCGCTCGCCTTGGCCGAAGAGCTGCGTGACCGTGGCCACCACGTTGTGTTCGTAGGCCAGTCGCGCAAGCTCGAGGGTCGTCTGGTCCCCGAGGCTGGGTTTGATTTTGTGCCCATTACGGTCACAGGCTTCGACCGCTCCCGTCCTTGGACGGCGCTGACCTCGCTGTGGCGTGTCAACAAGGCCAAGCGTGCGCTCGCCAGTCATTTTTCAAAGGTTGGCAAGCCCGATGCCGCCATTGGTTTTGGTGCCTATGTCGAGGTTCCGCTGCTGGGGTGGTGCAAGGGCGCGGGCGTTCCGTATCTGCTGCATGAGCAGAACTCTGTTCCGGGCCTGGCCAACAAGATGATGAACTCCCACGCCGCCCGCGTGTGCATCTCGGTGCCGGCAGCGCGTTCGGTCTTTGAGCGCGAAGGTGACCCTGGCCACGTGCTCATGACCGGCAACCCCGTACGTCGCTCGGTAATCGAGGGCGATCGCGCTCGCGGCCGCAAGGCACTTGGCGTTCCCGAGGACGCTACGCTGCTGCTCGTCTTTGGCGGTTCACTTGGCGCCCAGCACCTCAACGAGCGCGTGGCTTCGCTCAAAAACGAGCTGCTTTCGCGCAAGAACCTCTATGTGTTGCATTCGACGGGTGCCGACGGCTTTGAGGAGACCGAGCGCGCTTTGGCGCTGACGCCCGAGGAGGCGAAGCGTTACCGCGTCCAGCCTTACATCGACAACATGGGCGATATGCTGGCTGCTGCCGATTTGGTGCTCTCGCGTTCGGGCGCATCGAGCGTGGCCGAGGTCGCTGCGCTCGCCGTGCCTTCGGTGCTCGTGCCGTATCCGCATGCGACAGCCGACCACCAAACCACCAATGCTCGTTATCTGGTCGACGCCGGGGCCGGCGTGCTCTGCGCCGATGCCGATATCGACGGTTCTGCCTTTGCCGATGAGCTGCTGCACTTGGTCGATGACGCGGCGGCGCGCGACGCCATGTGTCAGGCGGCGCGTGGTCTGGCTCAGGATAGGGCCGCCGCTCTTCTGGCGGATGCGGTAGAGGGTTTGCGTTAGTTAGACGGGATATCGTCGGTCGCCCTCGCGCTGATGCGGTAGGTGCGGTACAGTTAACGGGTTACAGGCAGTGTTTACGCAAGGAGTACACGAGCACATGGCTGATTCCCAGACTGCAACCTCCGCGCCCGAGTTTAAGAGCGCCCACTTTATCGGTATCGGCGGCGCCGGCATGAGCGGCATCGCCCTCGTTCTTCACGAGCGCGGTTATGCCGTTACCGGCTCCGACCTTAAGACGTCACGTTATATCCGCCAGCTTACCCGCGCTGGTGTGCAGGTGCATGTGGGCCATGAGGCCGCCACGATCGACGAGGTCAAGCCCGACGTGGTTGTTGTCTCTACCGCTATTCCGGAGTCCAACCCTGAACTCGTGCGCGCTCGCGAGCTTGGTATTCCCGTGTGGCCCCGTGCCAAGATGCTCTCTGCTTTGGGCCACGGCTACACCACCGTCGCTGTTGCCGGCACGCATGGCAAGACCACCACGTCTTCGATGTGCGCCACCATGCTCGACCGCATGGGTCTGGATCCGAGTTTCTTGATCGGTGGCATCGTCGAGGGCTATGACACGAACGGCAAGAACGGCTCGGGCGACTACTTTGTCGCCGAGGCCGACGAGTCCGACAGCTCCTTCCTGTTCCTGAACCCCAACGTAGTCATTGTGACCAACGTCGAGGCCGACCACCTCGATCACTACTCGGGTATCGAGGAGATCGAGGCAACTTTCGCCAAATTCATGAGCCTGGTGGGCGAGGACGGCACCGTCATCGTCTGCGGTGAGGACCCGCATCTGGTCGAGCTCGCCAAGTCGACGGGCCGTCACGTGCTTTCCTACGGTTTTGCCGAGAACAACGACATCGTCTGCATGCACCCGGATGTCAAGGGCATCCAGAGCGACTTTATCGTTCGCTTTGAGGACGGCACTGAGCACGCTGTGGAGATCAAGAGTAATCCCGGTCGCCACAACATGCTCAACGCCACGGCGGTGCTCACCGTCGCCCATGTCCTGGGCCTTGACATCGACGCTGCCGCCAAGGCGCTTTCGAGCTTTGAGGGCGTCCGTCGTCGCTTTACCCACGTGGGCGATATCGATGGCATCACCGTGGTCGATGATTACGGCCATCACCCCACCGAGATCAAGGCGACGCTTGCTGCCGCTTCGTCGCTGGGCTACAAGCACGTCGACGTCGTGTTCCAGCCGCACCGCTATTCGCGCCTGCAGGCCCTGTGCGACGACTTTGCCGATGCATTTGCCAATGCCGATAAACTGCTGCTGATTGATGTGTTCTCGGCTGGCGAGATGCCCATTCCGGGTGTTACCTCTAAGATGCTCGCCGATACCGTGCGCGCCAAGCATCCTGGCAAGGAGGTCGTGTACTGCTCCAGCCGTCTTGAGCTCAATCAGGAGCTCGAGCAGATGGTGGGCGAGGGCGACTTGCTGCTCACAATGGGTGCCGGTGACGTTACGACCGTCGGTCCCGAGTTTATCGAGTATCTGACTGCCAAGAAAGACGCTTAAGTCTAATGGGTCTGTTTAACGCCGTCATGGCGCTCTCGGGCATGATCGACACGGATGTGATCGAGGACGAGCGCCTTGCGCGTCATACGAGCTATCGTATCGGCGGCAAGGCCGACCTCTTTGTGACGTGCCATAGCTATCATGCCCTCCGCCGCGCCGTGGCGGTGCTCGATCGCGAGCAGGTGCCGTGGGTCATCATCGGCAAGGGCTCCAATCTGCTGGTTGCCGATGGCGGTTATCGCGGTGCCGTCATTTCGCTCGGACGTGAGTTTCAGCGCACGGTTGTTGCCGATGACGGTTGTACGCTGACGGTCGGTGCGGGCGTGATGTTTGCGCGCCTGGTCAACGATGCCCTGTCGCGTAGCCTCTCGGGCCTTGAGTTTGCCGTTGGCATCCCTGGCTCGGTTGGCGGTGCGATATCTATGAATGCCGGCACACGGACCGAGTGGATTGGCTCGCTGGTTGAGGATGTCGTAACGTTTGACCCGGCATCCGGTATCAAGCATTATGCGGGGTCCGAGATCACTTGGGGCTACCGCGAATGTAGCCTTCCCCGCAATGAGATCATCCTCGAGTGCGTGCTCAAGCTTAAACCGGCGCCCAAGGCCGACATTCGCGTGTGCATGGAACGGTACCTGACGAGGCGCAAGCGTACGCAGCCCATGGGTCGCGCATCCTGCGGGTCGGTCTTTCGCAACCCGCCCGATGCGAGTGTGGGCAAGCTTATCGAGGATTGTGGATTAAAGGGTTTTTCGATTGGCGGCGCGGAAGTTTCGCCCGTTCACGCTAATTTTATCGTTAATAACGGAACTGCCTCGGCCGATGACGTTGCCGCGGTTATCAGACATGTACACGGAAAGGTGAGGGAGGCGTATGGCATCGAGCTCAGACCGGAAGTTAAATTCCTCGGCTTCTAGAGCATCGAAACCTACCTTCCGCCGTGCCGGAGGGCGTTCCGGCGCGCCTGCCAAACCTCAACGCAACACCGTCGCGCACTCTAAGTCTGTCGGGCATGCTCGACAGACCAGTCGTCCGGTTGTCGGCTCGCAGCTCGGTAATCGTCCGGCCGTAAAAAAGTCCTCGCGTCCCTCGGTGACGTCAAAGCCTGTTATGGGCGCCAAGCCTGCCCGTCCTATGGCAACTCCTAAGCCCTCGACAGGAACTAAGGCGGCGCGTCCGAGTCGCACGCTGGGCGCATCGAAACCGCGCTCGCTGACATCGGTGCCGGCTACCGCCAAGAAGCCTTCGGGTAAAAAAGGCGTCAACCCGTTGTCTTCACTTAGGGCGATGGCAAATAAAACATCAGACGCCGCTTCTGTCGTTACAGGCAAAGGCAAAATCGTGGGCGGCGTTTTGGCCGTCTTGGCCGTGCTCGTCGTCGTTGCTATCGTGGTGATTAACTCTGGATTGTTTACCGCCACTGATATTCAGATTCAAGGAAGCGAGCATGTGACGAAGCACGATGCTATCCAGCTGATCGATTTGCCCGAGGGAACGTCGCTTTTTAACGTCGATCCCGACCAGATTACCGAGGACCTCAAGCAGAATCCGTGGGTCTCGGGCGTGGATGTCCAGCGTCAGTTCCCGCATACGCTCATCATTACGCCGATGGAGCGCAAGGTCATCGCAATTGCCTATATCAGTTCCGATGACCTTGCCTGGGCCATCGGGGATGATGACACCTGGATCGCCCCACTGTCGACGTCGGTCGAAGTGGACGACCAAGGCAACGTCATCACGACAGGGCAGGGCTCAAATACCTTGACCGGAATCGATGCCGCGCTGGCGCTCGCTAAGCACTATGGCGCGGTGTTGTTGACTGATGTCTCGGCGGATGTCGCTCCGGTTTCCGGCCAGGCAGTGAGCTCCAAGGCCGTTAAGGCTGGCTTGGATTATGTGCGTGGTTTTTCGAGCGAGTTCTTGGGACAAGTCAAGGATATTTCCACGCCTTCGGTCGAAGCCATCTCGGCAAACCTCAATAACGGCATTGAGGTGTCGCTGGGCGATTCGAACGATATCGTCAAGAAGGAGCGCGTAGTCACCAAGCTGCTTTCGCAGGTAGAGGGCGTAACGTATATCAATGTGCGCTCTCCGGGTAACTATACATTTAGGAACGCTCCGACCTCGTAGCGCTGGTTGATGCTTTGTTGAGGGGCCATACCACGCCGTTTATCTGGTTTGTTTGGTTTTCACGGTCAATTATTTGACTGATACGTTCATAATGTGCAAACATAATACGGTTTACCTTTGCATTTACTTTCAACCTGAAGGTTAATGTGCGCAGGGGTCGACCCATGCTATGGCTATAACCTTTGTTCGGAGGACCGACATGCACGAGACAGAGATCAACAACTACCTTGCCGTCATTAAGGTGGTCGGCGTCGGCGGCGGCGGTACCAACGCGGTCAATCGAATGATCGAAGAGGGCATCCGCGGCGTCGAGTTTGTTGCCATCAACACCGATGCTCAGGCACTCGCGATCTCTGATGCCGATATCAAGGTGCACATCGGCACCGACCTTACCCGCGGCCTGGGCGCCGGCGCCAACCCCGAGGTTGGCCGCAAGGCTGCCGATGAGTCCCGCGACGACATTGCCGAGGCGCTCGCTGGCGCCGACATGGTGTTCATCACCTGCGGCGAGGGCGGTGGCACCGGTACCGGCGCTGCTCCCATCGTTGCCGATATCGCGATGAACGAGGTCGGTGCGCTGACCGTCGCCGTCGTGACCAAGCCCTTCACCTTCGAGGGCCGCAAGCGCAAGAAGAGCGCCGAGGAGGGCATTAAGACCCTCTCCGATTGCGTCGACACCATGATCGTCATCCCTAACGATAAGCTGCTCGACATCGCCGAGAAGAAGACCACCATGCTCGAGGCCTTCGCGATTGCCGATGGCGTCCTTTCCCAGGGCACCCAGGGCATCACCGACCTCATCACCGTCCCCGGTATCATCAACCTGGACTTCGCCGATGTTAAGACCATCATGAAGCAGGCCGGTACCGCCATGATGGGTATCGGTACCTCTTCTGGGGACACCCGTGCCGTCGACGCTGCCCAGCAGGCCATCTCCAGCCCGCTGCTCGAGAGCTCCATCGATGGTGCCACGCGCGTGCTGCTCTCCATCGCCGGTTCCAAGGACCTGGGCATCCAGGAGATCAGCGACGCCGCCGACGTTGTCGCCAACGCCGTCGACCCCGAGGCCAACATCATCTTCGGTACCGTTGTCGACGAGTCCCTGGGCGATCAGGTGCGTATCACCGTCATCGCTACGGGCTTCTCCGACTCCAACGTCAACCGTCAGGACGAGCTCTTTGCTGCTCAGCAGTCTCAGAGCAAGGCCGCTGCCTCCGCTGAGCCGCAGCGCACCGCTCCTGCCACGAGCCCGGCTCAGGCCGCTCCGACCCGCAACGTCGGTGGCACCGAGCTTCCTAACTTCGGCAACGATCAGTTCGAGCTTCCCGACTTCCTGAAGCGCGGTAGCTTCTAAGTCGTTCTTTGCATTGTTGTGCACAGGGGCGTGTCCGTATGGACGCGCCCTTTTTATTTCGACTTTGTAAACTAGAACCTCCAATCTCTTTACGTTCCCTTTACGATTGCCTCCAGCGCAGCAGGTATCCTTTTAGAGAAGTATGACAGCCGTATAAACGCGGGCTGTAGCGGCGATGCCGCGGTACTTGTGTTATTAGGAGGCTTTAGTATGGCAGCACGTGCGGACAAAGTTTCGCGTGTCGACCATGATGGAGTTACGTTGGTGGAGGGCGCGACATCCGATGTTCGCTTTGCCTTCACCGAGCGCGCCGGTGGCGTTTCCGAAGATGCGTACTCCTCACTCAACTTGGGCTCGCATGTTGGCGATGACCCCTTTGCTGTTCAAGAAAATCGTTGTCGTGCGCTCGAGGCTATGGGTGCCGCCGAGTGCGAGCACAACCTGCTCGTTCCCAATCAGGTCCATGGTGATCATATCGTTGCGGTGACCTCGAACGGCGCCGATGACCTTGAGGACGTTCGCGAGCAGATTGCCGAGGGCTGTGATGCCATCGTCTGCACGGCGCATAACGTGCCCGTGCTGCTCTGCTTTGCCGACTGCGTTCCCGTGGTGCTGGTGGCCCCCGGCGGATTTGCCGTGGTGCACTCCGGTTGGAAGGGCACGATTGCACGTATTTCCGCCAAGGCGTGCCAGGCGCTTTGCGATGCTGCCGGTTGCGATGCGAGCGACGTTTCCGCCTATATCGGCCCCCATATCTTGGGTGACGAATATGAGGTATCCCAGGAACTCATGGATCGCTTTGCCGCCGAGTTCTCTTGCATCGATGCGAATACCTCTCGCATGCTTGATCTTTCCGCTGCCATTCGCGAGGCGCTGGTAGATGTCGGTGTCGACGCGGATAATATCGTGGATACCCAGCTTTCGACCGTGCGTCAGAACGACCGCTTTTATTCCTACCGTAACGAGGACGGCACCTGTGGGCGCCATGCTGCGATCGGCGTGATGCTATGAGAAAGATCGTATCGGTCCTGAGCGCCGCTGTGCTTACGCTTACGCTGTGCGCCTGTTCTTCGGGATCTTCTACCTCTTCCATTACCGTGGCCGGCTCCACGACCTGCCTTCCTATCGCCGAGATTGCGGCCGAGGGCTTTAAGGAGGAGACCGGCATCGACGTGCTCGTTTCCGGTTTGGGTTCTTCCGCTGGGATCGAGGCCGTCAGCGCCGGCACGGCCGATATCGCCAGCTCCTCCCGTGGACTCAATGCCGACGAACAGGATCTGGGCCTGACTCCCATCGTCATTGCCCACGACGGTATTGCGGTCATCGTGAACGACGACAACCCCGTCGATAACCTCTCGACCGAGCAGCTCCGCGATATCTACGCCGGCAAGATTACCAATTGGAAAGAGGTCGGTGGCGAGGACCTGAGGATTCAGGTCATCAACCGAGACGAGGCGTCCGGTACGCGCGAGGCCTTCCGTACCATCGTGATGGATGGCACGCCGTTCGATCGCCGCTCGGCTGTTCTTTCGGGTACGGGCCAGGTGCGCGACGTGGTATCTCGTTCGCGTGGGGCCATCGGCTACATTTCGCTGGGCTTCGTCGATAGCCTCAACGCCAAGACCTCGGTCAAGGCTGTCTCGGTCAATCATGTTGAGGCGTCCGAGAAGACGGTCGCGAGTGGCGGCTATCCCATCTCGCGCGACCTTTACTTCTTTGTGAAGGGTGCGCCTTCGCAGCAGGCGCAGGATTACATCGACTACGTGACGTCCGAAAAGATGGACAAGCAGATTCGCGAGGCGGGCTTTATTCCCGTCACCAACGACGAGAAGGGGAGTGAGTAGCATGGAAGCACAGGAAAACTCCCAGACTGAGCAGAATGCTCAGGCACCCAAGAAGCGCGAGCTGGCGCTCGTATCGCGCAGTACCTATATCAAGGAGAAGGCGCTGCAGTGGATCTTCTTTGCCTGCGCGTTTTTGGCGGTCGTTACCGTCATCCTGATTTTTGTCTTTACCACGTACTCGGCGCTGCCCGTCTTTACCGACATCGGTCTGGCGGACTTCTTTAGCTTTACGTGGGCGCCCTCTGAGGGCCACTACGGCATCATGTCGCTGCTTGCCGGCTCAGGTCTGGTGACCGTCGGTGCGCTCGCCATGGGCGTGCCGCTAGGTGTGGGCACGGCCGTGTACCTGGTCGAGATCGCCGGCAAGCGCGTGCGCAAGCTCATCAGCCCTGCCGTCGACCTGCTGGCCGGCATCCCTTCTATCATCTACGGCTTTTTCGGCATGATCATCATCCGCCCGTTTATCGCACAACTGACCGGCGGCCTTGGTTTTGGTGCGCTGACGGCGTGGTTTGTGCTCGCCATCATGATCGTCCCTACCATCACCACGCTCACCATCGATGCCCTCAATTCCATTCCCATGGGCATTCGCGAGGCATCGTATGCCATGGGTGCTACTAAGTGGCAGACCATCTATAAGGTCGTGCTACCTGCCGCTAAGCTGGGTATCGTGGATGCCATCGTGCTGGGTATGGGCCGTGCCATCGGAGAGACCATGGCCGTGCTCATGGTCGTGGGTAACGCCCCGGTTATTCCCGACAGCATTGCGAGCCCTATCTCGACGCTCACGAGCCAGATCGCGCTCGACATGAGCTATTCCTCGGGTCTGCATCGCTCGGCGCTGTTCGGCATGGGCGTGGTCCTGTTTATCATCTCCGCCACGCTGGTGGGCATCGTCCGTCTGATTTCCAAGAAGAAGAGGGGGTAGACTATGTCCGATTCCGTTGACACGACGGCCGATACGACCTCGTCGCGCGAGCGCATCAAGCGTGCCCTTTCCCACGGCAAGAAGGGCCGCATCAACAAGGACCTGTCCAACAAGATCATGCTTGGCGTGTTTCGTGCCGCTGCCTACATCACCACGCTGGTGCTGGTCGCTATCATCGCCTACGTGGTCATCAACGGCCTGCCACACATCTCGCTCGACTTTATCTTCGGTTGGCCCCAGGGCGTCAACGCCGAGGGCGGAATTTGGCCCACGATCGTCTCGACCGTCTACGTGACGGCGCTCGCCATGCTTATCTGCACGCCGATCGCTGTGCTGGCAGCCGTCTATCTGGCCGAGTACGCCAAGCAGGGCAAGGTCGTCGAGCTCATTCGCTACGCTGCTGACGCTTTGGCCTCGGTGCCCTCCATCGTTATGGGCCTGTTTGGCTACGCCTTGTTTGTCGAGGCCATGGGTCTGGGCCTTTCGATGGTCTCGGCCGCCCTGGCACTCGCGCTCTTGATGCTTCCCATCGTCATGCGTACCACCGAAGAGGCCATTCGCGCCGTTCCGCGCTATATCCGCTGGGGCGCATATGGCCTGGGCGCCACCAAGTGGCAGGTTGTCTCCAAGATCGTGCTTCCTTCTGCCTTTGGCCGTATTGCCACGGGCATCGTTCTCGCCATCGGCCGTGCCATTGGCGAGACCGCGGTGGTGCTCTATACCATGGGGCAGGCCATCAATCTACCTATTTCGCCGCTCGATTCCGGCCGCCCCATGACGGTTCACCTGTATCTGCTTGCCAACGACGGCATCAACATGAACGCAGCCTACGGCACCGCGCTCTTGCTGATGGTGATCATTCTGGCCTTCAACCTGTTTGCGCGCTTCCTGTCGCGCAAGCGTCGCTAGTTAAGGAGTCCCATGTCCGTTTATCAGTCCGCTCCCACGTTGGAGCAAGCGGCCATTACGGCCAAGGATTTCAACTTTTGGTACGGTGACTTTCATGCGCTGACGGGGCTTGACCTCAACATCGCCAAAAACGCCATCACCTCCTTCATTGGCCCTTCGGGCTGCGGCAAGTCGACGTTTTTGCGCTGCATCAACCGCATGAATGACCTGATCGAGGGCACGCGCGTCGAGGGCACCATGACGCTCGACGGCAACGATATCTATGTCGAGGGTGTCGACCCGGTCGATCTCCGTCGTCGCGTGGGCATGATCTTTCAGCAGCCCAACCCGTTTCCTAAATCCATCTACGAGAATGTCGCCTTTGGCCCTCGTCTGCAGGGCGTGACTAGCAAAAGTGACCTCGATGACATCGTGGAAGAATCGCTCAAGCGCGCCAACCTCTGGAAAGAGGTATCCAATCAGCTCAACAAGGATGGTTTGGCGCTCTCGGGCGGTCAGCAGCAGCGTCTGTGCATCGCGCGCGTGCTTGCGGTGCAACCCGATGTCCTTCTGATGGACGAGCCCTGCTCCGCCATCGACCCCACGTCCGTCTCTAAGGTCGAGGATCTGATGGCCGAGCTGGCGCCCGAGATGACGATCATCATCGTCACGCATTCAATGCAGCAGGCAGCTCGCATTAGCGACTACACCGCATTCTTCTTGCAGGAAGTTGCCGGCGAGCCCGCTACGCTCATCGAGTATGGTCAAACCGACGCGATCTTCACCAGCCCGGTGGACTCGCGGACGGAAGACTATATCACCGGCCGCTTTGGCTGATCGGTGCGACTAGTCCCAAGCCGATCGGATCTGGTCCGGTGCGTATTCACTGTGCGGGCGGCATGACCGCACCCAACTGATTGGAGTGAACCATGCGCAAACTGTTTTCCCGTCAGCTCATCGAGGCCCGTCACGAGATGCTGAGCATCTACGAGGCCGTCGATCTGGCCCTCCACGATGCCGTGAAGGCCTATGTGACCGACGACCGCAAGCTCGCCACCAAGACCAAGAAGCGCACGCTTTCGATTGACGCACGCTGCGCCAACCTGGAGGCCGTCTGCTACAACCTGATTGCCACGCAGTCACCGGTCGCCTCCGACTTCCGCTTGCTGCAGACGATCATCTACGTCGACTTTAACCTGCAGCGCATGACCGATAAGGTTCGCCAGATTTGCCGCGCCACGCGTCATATGATCAAGGCCGACATCTCGCTGCCCAAGGAGCTTGTCGGCACGGTCGAGGCCGAGGCTGAGGCCGTCTACCAGGTGCTGGGCTCTTCGCTTTCTGCGCTCGTCACCAACGACATGTCCATCATCTGCAACTTGGCCGTCGAGGACGAGCCAGTGCACGCCGCCTACGAGAAGTTCTTCCGCACCTTTAACCGCATGGACACGGGCGATTTTATGGACGACGACAGCAACTATGACGACCTGCGCCGCGCCATCATGGTATCGCGCTATCTCGATCGCATCGCCTCGATTTCCATCGATGCCGCCTGCCGTCTGACCTTCCTGTTGACCGGACAGCGTATGACTGCCGGTGATATCGCCTGCACTGATGAGGATGAGCTCGAGAGCATGCGCGTGCCTTCGGGCGAGGGTGTTATCATGAGGCCCGCCGTCGATGCACGCTACGTTGCCAAGGTGCCCGTTAACGAGGTCAGCGAGGGTCTTCGCTACCTGCTCGATCATCTTGAGGATGAGGACGATGGCGAGGACGACGAGGAGTAAGTAACCCCGTTCGTCGAAAGATTGTAAATACCTAAGTGAGCGCGGCCTTGCACATGCGGGGCCGCGCTCTTGCGTTAGCATGGGACTACTTGTTTGGCTGTCAGCGGAGGCGATTGGCAATGGATAACTATTTGGACTTGATGCGCGCTCGCCGCGAGCAGATTCTGGAACGTTTTTATGCGGCGCTCGATCGCGCGGGCCGTCCCCACGACGCCGCGAGCCTCATTGCCGTGTCCAAGACCGTTGGTGTCGATGAGACCGTTGCCGCCATCCAGGCGGGGTATCGCCATTTTGCCGAGAACCGCCCGCAGGAGCTGGTTCGCAAGCTCACGGGTCTGGCGGAGCATCCGGAGCTGCCCGAGGTGCGCTTCGATATGATCGGCAACCTGCAGACCAATAAGATCAATGCGGTGCTGGGCTCAGCCGAGCTGATTCACTCGGTGGGTTCGCTGCATCTGGCGCAGGCGATCTCGAGCCGTGCTGTTCGCAAGATTGAGGCAGGCGAGCTCGTCGGCCCCCAGCGTGTGCTCATTGAGGTCAATGTGAGTGGTGAGGAGTCGAAGGGAGGCTTTTCACCCGATGAGATTCGCGCCGCCGCGGGTGAGCTTGCAGAACTTGAGGGAATTTGCGTACAGGGGCTTATGACTATGGCGCCCCGGGGGAATAAGGATGTGGCACGCCGCACCTTTGCGGGGCTTCGTGAGCTGAGGGATGAGCTGGAGGCGGCGCATCCCGATTTGAACCTGCCTGAGCTTTCCTGCGGTATGAGCGAGGACTTTGAGTCTGCCCTTGAGGAGGGCTCTACGCTCGTTCGCCTGGGCAGGGTAGTATTTAGCCCGGAGTTTGCAGTAAAATAAGGCTCTGAAGTGCGCACTGATTATCGGGGCGCCTGCACTAAACCGCGAGAGGACACAACCATGGGCTTCCTTGACGAGATTAAAAATAAGATGCACCTGGGCGGCCAGCAGGGTTACGACCAGGGTTATGGCCAGGACGACGACTACGGCTACGATGACGGCTACGACGATGGCTATCAGAACAACGGCTACAGTGGTGCTTCGGGCGAGGGCTTCTACACCCAAGACGAGCCGAGCAACGGCCTGCTTGGCCAGACGCGCCGCGGTGAAGCTGAGTCGGTTGCCGTGTATACGCGCTCCGGTCAGCTGGTCGGCGATGACTCCCGCCATGCCACGACGTATAACCCGCCTTCGCGCTCGCAGGACAGTGTTGCGAGCGGTTATCGTCCTGGTGCCTATGACACGCCGTCGAGCTACGCCGAGAATACCCGCGCCCGTGCCGCCGCTGCACCCGCGCCTGCACCGAGCGATGCCTCGGCCTATGCGAGCAATATCATCAACGCCACGCCGCAGCTGCCGGCCTATGTCCTGCGCCCCGAGAGCTATGACGACGTGGAGACCGTGGTGCGCCGCGTTCGCACCAAGCAGCCTGTCGCACTGATTTTTGTGGGCGTACGCACCGAAGTTGCCAAGCGCGTCTTGGACTTCTCTTACGGCTTTGCCTGCGGTCTGGGTGCCACGGTCAAGGAGGTGGGCGACCGCGTGTTCATGGTGCTGCCCGCCGGTTGCGAGGTCAAAGATTCCGATCTCAAGAAGCTTCGTGCCGACGGCTACCTTAAGTAAAGACAAGACGAGGAGATTCCCATCAACATCTACACTATCGTCCAGCTGGTCAACACGCTGTTCAACTTCTATTCCACGCTCATTGTCGTCTACTGCTTTATGACGTGGATTCCCATGAAGCAGGGTGGTTTGCTTCAGGATATTGCCGCGGTGCTTGATAGCGTGTGCGGTCCGTGGCTCAACCTGTTCCGTCGTTTCATCCCGCCGATGGGCGGTATCGATTTTTCGCCGGTCGTTGCGATTATTGCGTTGCAGTTGGTGCAGAGGCTGGTTCTGCAGCTTCTTATAGGTATACTCGTGTAGAACTGACTTAGTAACTTACGTCGGGCGTGTAGCGCCGAGGCGATGAAAAAGGAGACTTGTTATGGCTATTACCCCTGCAGACATCCAGGCTCAGACTTTCTCTGAGGCCAAGCGTGGCTACGATCCTGCTGAGGTCGACGTCTTCTTGGAGACGCTGTCCTCCGAGGTTGACGCTATGCTCGCTAAGATCGTCGACCTTAAGGGTCGTCTGACTGCTACCGAGCAGCAGCTTGCCGATGCGCAGGCTCAGCTTGCCCAAGCTCAGGATGCCACCGCCCAGGCCGTTCCTGCCGCCCCCGTGGCTGCTCCCGCCCCTGACTTCTCCGCTCAGGAGCGCCAGATTTCCGCTGCCCTGATCGCTGCCCAGCAGACCGCTGAGACCATCGTCAACGATGCCAACGAGAACGCTGAGCGTATCCGCAACGAGGCTGACGCCAAGGCCCGCGAGGTTATCCGCCAGGCTCTGACCGAGAAGCAGGCCGAGCTCGAGGAGATCGATCGTCTCAAGGCTTCCCGTGAGGAGTTCAAGGCAGAGTATCTCAAGCTCATCCAGCACTTCATGGACGATGCCCAGAATTCCTTCCCGGCCGATCTGATGGCCTCCACGCCGGTCGGTTCTGCCGCTTCTCCTGCAGTGACTGTTCCCGCCGAGCCGCTGCCCGTCGCTGACCCGGTTGTCCCCGTGGCCGATCCCTTCGCCCCGATCGACAACTTTGCTGCCGACGACCTGGACTAACATTCGGCCTACAATTTAGTGCCTAGAAAGGACCCGCAGCTTGCGGGTCCTTTTTTATGACTGTGCAGGGGCGCGCAACATAAAAAACCGAGCCCTGCACATTGTGGCTTATAGGACAAAATGTGTGTCCACGTTGGGGGCATCGGCGCAGGTCGATGCC
>CATYIV010000030.1 GCA_958407465.1 uncultured Collinsella sp. | reverse complement strand
AAAAATGGGCCATGTGTCCCAGTTGTGGAGACTCCTTGAGCCGTCTGGGTATCGCGAAGGATCGCGCACTCCCCCATCATCAAAAGTGACACACGCTACCAGTTGATGGGAGGCAGCCATGGGCTTCTTTGACAAGATGTTCGAGAAGAAAGAGTGCGCGATTTGCGGTACCGAGCTGGGACTTCTAGGTAAGACAAAAATCAATGAAGGCTACCTGTGCAAAGAGTGCGCCGGCAAGCTCTCCCCCTACTTTCACGGCTATCGCTCCAGCACCGCGGACGATATCCGTGAGCAACTCGCCTACCGCGAGGCCAACGCCGAGCGCCTGTCTTCGTTCAACCCCACGCGCACGCTTTCTGCCGGGCGCACCAATATTATGCTCGATGAGGACGCGGGCCTGCTGATCATCACTTCGCAGAGCCGCTGGCGCGACGCCAATCCCGACATCATCGAGTTCTCGCAGGTACTCGGCTGCGATATGGATATCGACGAGCAGCGCACCGAGATCTATCGCGAGACCAAGGACGGCGAGCGCGAGAGCTACAACCCGCCGCGCTACGACCTGGATTACGACTTTAATCTGACCATCCACGTCAACACGCCGTACTTTACCGAGATCAACCTGCGCGTGAACGACTCCACCATCGATCAGCACGGCTCCATCGAATATCGCGAGGCCAAGCGCCAGGCAACCGAAGTCCGCGATGCGCTGGTGCAGCTGCGCCAGGAGACGCGGGACAGCGTCGTGGCCGCCAAGGCCCCCAAGACCGCGGTGACCTGCCCCTTCTGCGGAGCCACCACCATTCCCGATGCCAGCGGGCGCTGCGAATACTGCGGCGGCGCCATCGGCGCATAGCCTCCGGCAGCGAAAGGACCGATCATGGCCTTCGAGAGCGTTAACTATCAGTGCCCTGCCTGCGGTGGCCCCTTGCATTTTGCCAGCGCCGAGCAAAAGCTCGTCTGCGACTACTGTGACTCGCGCTTTGAAGTCGAAGAAGTCGAGGCCCTCTATCGCGAGCGCCAGGACAAGGCCGACGCCAAAGCCGATGCGGCAGCCGCAACACCCAAGCCCGTCGCCGACGACGCGGTGCAGGAGCTCGCCCAAAACGCCGGCTACATCTGCTCGTCGTGCGGCGCCGAGCTCGTGTCCGACGGCACCGTCGCCGTCACCACCTGCCCGTACTGCGGCAACTCCGCCGTGGCGCCCGGCCAGCTCTCTGGCGACTTCTCGCCCGACCTGGTGATTCCGTTTAAGCTCGGGCGCGACGACGTCACGGCCGCACTCAAGGAACACTACAAGGGCAAGATCTTGCTGCCCAAGAGCTTTGTCACCGGCAACCACATCGACGAGGTCCAAGGTGTCTACGTGCCGTTTTGGCTCTACGGCGCCCGCGTTGACGGCGAAGTGTACTTTGACGCGACCAACGAGACCGTGACCGAGGAATCCGACCGCACCGTCACGACCACCGACCACTACGATGCCTATCGCAAGGGCAATATCTCGTTTAAGCGCGTGCCCGTCGACGGATCGTCCAAGATGCCCGACGGCCACATGGACGCCATCGAGCCGTTTGACTACGACGCACTGCGTCCATTCTCGGTCGCATATATGCCCGGCTACATCGCCAACCGCTACGACGAGGACTGCGAGACCTGCAAGGCGCGCGCCGAGCGCCGTATGGAAGAAAGCACGATCTCGGCCCTGCGCGAGACCGTCGTCGACGAATACGACGATGCCACGGTCGAAAGCAAGCAGCTCGACTACACCTGGGAAGACAGCGACTACGCCCTGTTCCCCGTCTGGATGCTCTCCACCTCATGGAACGGCAAGAGCTACCTGTTTGCCATGAACGGTCAGACCGGCCGCTTGGTCGGCGAGCTCCCCTGCTCCAAGCCCAAGCTCGTCATCGCCTCGGTGCTGTTCTTTGTGATCGGATTTGTCCTCTCCCAGATCCTCTTTATGGGTGAGAATGCCTTCGATCCGGATTACCTCGCCTTTGACATCGAGGGCATCCTCATCAACATCGTCGCGCCGCTGATCATCGTAATCATCGGAGACGTGCTGCTGGTAGGCCAGCTCAAAACGGCCAACGAGGCCACCCACGCCGACGAGTACTGCGGCGAGCTCGACCTGACCGAGAAGCACGACACCTTCAGCCACACCGAGACCACCGTTGTCATGAAAGACGACAAGGACGACTAAGCAATCCAACCAATACCACCCGGCCTCTGACGAGAAAGGAAGATCACCATGGGACTCTTGAAAGCTGGATTGGGAGCTGCCGGCGGCGTCATGGCCGACCAGTGGAAGGAATTTATCTACTGCGAATCGATGCCCGCTGACGTCTTGGCCTGCAAGGGCAGCAAACGTACCGGTGGCCGCAGCTCCAACACGCGCGGCGAGGACAACGTCATCTCCAACGGCTCGGTCATCGCCGTCAACGACGGACAAGGCATGCTCGTGGTGCAAAACGGCAAGATCATCGAAGTCGCGCTGGAGCCCGGTGAGTTCGTCTTCGACACCGGCAGCGAGCCGAGCGTCTTTAGCGGCAACCTGGGCGATTCCATCAAGGAGACCTTCGCCAATATCGGCAGCCGTTTTACCTTTGGCGGCGATGCAGGCAAGGACCAGCGCGTCTACTTCATCAACACCAAGGAGATCATCGGCAACAAGTACGGCACCGCCTCGCCCGTGCCCTTCCGCGTGGTCGATAACAACATTGGCCTGGACGTCGACATCTCCGTGCGCTGCAACGGCGAGTATTCGTACCGCATCACCAATCCGCTGCTGTTCTACACCAACGTGTGCGGCAACGTGACCGATAGCTACACGCGCGATAAGATCGACAGTCAGCTTAAGTCCGAGCTGCTCACCGCCCTGCAGCCCGCCTTTGCCAAGATCTCGGAGATGGGTATCCGCTACAGCGCCATCCCCGGCCACACCACCGAGCTCGCCCGCGCGCTCAACGAGGTCCTCTCTGCCGACTGGCGTGACCTGCGCGGCGTCGAGATCGTGAGCTTTGGCGTCAACTCCATCGCCGCCTCGCAAGAAGACGAGCAGATGATCAAGGACCTGCAGAAGGCCGCGGTCATGCGCGATCCCACCATGGCGGCAGCCAACATTGCCAGCGCCCAGAGCGATGCGATGCGCGCGGCAGCCGCCAACCCCAACGGCGCGATGGCAGGCTTTATGGGCATGGGCATGGCAGGTGGCATGGGCGGCATGAACGCCAGCCAGCTGTTCGCCGCCGGCCAGGCACAGCAGCAGGCCGCTCCGCAGCCGGCTCCGGCTCCCACCGCCGCACCTGCGGCCGGCGCATGGACCTGCAGCTGCGGCGCCACCAACACCGGCAAGTTCTGCTCCGAGTGCGGCAGTCCCGCACCCGCCCCGGCACCGGCCAAGTGGTTCTGCCCCAACTGCGGCAGCGAAAACGGCGGCAAGTTCTGCAGCAACTGCGGAACGCCTAGGCCCTAGCCCCTCTATTTGGTAATTGGCGGGGGGTCCGCCACCCCCGCATTTGCTTCTATGGGTTTCGTTCGATAAAGGAGGACACCATGAAGACAACGTTCAAAAAGTCCGTGCTCGCATTTCTGACATGCGTCCTGGCGCTCGCCTTTGCCCTGACGGGCTGCAGCGGCGGCGGCAAAGACCCCAAGGCCAACTTCGTCGGCAGCTGGCAGTACTCGGGTGGAACCTTCGATGGCGAAGAGCTCACCGATGAGTACATGGACATGCTCAAGGAGTGGGGCGTCAACTGCATCCTGATCCTCGATGAGGACGGCACGGGCACCCTTGACTTGTTCCTTGAGGTCGACGACCTGAAATGGGAGGCCAAGGACGCCACCACCGTAACGATCACCGCCGAAGACGAGTCATACGACCTGAAGCTCAAGGACGACAAGCTCGTCCTGGAGGTGGAAGGCGACAAGCTCATCTTCACCAAGTCCGACAAGGATCTGTCCGGTACGGTGAAGAAGGATCGCGAGAACGTCGAGAAGGAAGAGGAGATCGATGAGGCCGTCGAAGACGACGATGTCCAGAGCGTCGAAATCTCCCCCGCCGTCACCGTCGCCGATGACGATCTGTGCACCATCACCATCACCGAGAAGTTCAAGGACGACTGGGGCGACATCGGCTTTGTCGTCAACATCACCAACAAGAGCGACAAGGACCTGACCTTCTACGCTCCTTCCGGCAAGACCAACGTCAACGGCACCATGAAGGAACCCTGGTTCTCGGCTCACCTGATGCCCGGCACCAACGCCACCGAGGAATTCACGTTCTCGAACGGCGAGCTTGACAGCCTTGACGACCTGGTCAACACGACCATCGGCATCGACGCCTATCTGACCGATTCCTACGAGGACGTCGCCTCTTACACCGCAACCATCGCGTAACGGCACGTAACATCAGCCGCGGATTGGCGGACACATCCGCGCACATGTCAAGCGGGGCCGCAGGAGATAATCCTGCGGCCCCGCCGCTTTATGCCGACAGCACTGCCCATACAAGCAGGCCGCCCGTCGTTTTTAGATGCGAAACGGCGGGCGGCCTATCTTTACGGCGCCGGAACACGGGTGAGCGCACCGACTACGGGCGCTCCATGTTGGGAACGATGCTGCCCTCCGTTACTGCGCGCACGGCCAGGCGCATGATGTTGTCATAGCCGGTCTTGTTGAGAATCTCCGAAATGCGGCGCTTGATGGTGCCCTCGCTCATAAACAGCTCGGCCGCGATCTCGCGGCGGCTCTTGCCCTCGCAGGCAAGGCGCAAAATCGACAGCTCGACATCGTCGAGTGCCGCCGTGCCCGAAAAAATGCTCTCGGGCGGCTTGGGAAACGTGCAATAGCCCGCCAACGTGGAGCGCATCACGGCGAACAGCTCGTCGATACCGACGTTCTTGTACACAAAGCTATCGACGCCCGCCTCGCGGGCCTGATCGACAAAGGTGATCTCGGGCATGCCGGTCATGATAATGATGCGACACTCGGGCAGTTGCTCCTTGATGCGCGCCGCCGCCACGATGCCGTTGGAATCGTGCTCGGTGCACACATCCATCAGTATCATGTCCGGACGCTCCTTGAGCACAACGTCCAAGGCATCCGAGGCGTCGGCGATCGCGGCGACAACGGTCATGTCGGGCTGGTCGCCCACGGAACGCGCCAGGCTCTCGCGCAAGATAGCCTGGTCTTCGACGATTAACACGCGGATCATGAGCTTCTCCTTTGGGCCGTGGCGTTGGAGGCGAGCGGGATGGACACCGTAAGCGTGAAGGGCGGGGCGGTGTGGACTTCCAGGCTGCCGCCCAGATTCTGTGCGACATGCCTCATACCTGGGATACCCGTTCCCTCGCGATACGATACGGGTGCAGGCGCGCCGTCGTTAGAAACGGCCATCCGCGCAACAGCGCCGTCTTCCGACGTCTCCTGCCGCAGGCGCACATGGACCTGATGGGCCTGTGCATGCTTGGTGGCATTGGTCGAGGCTTCGCGGATAATCTGCAGAAAGGCTGCGGCGACACGCGCGTCGCTTGGCAGCTCGCCCTCCACATCGATCTGCACGCTCACCAGGCCAAAGGCATGGACGATATCGCCCAGTTGTTCTGCCGGTTCGGCGTCGCCCCCGCTGCGCAGATCGGCAGCGATTGAGCGCAGCAGCGGGTCAATCTGCTCGAGCGACTCGTCGTCCAGGCGCCCCTCCTCCAGATAACGATGGAGGATGGACAGGCGCTGCCCGATCACGTCGTGCACGCGAGCGCGCATACGCAGATAGGCCGCATTGTCAGCAACTTTTTTGACTTCTTCGATCTGGGCTTGGAGCTCTTGGCCCGCAAGCTCAAGCAGGTGGTTGGCTTGCGCCAGGCGATCATGAGCATGCGCATACTCTGTTACATCCAGGCCGATAATGCGCTCAAAGAGGCGGCCCGAAACCA
This sequence comes from uncultured Collinsella sp., assembly GCA_958407465.1. Classification (GTDB taxonomy): domain Bacteria; phylum Actinomycetota; class Coriobacteriia; order Coriobacteriales; family Coriobacteriaceae; genus Collinsella. The sequence goes on along the minus strand of CATYIV010000030.1, from coordinate 21,042 downwards.
TAACGTCATCGTGCACAAACAAGCGAATCTCGGCGGGAGAAACCTCGACCACCGCCCGCGCCTCACCAAAGCGGTCCAGATTAATCCGCACACGGTTCTGGCTGCTTTCGGGCATTTGCATGCTGAGTTTGCGCAGGTCGTTCCATGTGCCGCTCATATCGCCTAGGTCGGTGGGCATATGAAGTTCCACCAGGTTTCTGCGCATGCAGCGGTTCATGAGCAGCGGACGGCCCCTCGGGTCCAGATACAGGATGCCCACGGGAATCACGTTGATGGTCTCGATCGTCGAGAACGCGGTGATATCCTCCTGGCGGTTACGGACGTCCATCAAGAGCGCCGCGATGGAACGGAACAGGAAGAACGCTCCCTCTGCGATAAGGACAACGGTCCACGCCGAGCCCATGGCAAAAACCACCGGCGGTGTAACGGCGACAACAAGCAGCAGCTCGACCAGCATGACGGGGCGACGATAGCGCACCATAAGCACCACGCCATAGGCAAAGATTGCGGCATTGAGCCACAGCACTCCGCCCATTGCCCTGGCACAAACGTCAAGCGGCGCCACCAGATACGAGCCAGACGACGCGAACAGGATAAGCGCCGAAACCACCAGGTGAACCACGAGGCTCGCCTCGTAGGCGCAAATCACCTTACGGTTATAGGACGAGCGGCGCGATGAGATGAGCGGGACGTGGATCGTCTGCAGACACGCAGCCAGGGCAAAGACAACATCGAGCGCAACGATTTGGGGAAGGATGAGCGAAATCTGCATCGTCACTCACCCGCCCTCGGCATCAACACGATCATACGCAACTGGCCGGGTTCGCCCTCAAGGCGGTATGCCACGTTGCGCCTTTGCAGAGCGCTTTCGAGCTCTTGCGCAGCGGGCGTCTGCGAAAGATCTGCATCATCGTTGGAAAAAAGCGTGGCGCGCAGCTCGACACTGCATCGGTCATGGTCGCCCAAGTGATACATAAGCGCCGGATGGTCGGTGGTGTAGGCAAAAAACGCAAAGTCGTACACGCAGTCGTACAGGGCGCTTACCGTACTGGCGTGCAACGGGCGCCGTATGGCGATAATCGAGGCGCAATCGATATCGATGGTGCGCAGGTCGCTTGCGAGCTCGTTGGCAATGAGCTGAATGCGGTCGCGATCAAAACCGCTCTCCCCGTGCTGTGCCAACGTGAGCGACCCCTTGCGCTTGCAATAGGCGACGAGCATCTTGGCGCGCTGCAGCATGCGGTAACGCTCGTGCGAAGATGCCTCATCGGTCAACGGCGGCAGCGAGCTCAGCAGGTCGTACATCCCTTCGAGCGCGCGGGCAAGCGCCTGGTCCACGTCTTGGACCAGCAAGGTCTCGGCCTCTTGATCTGCCAAATGCGTCTTAAGGTCGTAGTCGGCGGCGAGCAGCTCGTTTTGACGCTGCAGCTCCATGCGACGATGTGCCAGTTCACGATTAAGCTCGTTGAGCTCCGACACGTCTTGGGCAAGCAGGGCCGATCCGCCCAGCAGTGGAAAGGCACGGTACATCACATCGGGATCGGACGCCACGGCAAAGGCATGGGCGCGGCCGTGCTCCTGGGTCCGCAACTCCTCGCGCACGCCTACCGGCATTGGCTTTGACACCAGCGTGGCATAGACTTCCTGCAGGTCGCGCGTTAGAACTTTGAGGTCAAGCGGCAAGGTGTCGAAGATGCCGGCGATGTCGTGATACGACGGAATGACACCGCAATCGAGACAGATTTCCATCGCCACCACGCACAGGACGCAATAGACGAGCGAAAAGTTGAGCCTCCATGCCCAGGGCACGCGCAACGCATACGAGATTGCAAAGAATGCGCCACCCAGCAGTACGAGCGCCGCCGTGCCCGAGAATCGCTGGATGCGAAAGGACGAGGACCGGCCCACCAGGATAAAAAAGGCCGCGAAGTCAAAGGCCGTCCACACGAGGACGGCAAAATAACCCCAGCCGTAGGTGTAGTCGTTGCTCCAGGTGTCGCTTGTGCGGTCAAAGCGGAAGACCTGCTGGTGAAAATCGTTGGTGAGCACAAATCCGATAAGCAGGATGGCCACAATCCACAGCGCGGCGCAGTAGCGGCGACCCAGGCGGTGTTGCTCCAGGCCCGCAAGGCGCAGACCACACAACTGGTAGAGCAGCGGAATGAGCGTCATGGGCACGTAGTACAGGTACCACAGCACGGTGGCATAGAACGGCGTGAACGACTTGTACTTGAGAATGACTTCGATCATCCACAGGGCGCAGATGGTGGCGATGGCAACAAGGCGGCGGCGCAACACATAGTCCAAACAGCGCAGATAGACCGATACGCCCCAAATCGAAAATACAATTGCGGCGACAAGCAACGGGAGAGAGCTCGAATGGACGAGCGCATCCACGACCTCTTCGGACACCCCGTTATAGGCGGGCACGACGTTAGAAAGTTTGGGTTCGAAGGCGAACAGCGCCGGCAAGGCCGCCAAAAGCATGAGGAACAGTGCGGTGATAGCGCCGGCGATAGCGAAGACGCGGTGACGGTACACCTGATGTGTTATGCCAACCAGGAATCGCGGCATGGCGAAGAGCCTGCCGCCCCTGGGATCCGCTACGGGCGCGGATCGGGCGGCCGCATGGCTAGTATGTCGTGCGCGGGTACCCATAGTGCTTTTAGTGTACCGACAGGCAGGCTCAAAAAGCGGGCCACATGTCCCAAAATCCGCAGACGGCAAGGCGCCCGGAGAGCGCATACTCGCCGGGCGCCTTGATTAGGAGACTATGAGGATGAGCCCGCGAAATTCACAGCGGTCAGGCCCGTCCCCTAAGGGCCTGAGGTGCTCAAGATTGGGAGCGACAAGCCCGACGAAGCGTACTTAGGTACGCGAGGAGGGTTGGAGCCCCAAGGTTGAGCGCCTCAGTGCCCTTAGGACAGGTCCTCACCGTTCGTTTCGATGACATGCTTGTACCAGTCGAAGCTCTTCTTTTTGGAACGTTTGAGGGTGCCGTTGCCGGCGTCGTCGCGATCCACATAGATAAAGCCGTAGCGCTTGGACATCTCGCCCGTGCCGGCAGACACCAGGTCGATCGGGCCCCAGGTGGTGTAACCCAGCAGGTCAACGCCGTCCTCGGTCACCGCGTCGCGCATGGTCTGGATGTGCTGACGCAGGTAGTCGATACGGTAGTCGTCGTTGATGGAGCCATCCTCCTCGACAACATCCTTGGCGCCCAGACCGTTCTCGACCACAAACAGCGGCTTCTGATAACGGTCGTACAGGTCGTTAAGGGTGATGCGGAAGCCCAGCGGATCGATGGCCCAGCCCCACTGGCTCTCCTGCAGGTAGGGATTCTTGGCGCCGGCGAAGGCGTTGCCCTGGGTGCGCTCGACATCGGGGTTATCGGCACCGGCAGAGCAGCGGGTGCTGTAGTAGCTAAAGCTGATGAAGTCGACGGTGTTGGCGGCCAGGATCTCGCGGTCCTCGTCGGTCATGCCCACATCGATGCCTAGACGCTCGAGCTTCTTGACGGCATAGGCCGGGTAGTAGCCGCGGCTCTGGACGTCGACGAAGAAGTAGTTGTCCTGGTTATCGAGCTGCGCCTGGCGTACATCGCCCGGACGGCAGCTGTAGGGGTAGTAGCTACCTGCGGCGAGCATGCAGCCGATCTTGATCTCGGGGTCGATCTCGTGAGCAATCTTGGTTGCCCAAGCGCTGGCGACGAGCTCGTTGTGGGCGGCCAGGTACTCGACGGCCTCCTTGTTCTCGCCCTCCTCAAAGACCAGGCCGGCACCCATAAACGGCAGGTGCAAGATCATATTGATCTCGTTAAAGGTGAGCCAGTACTTCACCAGGCCCTTGTAGCGGGTAAAGATCGTGGTCGCGAGATTCTTGTAGAAGTCGATGAGCTTGCGGTTGCGCCAGCCGCCGTACTCCTTGATGAGATGAATCGGGCAGTCGAAGTGCGTGATAGTCACGAGCGGCTCGATGCCGTGCGCCTGGCACTCGCGGAACACATCCTCGTAGAAGGCCAGGCCAGCCTCGTTGGGCTCGGTTTCGTCGCCGTTGGGGAAGATGCGGGTCCAAGCCAGGCTCATACGGAAGGTCTTAAAGCCCATCTCGGCAAAGAGAGCGATGTCCTCCTTGTAATGGTGGTAGAAATCGATGCCGGTCTGCGCGGGATAGTAATAGCCGTCCTCGAAGTCGAGCATCTTACGCTGGCCGGAGACCACCGCATAGCGCTCGGGGCCGTGCGGAGCCACGTCCACGTTGGCAAGGCCGCGGCCGTCCACGTTATAGGCGCCCTCGCACTGGTTGGCAGCCGTCGCGCCGCCCCACAGGAAGTCATTACGGAAAGCCATGCATCAATCCTTTCGCACGCTGTTGTCATAAGCTCAGTATCCCTGCAAACGGGGTACCGCTCAACGGCAACGGCGCAGGCCGATACTTCTTTTCGCGCGCAGGTGCCCGGCAGCCGCCCCGTCTGACACTTTTTGATACCCGCCTGTCCAAGCCGCCACAAAGGGGACAGGCACCTTTGTGGTGGCTTGGGCCCGGTTTGTCTCAATCTGTAACAGTTTGACAGCCAAAATCGGGCCTGGTGTTACAGATTGAGATTGTTCGGCCTGTCCCCTGCAGTTTGTCTAAATCTGTAACAGGTAGAGACGATCTAGCCCGCTAGGTGTTACAGATTGAGACAGAAGATTCTAGTCCACGGTGATGTCGAGGTTCTTTCCGATGAGGCCCACGTAGCCGCCTTCGGCTGCCTTGGGGCTGTCAGCATGGCAGAGAACCCACTTGTCGGCCTTCCAGTAGCAGTAGCTGTCGCCGGCCGCGGGCATGTCGGCCGCAGCCCCGGGGCGTGGGCCGTTGGTACCCGCCGGCAGCGCCACCATCACCTGGAAGCCACCGTCGTCAACCATGCATGGCGTGTAGTGGAGCGTGGTGTTGAAGACCTCGACGACCTTGCCCGCCGGCACGCGGAACGCCTTGACCTGAGCGGTATCGAGCTTGCCGCCCTCGATCTCCCAGCGATGCGCCACAAGCAGGATAAAGTCGCGAGCGCCCAGGTTGAATTCGCTGGCGCGATGATACTCCAGGCAGTTAAGTCGTGTATTGTGGCCGTTGCACCAGCCCAGCTGGAAGGGACGACCGCCAAACATGAGAAAGCCCAGTTTATCGGCATCCTTGACGCCCTCGAGCTCCGGCGCACTTGCTACGTACTTGCTGCCCTCGGGAATGGGCGTGGCAGAAAGCGCCTCGAGCACGGGCGACGTGAGCTCGGACGGAACGTCATCCCAAACGTTGCCATAGGGCTTGAACTCGGGATCATTGACAGAGTAGATATGCATGTTCACTCCTGTTCGTAAATGTGACTATACGAACATTCTAGAACAAACATGAGCGATTTTGAACGCTCGTCCCGACCAATAAACAAAAAGGCGCCCCCGCATAAGCGAAGGCGTCCAATGCGCGCGTTTTGGACGATAAAGCCCTTACGCCTGCTGATAGTGCAGGTGCTTCTCATCGATATCGGCCAGGTCACGGTCGAGATAGCGGCGTGCGAGCCAGTTTGCCATGGGGAGGTTTTGGTCCAGGTAGTTGCCGCACTCCTCGGGAGCGGCACCGGGGACATCGCCCTCAAAGCCGGCGACAAACTCGAACAGCTCACGCACGAGCGGCAGAATCTCCTCGCTCGTCACCTCGCCAAACACGACGAGGTAAAAGCCCGTGCGGCAGCCCATGGGCCCAAAGTAGACAATACGGCTCGACCACTCGGCATGATTGCGAAGGAACGTCGCGCCCAGGTGCTCAATGGTGTGGCACTCGGCGGTGTTCATGACCGGCTCCTTGTTGGGCGTGGTCAGGCGCAGGTCAAACGTGGTGACGGCAGCACCGGTTGCCGGATCGCGGTCGATGCGGCTCACATACACGCCGGGCTCAAGCAGCAGATGGTCAACGGAAAAGCTCGCAATGCGCTCCATAGCAGATCCTCTCGGTAGTCAATTTGGGACGGGGCTCTTTTAGCTGGTTCGAATGGTCGCACCAATCATACCAGTCAAAAAAGCCCCATCCCAAATTGACTACCTGGGACGAGGACCAATGATTTTTTAATCCCCGTCCCAGAAAAACCATTCTAGGCTGTGTAGGCAATCGTTGATTTCACGGCGTGGCGCCAGCCGGCGATCTTTTTGGCGCGCTCGTCGGCGGTCATGGCAGGCTCCACGATGCCGCGGGCCCCATAGACGTCGACGACATCGCGCGTGTACATGCCCAGCGCAATGCCGCAGGCCCAGGCCGCACCCAGGCCGCTCATCTCGTCGTTGCTCGCGATGCGGATAGGCGAGCCAACCAAGTCGCTCTCAAACTGCATCAGGTACGCATCGCGCGTGGGACCACCGTCAACGCGAAGCTCGGACAGCACCGCGCCCGAATCCTCGACCATCGCATCGATCACGTCAAAGATCTGATAGGCGATCGACTCGTCGGCGGCCTTCACGAACTCCGCGCGACCCGTGGTACGCGTCATGCCAAAGACGCAGCCCTCGGCGTCACTCGCCCAGTGCGGCGCGCCCAAACCGGTAAACGCCGGCACAAAGTAGACGCGGCTCGCCGGATTGGCAGCGTAGCACAGGTCGGTAACTTCCTCGGGGTTATTGATGAGCTCCAGATCGTCGCGCAGCCACGTCTTGACAGCACCGGCGTAGCTCACGTTGCCCTCGAGCACGTACTCGGTCACGCCGTCCATACGCCATGCGAGCGAGCTCGAAAGCCCGTGCGAGCTGGCAACGAACTCGTCGCCGACGTTCATCATGACCGAGCTGCCGGTGCCATAGGTCGCCTTGGCCATACCGCGGCTGTGGCAGCCCTGCGCGAACAAGGCCGCGTGGCTGTCGCCCAGCACGCCGTGAATGGGCACGGGCGCTGGCAAAAAGCCGCCCAGATCCGTCATGCCGAACAGGCCATCGGAATCGGTCACCTGCGGCAGGCAGGCCACGTCGACGCCAAAGGCCTCGCACACCGGCTCGCTCCAGCAGCCACGGCGCAGGTCAAAGAGCTGCGTGCGGCTGGCATTGGGCCAGTCGCAGCGAAACTCCGCGCCGCCCGTGAGCGTCCAGACCACCCAGGCATCGATGGTGCCCAGGCACAGCTCGCCTGCCGCCGCGGCCTCGGCAGCAGCGGGAACGTTCGCAAGGATCCAGGCCATCTTGCCCGCCGGATAGTAGGGCGAGAGCACCAGACCCGTCGTGTCGCGCACCAGCTCGGCCACACCCTCGCGCGCGGTCAACTCGTCGCACAGCTCGCGGGCGCGGGCGCACTGCCACACCACGGCGTCGCACAGCGGCTCGCCCGTCGTGCGGTTCCATGCAACGGTGGTCTCGCGCTGGTTGGAGATGCCGATGCCGGCGACGTCGGCCGGATTGACCCCGGTCTCCTCCACCACGGCACGCGCCACGGCCAGCACATTGGTGGCAATCTCGGCCGGATCATGGCTCACCCAGCCGGCTTCGTTGACAATCTGGCGATGCGAGCGGTCGGCACGATGAATCAGATGGCCGCCCTCGTCTACCAGCAGCGCCTTGGTGCCCTGCGTGGACTGATCGATTCCGATGATGTAGCGGCCCATGGCCACCCCTTTCAAAACGAATGTGACAAAGGGACGGTCCCTTTGTCACATTCCAGTTACTCTGTGGGCAGGAATTCGGCGACGGTCTGCGCGATTCCGGCACCCGTCAGGCCGTAGTGTGCAAAGACCTCGGGGCTCGTGCCGGTGATGACCGGCGCGTCGGGCAGGGAGAGGCACTTGACCGGACGCGGGCAATGCTCGCCCACCACCTGCGCGACCATAGAGCCCAAGCCGCCGAAGGGACTGTGCTCCTCGACAGTCACGACGGCGCGCGTGGCACCGGCAGCCTCAATCACGGCCTCGGCGTCAAGCGGCTTGACGCAGTACATGTCGAGCACCGTTGCCGAGATGCCCTGCTCGGCCAGCAGGTCGGCAGCGTCCACGGCATGGCGGACCATCTCGCCGGTAGCGACGAGCGTTACATCGGTGCCGCGGCGTACCCAGGTGGCGCGATCCATCTGGAACGGGCACTCGCCCTCGGCGTACACGTCCTCGACCGGGTTGCGGCCCACGCGGATGTAGGCCGGCTTGTTGTCGGCGACCAGGGCCCGCACGAGCTCGGCGGTCTGGAAGCGGTCGCTCGGCAGATACACGCGCATGTTGGGAATCGCGCTCATGGCGGCGATATCCTGCGCGGAGTGATGGCTCATGCCCAAGGCGCCGTAGGACACGCCGCCCGAGATGCCGATGAGCTTGACGTTGGTGTTGGAGTACGAGACGTCGACCTTGCACTGCTCATACGAGCGCGTGGTCACAAAGGACGCCGGCGAGGCGGCCCAGGCCTTCTTGCCGCACGAAGCCATGCCGGCGGCGATGCTCACCAGGTCCTGCTCGGCAATGCCGACCTCGACGGACTGCTGGGGATACTGATCAAAGAACGGCGTGAGCGATGCGGAGCCGCGGGAATCGGAGCACAGGACGACGATATCCTTATCGGTCTTCGCGGCCTCGAGCAGCGTGTCGCAGATAACCTTGCGATTGGCGATCTTGTTAGCCATTGATGGCCTCCTTATGGGCAGCGAAATCGGCGATGATCTGGGCATATTCCTCATCGTTAGGCAGGTGATGATGCCAGGCGGCCTTGTCCTCCATAACGGGCGAGCCGTAGCCCTTCACCGTGTTGAGGATGATGACCGTGGGCTTGCCGCAGGTCTCGGCCGCAAGCGTCAGCGCGGCGTCGATGGCCCGGACGTCGTTGCCCGGAATAGAGAGCACGTTCCAGCCGAAGGCGGCCCAGCGCTCCTCCTGCGAGTCCTGCTTCATAACGTCCTCGGTGCTGCCGCTGATCTGCAGGCGGTTGCGGTCCACGAGCGCGCACAGATTATCGAGCTGGTAGTTGCCGCCGCTCATGGCGCCCTCCCAGACCGAGCCCTCGGCAAGCTCACCATCGCCCATGATGGTGTAGACGCGGTAATCGCGGCCGTCCATCTTGCCGGCGAGCGCCATGCCCACGGCCACGGGCAGGCCGTGACCCAGCGAGCCCGAGTTCATTTCGATGCCCTTGAGCTTGTTGTTGGGGTGGCCGATGTAGGGGCTGCCGAACTTGGAGAAGCGGGCCTTGACGTCGTCGAGGTCAAGATAGCCCTCGTGGCAGAGCACCGCGTAGTAGGCTTCCATGGCGTGGCCCTTGGAAAGCACGAAGCGGTCGCGGTTGGGATCGTCGACGGTCTCGGGCGAAATGTTGAGGTGGTTGGCATAGAGGGTCATGAGGGCGTCGATCACCGACATGTCGCCGCCGATGTGGCCGCCGGCGCCAGCCATGATGATATCGACGCAATCGCGGCGAAGGTCCCAACGCAGGGACTCAAGCTCTTCGATAGTTGCCATTTCTACTCTCCTCGCAGGTAGGCTTTAACGTCTTCTTCGATGGGGTCGTACAGGTCGGGGGCAATGCCGATGTACTTGCACGCCTCGTAGAGCACCGGCACCACGTTGGCGTGAATAGCGACGCAGTGGTGGATGTAGGGGCCCTCGACGATCTTGGCTTCGAGGCGCTTGAGGTTGTCGACCTCGACCCACAGGTAGGTGCCCATGCCGGCCGGGCCGTCGATGCCGCGGGCGTTGCCCAGTAGCAGCGAGTACTCGCCGTTGTCACCGTCAAAGCGGGCAAGGGTGAGGTCGCCGTGCTTGGCCTCGGCCGTCAGCGCGCCGGGGTGATCGAAAGCCAGCGGGTAGGTGAGCTTGGGCTTGACGGCCGCGCAGCTGCAGGGCCAGGGGCCGCAATGCTGCAGCAGCTCGCCGTTCTCGTTATCGGGATGGCGCACGGTCCAGTCGGCGAACATGCCGCGGTGACGGCCCAGGTCGGCGGCCTCGACCACCAGCGCGGTGATGGCGCCGTGGATATCGGTCTCGCATACGATAGGAATGCCCATCTCGTTGAGGATGGCGTTGGCGGCGCAGGGCATAATGCCCAGCTCGTCCTGCAGAGCGTTCCAGCACTGAATGGCACCGGCGTTGCAGCCATACTTCTCGACCAAGCGCTTCATGGCGATGGCAAGACCGGCGACCGCGGGGACCTTGTCCTCGGGGATGCAGATCTCAAAGCTGTCGTTGATGTGGGCAAGCATGGCGGCCATGGCCTGCTCGTCGGTCTGGGCGTCACGCACGGCCTGGACAAGCTCGGTCATGGGGATGGGCGAAAGCTGGATGTTGAACTTCTCGAGCAGCTCGCCCTCGTTGCACATGGTGGACCAGAAGTCGAACGGGCGGGTGGCCATCTGCAGGATGCGGGTGCGCCTGAATGTCTTGACCACGTTGCACACGGCCAAAAAGTCCCAGACACCGCGCTCGAACTCGGGATCGGTCAGGCGGCAGTTGGTCATGTAGGTAAAGGGCACCTGGAAGCGGCGCAGGACCTTGCCGGTGGCGAACAGACCGCACTGGCTATCGCGCAGGCGCGTGCCGTCGGGCTCGGGGCGCTCGTCGCGCGGGCCCCACAGCAGCACGGGCAGGCCGAGCTCGCGGGCAAGGCGAGCACAAACGTACTCGGTGCCAAAGTTGGCGTGGCACAGCATAATTCCGTCGACGCCCTCGGCGCGGAACTTCTTGACGATAGGCTCGATATGGCTGTCGTCGAACAGCAGGCCCTCGTCATTGATGTCGTCGATATCCACGATGTCGACGCCGATCTCGCGCAGGCGATCAGCCGTCAGGCCGCGATACTTGATTGCGTCCGGCGCGCTAAAGATACTGCGGCGCGTGGGCACAAAGCCGAGCTTGATCTTGTCCATGTACGTCCTCCCCTAATCACATGTTCAGTAAACAGACGCATGTTTCGTTTTGTTCTGTTTACTAAATGTTTTACTCTACTGTTTAGAAGTTTAACGCGAAATACCCGTAGACGGTAGAGAAATCAGCCTAAACGGTATGTAAACAAACTGAACATACAAGGGAAACAAAGAGAGGGCCCCGAAGGACCCTCTCTTAGTAGCGTTAGATATGGCTGCCTTAGCGAGCTTTGCCGCCCTACGGCCCAGCGTTGCCTTTGCCTAGATCTCACGCACGCTTTGGCGCTCGACAAAATAGGTCGACACGGCCGTCTTGCAGGTATAGCTCTTGGGATTGCGGATGTTGCCCACCAGGCGGCGCACCGCGATCTCGCCCACCTCGTGCTTGGGAACGTGCACCGTGGTGAGCGGCGGATTGGAGAAGGCGCCCAAAGACAGATCGTCAAAGCCGATGATTGAGACATCCTCGGGGACACGTATGCCGTGCTCGTTCAGCGCGCGCATGGCGCCTACGGCGAGCACGTCGTTTTCGGCAAAGAAAGCCGTCGGCAGGTCGTCGCGCGAGACGCTGTCGAGCCATGCGCCCATGTCGCGATAAGCACCTTCGAGCGTGGTGCCCAGTGTGACGCGCCATGTCGGGTTGGCCTCAAGGTCCGCATCCTCAAGCGCTTGGCGATAGCCGCGCTCGCGATCCTTAAAGTTGCGGATGCGAAGGTCGCCTGCCAGATAGCCGATTTGCTTGTGACCCTTCTCGATAAGGTAGTCCACGGCGCGCAGCACCGAGTCGGTGTTGGCAATGACTACGGCATCGAAGTACTGACGATCGCTCCAGCCATCGAGCACGATCAAGTGGGCGGCAGCGTTGGCGAACAAGGCATAGTCTTCCTCACCCAGCTCGGTACCCATCAGCACGATAGCGGCGGATGGATCGGCGATCAGGCCCTCGACCTGCGGACGCACGGCGTCCAAGTCGCTAAAGTCGAGCGAGATAAAGCTCGTGCTCATACCGTGACGGCGCGCCTGGCGCTCCACGCCCTCAATGACCGCAGGATGGAAGGTGCTCTCGTCCAGAATGGCGCCCGTCTTGCGCGCAAGCACGAACTGAATGCTCTCGAGCTGCGTCGACTGCTGATAGCCCAGCGACTGTGCGCACTCCAGGATGACCTTGGCGGTCTCCTCACTCACGCTGCGCTTGCGGTTGAGCGCGTTGGACACGGTCGCAGGCGAAAAACCGGTGATGCGGCTGATCTCGCGAACACTTGCTTTGGCCATTGTTCCCCCTAGCAACGGCCGTGGCGGAGCATCGCAACTCGATAGCTCGGCAAATAAACGACCGCAAATTCAATCTAAACAGAGTAGTAAATGTTTATTAGCTAGTTTAGCCTGTTGTCAAGCGAAGTGGCACGACTATTCCCCCAACGGGCGCATTTGTCCATCTTAACGTTATTACGCAAGGTCTTCGCCATTGCTTGCTATTACGCGTCGGTACCATTCGAAGCTTTTCTTTTTACGTCTCTCAAACGAGCCCGCACCGCTATCGTCTCGATCGACATAGATAAACCCGTAGCGCTTACGCATCTGTCCTGTGGCGACCGAAACCAAATCGATCGGGCCCCAACAGGTATATCCCATGAGTTCCACCCCGTCGAGCTCGACGGTCTCCCTCATCGCCTCGATGTGGGCCCGCAGGTATTCAACTCGATAGTCGTCTTCTATTTCACCCGAATCTTCCGGCACATCAGGAGCACCCAAACCGTTTTCGACGATGAACAGCGGCTTTTGATAGCGATCCCAGATTTCATTCATGGTGACGCGCAGCCCTTTGGGGTCGATAAACCTCCCCCAAGGCTCCTGTTTTAGATACGGATTAGGCGCCGAGCGAAGAAGGTTCGAATCGAACTGACCTTCCGCATGCGCTTTTGCGACGCGCGTCGAGTAATACGAAAACGAGACGAAATCGACCAGGTTTGCAGCCAGTACTTCGCGGTCATCATCCCGATAGGGCACCTCAAAACCATGGCGGGCGTATTCCTTGAGAACATAGCTCGGGTACGCACCGCGCACCTGGACGTCGGTAAACATGTAATGGCTGCGATTCTCAGCCTGCGCAGCCAGCACATCGTCCGGATCACATGTAGCCGGATAGAAGACACCTGCGTTGAGCATGCAACCGATCTTCGCCCCAGGGCACAGTTCATGACACGCCCCGACCGCACGGGCGCTCGCAACCAATACATGGTGCACGGCCGTGTGAACCGTTGCATAGCGATTCTCCCCTTGCTCGAAGATGATCCCCGCCGCCATAAAGCACGCCTGCGTCATGATGTTGATCTCGTTAAAGGTCAGCCAATAATTGACCAATCCCCGATAGCGCTCGAACACGGTACGCGAATATCGCTCGAACAGGTCGACCAACCTGCGATCGCGCCATCCGCCATACGCATCGACGAGATGCATGGGGACATCATAGTGGTTGAGCGTCACCAAAGGCTCAATGTCATGCGCGCGACACGTCCTAAAAACATCCTCGTAAAAGGCAAGGCCTTCTTCATTGGGCTCGGCTTCGTCTCCTTTGGGAAAAATGCGGCTCCAGGCGATTGATAAGCGCAGGCATTTAAAACCCATCTGGGCAAACAGTTCAATATCCTGCTTGTACCTATGGTAAAAATCAATGCCCTTGCGAGCGGGATAGAAGCTGTCGGGTGCCAACGCACGCGGATCAAGGTCTCCCCGCATGACGTCCATGCGTTGATCGCCAAACGGCAGCATGTCGGAATTGGCTAAACCGCGACCGCCTTCGTTCCATCCTCCCTCGCACTGGTTTGCAGCCAGAGCCCCGCCCCATAAAAAATCTTCTCTAAACATTATGGTGTCGTCCTTTCTATCAAATTCCCGGCCCACACTGTCGAACGCAACGGACTCGGCAAGTGCCGCGCAACAGCACAGTACCGTTGCGCGGCCAAGGGGTCGGACCGCGCAACGGCTGGGGAGCATATTTGTGTAGTAGCCTCTTATGCCTCGACGGATTCAACGGCCTCAGAATCGCCGCTCTTGGACTTCAACGGCATCTTCTCCTGTCCTTCAAATCCAAAAATCATCGCCAACGCAAACGTCACGGCACCGCCAGCAAGACACCCGATGGTGCCAGGGATGATATCCTGAGCAAACATGAGCACGTTCATCCATGGGAAACCAACGCCAGTGAAGATATAGACGTTGGCATGAAGAAGGCTTACCAGCAGACCACCGACAGCACCACCAATCATGTTCCAGGCAAGAGCCTTCTTGTCGCGAAACAGGATGCCGTAGATGATGGGCTCACTCACGCGACCGAAGGCATAGGTGATGAACAAGTTCCAGCCCGTGGCTCGACTCTCCTTGCCCTTAGCGCGCAGGCCATAGGCGAGCGCGATGGCAAGCGTGGTGTAGGCTACAACCGCGGTGCCGGGGTATAAGATGGCGTCGTAACCGTTCTGGAGCGCGGCGGGCAATATGGCGGTATAGATCGGCACGTGCATGCCGGTGGCGATGATCAGATTCCAGAATGCGCCGATAACCGCGGTCGCAGCGGGACCGGCAACAGAGGCGAGCCAAATGATGAAATCGGCCACAAGGCCCATGACAAATTGGACGGCAGGGCCGCAGAGGCACAGCGCGACCGGCAACATCACGAGCACCGCACCCACGGGTACGATCAGAATGCGCAACATATCAGGCGAGATCTTCTTAAAGAAGCGCTCAACATAGGACTGGGCCCAGGTGATCAAGATGACCGGAAGAACAGCCTGGGTGTAGTTGACGAGCTGCATGGGGATGCCGAAGACGCTGAAAGGCTTTCCGTCCTCAACAATAGCGAGCATGTCGGGATAAATCATCACAACAGCGATGAGCAGTGCCAGCACAGGACTCGTTTTGAACTTCTTAGCCGAGCTATAGGCGGCAAACACCGGGAAGTAGTAATACGCCGCATCGCCCACCAGGGAAAGGATCCGATACAGGTCGCTCGTTTCGGACATAAAACCGGCGCCTTCGGGCCCAAACAGAATAACGAGCATCTTGAAGATACCGGCGACACAAAAGATCGGAAGGATCGGGGTGATAGCGCCGCTCACGGCATCGAGCAGCTGATTGAAGAGGTGCTTGGGCGCCAAGCGCTCCTTCCAGCTAAGCTGAGGGCCATCGAGTTCCTCGTCAATCGATACCGTGACCTCGAATCCGCCCTGCTTACAAACCTCGTCGTAGACCTTGTCGACCGTGGGCCCGACCACCAGCTGCACCTGCCCTCCGGCGTGCACGACGCTGATGATAGACGAGATGTCCTCAAGCTTCTCATCATTCGAGAGGCTTTCATCCTTGAGGTTGAAGCGCAGGCGCGTCATGCAATGCGTAACCGAAGCCACGTTTTCCGCCCCGCCCACAGTGGAGAGAATCTGCTCTGCCACCTTTTTGTAATTTGCCATCATTGGCTCCTTTGCACAATCTTGGCTTACTGTTCGAATCGGCAAAGGTCATGCCCCGAATGGCTACGGGTTACAATCCTTTTTTGGAGATGATCCGGTTGAGATGGATCATCAGATAGAGTTCCTCCTCCTCGGAGAGCGTGGCGTCCCACGTTTCACGACAATAGGAACCGATATGCTTCACGCACTCTGCCAACTGCGGAAACTCCTCACGAAAGTTCTTGTACATCTGCATGTTGGCGCTGTTCAGCGACTCGCCGGCTTGAATGCGCTTGAACAGGTACCGCAGATGCGTGGCATAGCGAGTGAAATCGTAGGAATCGCGGTCAACGATGATGCGAAAATCACTCTCGACGATCTCAGCGACATCTTCTAGCATATCGTCAAACTGCTTGGTGGGTTTGCTCGCGGTCTCGATGGCCTGAACAACCCGCGCATTGACGAGATTCATCGCAATACTGGCAATCTCATCCTTGGGAAGCCGCTCTCCGAGCTCCTTCTCGAGTCGCATGACGATAAACTGGGCAGCCTTGTATTCCTTCGGATACGTCTCCCGCACTTCATAGGCAAGAGGCATCGCGATGCGGACCCCCTTTTGGGCTCACGCAACGGCAAACGACAGGTGATCAGCCATGAACAGCGTCGCATTGGTCGAGAGGTCGTAGGGCAGTTCGTTGGCAACGATGTCCATAACTTTCGCCGCAAACATCACGATATCCGAGGGAAGATCCCTCATGACATCTTGTCCTTTAGGATCAATGTCGTAAAACGTATGCTCGATTTTAGAAAGAGGGAGCTCTCGAGGAAAATCTCCGCCGAAACCGACGCCCCTGCCCATGGCGATGACATCTCGCCCCTGTCCGTCACGGCAAAGAACCGCGTTGTTGTTAAGCTTTTTAATTGCAAGCATGGTGAACCTCCTTTCAAGAACACTCACAGAAAAAGGCATGATAGCCAATAGCAGTGCTATTGCGGTCATGCCTTACGTAACAATCCGTGTTGTATTGCTCTTGGGCATGCCTCCACACAGGAGTAACAATCCAAGATGCAGAATGCATTATAGCGCTCTCCCCGCCCCGGGGACCATCGGGCTGGCGAACGGTAGATGTCGGCCCGCCAGCGGCCACATCGAGCAGATGGGCGTGCTTCGATCCCGAGCCTAGCCTAGGATGCGGGCCATGCGCGTCTTGAACTCGGAAAGGAAGCGCGGGGCATCCACGGTCAGCGCCACAAGCGCGCTCTTGTCCGGATCGGATAGGCGGCGCTCGTCGCAAATGGTGCGGCCTCGATACTCGCCCAGCAGATCAACACGCAGATTACAGCCGAGCGCGCCCACGAGCGTGGGGTCGATCGCCACGGCAACGGCCAGCGGATCGTGCAGCGCACAACCACCCAGGTAGGGGGCGTTCATCTCGTACGAACCAATGTAGTGCTCGACCATGCTCGCAAACGCGCAACCGGCCATGGTGCCCGAGCCCGTCCAGCCGGCAATGTCGCGGCGCGTGAGCACCACGCGATGCGTCACGTCCAGACCCACCATGGTGAGCTTGCGGCCCGAGCGCAGAACGGCATCGGCCGCCTCGGGATCGCTTGCCATGTTGGCCTCGGCACCCGCACTCACGTTACCGGGCACGGTCAGGGCGCCGCCCATCACCACCACGCGACCGATAGACATCATCGCCGCCGCATCGCGCTCCAGGGCGAGCGCCAGGTTGGAGAGCGGGCCAGTCGCTACGTAGACCAGATCGGGACCATAGGTGCGCGCGGCATCGATCAGATAATCGACCGCCGCGTTACCGTCGGCCGACGTCGCCCCCACCGGCTCGTACGGCGACGCGGGCACGCTCGCCCCGCCAATGCCGTTCTTGCCGTGGATGAGCGTGGTGGACGCCGGCGGTGTATAGGGCTCAGTCGCCTTAATGGGACGATCGGCGCCCAGGTACACCGGAACCTCAGGGCGACCCAGCAGATCGAGCACCGCCAGGCAGTTGTGCGCCGATTGCTCGACGCGCACGTTGCCAAAGCACGTGGTGATGCCCACGAGCTCCACCTCGGGGCTCGCGATGGCATAGGCCAGCGCCATCGCATCGTCCACACCCATATCCAGATCAAGGATCAGCTTCTTGATTGCCATTGTTCTACTCCGCTTCTCCGTCTTTATCGTTTAACCAAACCAATGTTCAACTTCGGCGCGCGTGGGAATCGACTGTTGCGCGCCCAAGCGCGACACCGTCACTGCCGAGGCGCGAGCACCCGCGGCCATGCACTCAAAGAGCGGCAAGCCCTCTAGACGAGCCGCCGCCAACGCGCCGATAAACGTATCGCCGGCGGCCGTGGTATCGACTACCGTGCTCGAAAGCGCCGGCATGCGCAGCAGCTCACCGCCATCACCGAGCGTAACCGAGCCGGCGCCGCCCAGTGTGATGACCGCAGCTCCGGCACCCTTGGCGAGCAGGGCATTGAGCGCCGCGACGTAGCTCGCATCATCCGCGGGCAAGATGCCCGTCAGCACCTGGCACTCTGTCTCGTTGGGGCAAACCAGGTCGACCGCAGGCCAGACCTCCGCAGGCAACTCGCAGGCAGGCGCTGGATTAAAGACCGTATAGAATCCCAGCTCGTGAGCGCAAACAAGCGCCTCGGCAGTCACTGCAAGATCACATTCGCCCTGGGCGATAAAGACGCTTCCGGCAGCCGGGGCGATCTCGTTGGCGTCGCCGTCGAGCTCATCGGCCACCAGACGTCTCAGCGCGCAGGCCACATCCTCACCCGTAAGCGCGTGGTTGGCGCCCGGCGACAGCACGATGCGGTTGTCGCTCTCGCAGCGAATGATAGTCGCGGTACCGGTCTCCACGTCATCGCGACGCGCTACAAAGACACAGTCCACGCCGGCGTCTTGGAGCCCCGCCACGAGCGACGTGCCAAATGCGTCGCAGCCGACCGCGCCGATCATATGCGTGTGCGCGCCCATGCGCGCAGCAGCTACGGCCTGGTTGGCGCCTTTGCCGCCGGCGTTGGTGATAAACCCGCTGCCGCCAACGGTCTCGCCCGCACGCGGCATGCGCTCGCACGCCACCGAAAGGTCCATGTTCATGCTGCCGAACACCGCAACGATGCCGCTATCTGCCATGGAAACCTCCTCGTCCGCGGGCTCTGCACCCGCCGTTGGCCGTCAATCGTGCGCTCTCGCGCCTCTATAACTTTAGTTCACTTTGATGTGGACGCGCGCTTGAGCTTGCACCGGCAGCAAGCATTCACAGGAGCAGGCGGCTACAATGAAGGCGTGCTGATTATTCTCGTCATTGGATGAAGTTTTATGGAACAATTCCCGCGATCGAGCTCACGCAGCTCACGCCACGCGAGCGATCAACGAGCGCCGCACGAACGTTCGCGCGCTAACCGACAAGCCACCGAGCCGCGCCGCGCCGCAGACTCTCATCGCGTGCCCGCCAACAAGGGTGACCGCACCAACAGCGCCGCAAAAGAACAGGCGCCCACGCGCCCCAAATCTCGCTATATCCCCGCCCTCGACGGCCTGCGCACGCTTGCCGTCATCGCAGTGGTGCTCTATCACCTCAACCTCACGTGGGCTCAGGGCGGCCTGCTCGGCGTCACGATCTTCTTTGTGCTTTCGGGCTATCTGATCACGCGCTTGCTGCTCAACGAAGTCGCTAAGACCGGCCGCATCGATCTTAAGAGCTTCTGGATTCGCCGCATCCGTCGCCTGGTCCCCGCCGTGGTAACGGTAGTGTTCGTGACCTGCGCGCTGTGCACCATCTTTAACCACGTGATGCTCACCAAGATGCGCCCCGACATCCTGCCGTCGCTGTTGTTCTTCAACAACTGGTGGCAGATTGCCCAAAACGTCTCGTACTTCAATGCTCTGGGCGACCCCTCGCCGCTCACGCACTTTTGGTCGCTTGCCATCGAGGAACAGTTCTACCTGATTTGGCCGCCACTGCTGTTTGCCATGGTATCCATGCATGTGAGCAAGCCCAACACGCGCCGCGTGGTTCTGGGCCTTGCCGCGGCATCCGCCCTCGCCATGATGGTGCTTTACAACCCTGCCGCCGACCCCAGCCGCGTGTACTACGGCACCGACACCCGCGTGTTCTCGCTGCTGCTGGGTGCCTGGATGGCCTTTATCCCCGATCGCGACCTGGCGCCGGTGCGTCTCGCTCATCGTTTGGGACTCAATCGCCTGGCTGGCGCCGCCAAGCATGGCAAGAACGCCGAGGGCAAGCCTGGCAAGAAGGTCGACGAATCAGCCGATACCACCCCGGCACAGCCGAGCGCCCTCGTGCGCTTTTGGTCCTCGCCCGCATCCATCGATGTGTTGGGCGTCGTGGGTCTGGTTGGCCTTGCCGCCATGGTCGCGCTCACCAACGGCTACACCGCGTTTCAGTATCGCGGCGGCACGCTGTTATGCTCCATCCTCACGCTCATGGTCATCGCGGCCTGCGTGCAGCCCCAGGGAATGGTTGCCCGCGCGCTGTCCGCCGAGCCGCTCATGTGGGTTGGCAAGCGCTCGTACAGTATCTATCTGTGGCACTATCCACTGCTGCTGCTTATGAACCCGGTCGCCAACATCAGCGATACGCCCTGGTGGCAGTACATCTTGCAGGTACTTGTGGTGGTCGCCGTAGCCGAGTGCTCCTATCGCTTTATCGAAACACCGTTTAGGAAGGGCGCCTTCGGCCGCACTGTCGCCGAATTCCGCGATGGCACCACCACGCCCGCCAACTGGGCACGCGCGCACGTCCCTGTCTGCGCAGCCTGCACTGTCGTGTTGGTCGTTGCACTGGGCGGCCTGATCTTTGTGCCCGAAACGTCTGCACTGAGCGGCGAGGGCGCAGAAGTTCTGAACAAGGAAGCCAAAAACACCGCGCCCACCGACCAGCAGGCGGCCGACGACACCGACAAGGACAACGACGGCTTCCCCGATGGCTCCTACGACCTGTTGATGATCGGTGACTCCGTGTCGCTGCGCGCCGTTGATTCCTTTGACGGTGTGTTCCCGCACAGCCATATCGATGCTGAAAAGGGTCGCCAGTTTGATGCGGGCCGCGCGACATTTGAGGGCTATATCCAGCAGAACCTTGCCGGCAAGATCGTGGTCTTTGCCCTGGGCACCAACGGCCTAGTGACCGATGCCCAGATTGACGCCATCATGGCCGATGCCGGCAATCAGCGCACCGTCGTATTTGTAAACACGCGCAGCCCGCAGCCATGGGTCGGGTCCACGAACCAGGCCATCGCCAACGCCGCCACGCGCTACAAGAATGTACGCGTTATCGACTGGTACGGATATAGTTCCAACCGCAACGACCTGTTCGACGGCGACGGCACGCACCTGTCGGCCACCGGCGTGACCGAGTACCTCAACCTGATCCACGATGCCGTCAAGAAGGGCCTGCCCGTGCATCCCGAGGATCACGTTAACGATCCGCAGCCGGCAGCCGTCAAGTCTGCCACCGACGCACTCGTCAATGCGCTCGCTCTCAAGCCGCACAAGCTGGGCACCGACAAGTAACCTGCAGCGCAAACTTCCCACATCCGGAGGGGGTGTCTGCCACGGCAGACACCCCCTCCGGCAGTTAGGGACACTCCTGGCGCAGCCAATGAAGACCTCTACGGATGAATTCCAGGCCGCTCCGTCGCTCCAGACATCGTTTCCGCGCCTCGTGCGGTAGCGCACAGAGATGTGGTGTAAGAGGCGGGGCATGCCCCGCCTCCGCCCTTT
>CATYIV010000029.1 GCA_958407465.1 uncultured Collinsella sp. | reverse complement strand
AAAGTTCATATGCGCCGCCCGGCTCCCGCGGCTCTCAGGGGCATCTCTCATGCAAAAACTGTCGTGGGGTAAAGTCCGAGGTCAGTGGCGTTTTATACCGAGAAATCCAAAAAAGTTGAAAATTCATTACAAATTTGCGTTGACTTTAGGTAACTAAAGTTTCATACTCCTTTTCAACCACTGGGGGATGTGAACACGCACGGATCGTTCGCATCATGATTGAAGAGGATTTCTTAGACATGTTCACGCATCAGCTAAACATTATCAGCGTAGTAATTATCTGATGCGGGTTAGCACATACAGCTAGCCCGTACGATAACGGGCGGCTGATGAAGATGAGGGCCGTCGAGCGCAACCGACGGCCCTCATTTTTTATGTCTAGGAAGTTCTTTTTAGAGGAGGAAATGTAATGAACGGAGTTTTGCTCATGGTTGTGGCCGCGGCGGTGCTCGCCTGCGGCTATCTGGGCTATGGCCGATGGCTGGCCAACAAGTGGGGCGTTGACAAAGAGGCCCTCACGCCGGCCAAGCGCATGAAGGACGGCAAGAGCTTCTCGCCCGTCTCCGCCTTCACTGCGTTCTCGCACCAGTTCAGCTCGATCTGCGGTGCTGGCCCTGTCACGGGTACGATCGTCGCCATGGCCTTTGGCTGGCTGCCCGTCGTGCTCTGGGTCCTCGTCGGCGGCATCTTCTTTGGTGCCGTCCACGACTTTGGTGCCCTGTACGCTTCGATGAAGAACAACGGCAAGTCGCTCGCTCAGCTCATCGAGAAGTACATCGGCAAGACCGGCCGTCGCCTGTTCCTGCTGTTCTGCTGGCTGTTCTGCATCATCGTCATCGCCGCTTTCACCGACATGGTCTGCAAGACGTTCATGTTCACCCCGGCCGTTGACGCTTCTGGTGCTGCTACCGGTGCCATCGACTTCACCAAGTCCTATGCCGCCGGCTGCGCTGGTACCATCTCCATCCTGTTCACCTTCGTCGCTATCGCCTTTGGTTGGGCCCAGAAGAAGTTCAACCTCACCGGCGCTGCCGAGTTCGTCACCGGCGTGGTCCTCATGGTTCTCATGTTCGCCGTCGGTATGCAGTTCCCGGTCTACCTGGATAAGTTCCAGTGGTTCGCCGTCGTCATGGTCTACCTGGTCTTCGCTGGCGCTATGCCCATCCAGATGCTCAAGACCCCGCGTGACTACCTCACTTCCATCATGATGATCGTCATGATCGTCTGCGCTGTCCTCGGCATCGTCGTCCTGGGCGTCAACGGTCAGGCCACTATCACCGCTCCGGTCTTTACCGGCTTCTCCACTGCCTCCGGCATGATGTTCCCGGTCCTGTTCGTCTCCGTCGCATGCGGTGCTCTCTCCGGTTTCCACAGCCTCGTTTCTTCCGGCACCTCTTCCAAGCAGGTCGAGAAGGAGCAGGACGCCGTCAAGGTCGGCTACGGCGCCATGATCGTCGAGTCCTTCGTCGGCATCCTTGCCATCATCGTCGCCGGCATCATGTTCTCCGACATGAACACCGCCGGTACCGGCGTCCTCAACGCCGGTGTCGCTTCCACCCCGTTCCAGATCTTCGCCGCTGGCATCTCCCGCGGTATGCAGGCCTTCGGTGTTGACGGCACGCTCGCTACCGTCTTTATGACCATGAACGTTTCCGCTCTGGCTCTGACCTCGCTCGACGCCGTCGCCCGCATCGCCCGCACCTCGTTCTCCGAGTTCTTTGCCCAGACCAACGATGCCCTGGCCATCGAGTCCAAGGCCGGCTACATGAAGGTCCTCGGCAACCCCTGGTTCGCCACGGTCGTTACCCTGCTTCCCGGTCTCGCCCTCGCTTTTGGTGGCTATGCCAACATCTGGCCGCTCTTTGGTGCTTCCAACCAGCTGCTCGGCGGCATGACCATGATCACCCTCGCCGTGTTCTGCAAGTGCACCGGCCGCAAGGGCTGGATGCTCTACGTGCCCGTCGCCTTCCTGCTCTGCTGCACCTTCACCTCGCTGGTCCAGAGCGCCATGGGCTGCATGACCGCCGTCCAGGCCTACGGTTTCTTCGGTACCATCCCGGCTACTGCCACCACGGACGCCGTCTCCGTCGCCGCCACCAAGGGCCTGCAGCTCGTCTTCGCCGTCCTGCTGATGGTCCTGGGTCTCATCGTCGCCGTCAACTGCCTCAAGGAGTTCTTCGGCAAGGAGGCTGGCTCCATGCCCGACGAGGAGCCCGAGTGGTCCGAGATGGGCAAGGCCGAGTACGGCCGCGCCGCTGCCGCCGAGGCTCCTGTCGACGCCGAGGCTGCCAAGGCCTAGTCAGCTTGATGGGCTAGCCGTTCCATCCATATGACTCGGAAAGACCGGGTCCGCAACGACGCGGACTCGGTCTTTTTTCATGCAAAAGCGGGCGACGCCCGAGTGTTCTCGCAGATGTTTTGCGTGGATAAGGGCGCGCGTTGTACCATATAGACGTATATGTGTACATATGAAAGGGGCCCCGTGGCCAAGACGGTATATTCCGATAACCAAAATAATGTCGATGCCCTGGCTGAACGTCTGAGCAGCCAGACGTCGCTTTCTGCCGAGCGTGCCAAGCTGGTTGCCTACGACCTGCTCTGCCGCAAGGCGCTCAAGATTAAGTCGAGTGCGCTGGCGCAAATTTTCCGCTCCGTCGATAAGGAATGTGACACCAAGGCGATGCGCGATGAACTTATCGCGGCAAATATCGTGACCAAGATCGAGGGTAGCGGCATTAACGGGCGCCCGGCGTTCTATACCATCAATGCCGAGATCCGCGATGCCCAGGAGCAGCCTGCCGAGTCCGTCGAGGATTTTGTCGTCGAGGATTCCGCTGACGTGCCTGCTGTGGAAGAAACTGCTCCGCGTGAGCATGTCGATACCGATGAGTTGCTCGATGAGAACGTCGTGCGTGCCTTTACGGCCAAGGCAGGACGCGGCGGTTTTGGCGGGGGTGGCAAGCGCGATGCGCAGCGCCGCGCCCAGCAGGAGCGCTTCCGTCGCGCCGTTGCTCAAAAGGGTGAGACGGATGCTGAGGCCGTCGAGGAAAAGTCCGTCGGGATGCAGGAGCCGACTCGCACTCAAGAGCATGCTGAGATCCAGGAGCCCAAGCGTCGCCGCGGTGCCCACTTTAAGGCCGAGCAGCGAGGTATTGCATGCGAGGTCCAGGATTCCGTCGAGGCTGCTGACGCGTCCGATGAACCGGTCAAGAAGGCTCCGGGTTCATGCCGTCCCGGACGTGGTTTTGCGGGGCGCGCGTATCCCGTAAGGCGTCAGGAGAAGAGCGAACCGGCTTCGACCACTCAGGGCGAGAAGGACGAGAAGGCCGTTGAGCCGGTGGCTCGCGAGCAAAAGCCTGTTGAGCCGCAGCTTGAGGTTGATGCCGAGGCCAAGGGCCAGCAGCCTACTGATGAGCAGACGGAGCAGGGCGCGTCGAGCAAGCCTCGCCGCCGTCGCCATCGTGGGGGCCGCAGTTCCCATGCCGAGACTGCGGCCGAGAAGACCACGCCGCAGAACGAGGATGCGAAGGCCGAGGTTTCTTCGGGGCAGCCTAAGCGCCAGCCGGCGAAGGAGAGCAAGTCCGTTCGTCCGCAGAAGCAGGCGTCTATGCCGAAGCGCGAGCGCAATTCCCAAGGCGATTCTAAGCGCAAGTCTCAGAGGAAGCCGGAGTCTGCCGCAGCAGATACTGCTGCCCAGCAGCCCAAGTCGGCCGTTCACGGCGAGGCCTCGGCGTTTGCCCTTGCCCGCGTTTTAGGCAGGCAGCTGCTCAAAGTTGTCCCTACGCCCACGGCGCTCTCTAAGATCAAGGAGCAGCAGACACAGATCGTAAAGGTCGAGGGCAAGGACGGCAAAAAGGCTCCGCGGCGCACTCAGCACAACGAGATGTCCAACCGCAAGATTGCCGAGGAAATCGCAATCATCCAGGCTTGGATCGAGCAGAACCGAGGTGCCGATACGCCGGTTGCCTCGCGCCGCCAGCGTGCCTACCAGATCTTTAACGACGAGAAGGCTTTTGACGGCAAGCACGGTGAGCGCTTGATCAGGCGTATGACCGAAAAGGGCATCAGCATGCAGGCGATCAAGGTCGCCCCCAATCGCCCCGTGCACTTTACGGGCTTCTTTACGCTGGGCGCCGACAAGCCGTTCATTATGGTCGAGAACCTGGACACCTACGACGAGATCGTCAAGCTGCTGCGTGGCCGCAAGCACGCCAAGCTCTTTGGCATCAAGGTGGGCGGCGTGATTTTTGGCGGCGGATGCAAGGCGAGCGTCTCGCATGCCCTGGACGATTATCTGGCTGAGATTGGCTATCGCTTTAACTACGTCTACTACGTAGGCGATATCGATCGCGAGGGCGCGCGCATCGTCGAACAGGCTCGCAATGCCAATGTGGTTGAGATTCGCCTGCATGCCGGCATGTACCGCGCCATGCTCGCCGAGCATAAGCGTCGCGTGAAGGCCGGCGGCGAGTGCGAGCCCGCGGCTGCCAACCAGGGCGTGCCGCAGAACCTGGCAGCGACGATCAAGGATCTGCCCATGGTTACGCGCGTGCAGTTCCGCAACGTGCTACGTGAAGGCGGGCGCATTCCGCAGGAGATCCTGATGACCGCAGACTATCGGGATGGCGACTCGGGAAGCTTCGACCGCATGCTGAACAATTAGCTCCGCCGTTCTACCGAACGGCGGTCTTCTTGACGCTGCGAGGGGCCCTGGCACGGCAATCTGACGTTCAACTTCGGCGGCGCGACCAGAAGGTCAGCGCCGCCTTGTTTCACGTCACCTTGCCATACCAGGGCCCCTCTCGCTGTCACGTCCAAAACATCGAGGTTAAGTGGCCTCCTGTTCGTGCGGAACTCGCGACAAACTTAATGCCCGGCCCGTCGGGGCCACACGGCACGTTGTAGAAGGCGGCTCGCTTTTCGGAATTGGGCTGATATTTCAAGATGTAAGACGCTCTTGGTCCTAATGGGCTTGGGGCGCCTTCGCGTTTCCTCAGCTCCGCACCCTTGCGGGTTCGAATCCCTCCGCTTGCCCACAAGAAAGCGCCCTGGGCCGTTATGGGCTCAGGGCGCTCAATTTTAATGGCTGGGACGGAGGGATTCGAACCCCCAACAGCCGGCACCAAAAACCGGAGTTCTACCGTTGAACTACGTCCCAATGTGTGGTGTTGCCCAAAAACAACTCGTTTAGTTTACCTAATCTGCGAGGGCATCGCAAACGCCGTCGAGCAGGCGTACGGCGAGTGTCTGCGCGTCGCTGGCCGTGAAGGTGCCGTTGTAGCGCGTCATGCCCGTGAGCTCAATGCGAATGCGTGCCGGCTTCTGCTGCGCGGCGACATTGGCAGTGCGGATGCGCTGGGCCAGGTTGTGGCACTCGGCGAGGGCGATCGTGGCGCGCGGCGCTGCATCTGCGGGCAGCTCATCGCTTGCGATCTCGAGCACTAGGTCAACGTCGGTTGGGACCTCGGAGTCGCAGAGCATCATGCCGCTGTTGTCGGTCGTTGCCGTGGCGATATTCCACATGCGCGACGCAACGCTGCGTGCGATGGGGTCCTCGCCGATAACGGCAATCTGGAAGCGCTCGAGCACGTTGGCGGCGCGAGCAAAACCGATACGGGACTCGGCTTCGGTGACCGAGGGCTTGCCCTCCCACACATGGTGCAGGCGGTTGATGTAGGCGTAGGTGTCCTGGAAGGCCATGCCGTCGGCAAACAGGCCGACATTTTCCTGGAACTGCTGCAGGGCGGCCTCGGTATGCGGACCAAAGTAGCCGTCGTCTTCGCCACAGGCAAAGCCCAAAACGTTGAGAGCGCGCTGCAGGGCCTGCACATCGGCGCCATGGAAATTGGGCATGCGCAGATAGAGAGTGCGGTCGCCCAGCTTATACGAAGCGTCTACAAGGGCGCTCCAGCAGGGGATATCGACGGCATGACCGGCAGCAAGGCCGCTGTCGAGCCTGAAGGTGCTGACGGCCTGCTCAGTGGTGGCTCCAAAGTACTTGTCGGTGACTTCGGCGGCATCAATCGTGTAGCCGAGCTGTAGGAGACGAGACTGCACGTCTTCGACGGCTGCTCCTTGCATGCCCGTTGTAATAGGTTCCATGAACGAACCCCTTTCGGCGTACCATTCGTACTATTTGAGCGTCTGTCGGATAGACAACGCAAAGGGATGCATAAACATGCACTCAACAGTGTAGCAAGTTGTGCCTAAATACGCTGCTGACAGGTTTTATAAACCCCGTTAGTTAAGGCGCTCCACAAAGAAATCTGCCATGGAGAGGAACAGCTCGCGTGCGTGCGGATCAAGCTCAACGTTCTCGATGGCCGCTTTGGCCTTAGCGGTCAGGTCGAGCGCGTAAGTGTGGGCGTAATCGATGGAGCCGGTCTCCTGGAAGATCTCCACGGCGCATGCGAGCTGCGCGGGATCATCGGTGCCCGAGGAAAGAATCGCCTCGACCTCGTCGTGGTGGCGCTCATCAGAGAGGGCGTGTACGGCGACAAGCGTGCGCTTGCCCTCGGTGATGTCGGTGCGGAAGTCCTTGTTGGCGGCTTCCTTAGTGCCGACAAGGTTGAGCAGGTCGTCCTGAATCTGAAAGGCGAGGCCTGTGTGTAGGCCAAAGGCGCGCAGCGCTTCGATTTGCTCATCGCTGCCGCCGCCGATAATGGCTCCGGCGGCAAGCGGCGTGGCTCCGCTGTAAAACGCGGTCTTGTGCGTCGCCATGTCCAGGTAGTCATCAACCGAGATATCAAAGCGCCCGTCACGGACCCAACCCAGGTCGAGCGCTTGACCCTCGATGGTGCGGACGATCATCTCGGTAAGCTCGTGGAGCACGCGCAGCTTCACGTCGGACTCCAGCGTGGGGTCGTCGAGAACCGTCTTGGTGACCATGGTGAGCGCCAAGTCGCCGCAATTGATGGCAAGGCCCGTGCCCTCGGTAAGGTGCATGCAGGGCTTGCCTCGACGAAGCTGTCCGTTGTCGGCGATGTCGTCGTGGATCAGCGCGCCCGACTGGAAATGCTCGATGGCTGCCGCGGCGCTGCGGGCGCTCTCAAAGCTGCCGCCCACTGCGGTTGCGGCGAGCATACAGATAAGCGGGCGGTGGCGCTTGCCGGCGTTGGCCGTAAAAGCCGAGAGCGGCGCATACAGGTAGCGCTCGATATCGGCAGAGGTCGCCTGTCCGTCAAAGAACGTGGCCAGATAGTCGTTAATCTGGTCAAAGTGCTGGGCTAAAAAGCTGGTAAACGGACTGGACACGGGTTCTCGCATTCTTTCTGAGGTTGCGTTGATGCAATATGCAGACAACATATTGCCACATTAGGGCGTTTGGCGCGGCAGTTTTGGCGATTTGGGACAACGGGCGTGCGTTTGATGGAGCGCGCCTAAATCAGCCCAAAATGCTCGAGCGCCGCAACGACACCGTCGTGATCGACGGTGTCGGTCACGTAATCGGCCTTATCCTTGAGATAGTCCGGCGCATTGCCCATGGCGATACCGACATCGACGGCGTTCATCAGCGAGACGTCATTGCTGGCGTCGCCAATGCCGTATACGGTTCCGTGGTGGGGGTCGAGGGCGTCGAGTACAGACTGGATGCCCCCGCGCTTCGTGCATTCGCGGGGCGAGATTTCGGTTACCTCGAGTTCGAGCTCGTTAAAGCACAGCAGCGGCTCAAGTGCCTTATCTTGAGCGATGTGGTTGGCGAGCGATGTAGACATCAAGATCTTGTAGACACTGTAATGTTGCAGCTGCGTGACTGCGTCGCCCAGGGTGCGCGCGTATCCGGGGGCATCGGGGGCATCGGCACTCATGCGCACGACGCCGTTGAGGCCCTCAAAGCGGATGACCTCGCCCGATTGCTCAAGATAGGGGGCAAGATGCTGCAGCATGCTGGGCGTCATCGACAGATCGCGAATTGCGTGTCCGTTGATCTCGGCGTAACCGCCCGCAAGACAGACGATGCCGGTCCAGGGCAGCTCAAGAAGTTTGGGGTGGATGCAGCTGAGGGTGCGCCCCGTGCAGATAAAGGCCATGTTGCCGTTGGCGACAAACTCGCGGATTGCCTGCGAAACCGCCTCGTTGGGATAGGGGGAGAGGTCCCGCTCGTCTTCGGGAAGGTCTTGGGCGAGCCTGGGGTCTTGCCAGGCGAGCGTTCCGTCGATATCGAAGAAGCAGATATCGCCGCGCTTATGGGCTGCGCTGGCGGCAGGGGAGGCCGAGGTGGTGGGCACAAATTCCGGCTCGAGGCCCATGATCTGGTCAAAATGCTCTTTAACGCGGGGAACGGAGATGCCGATGACCACCTGGGCGGTCTTGCCCGTAATGATGAGGCCCTTGGCGCCCACCGCGACAAACGACGCGTTATCTGCAACGATGGAAGGGTCTGCGACCTCGACGCGCAGGCGCGTGGCGCAGTTGGTTGCGCCCACGATATTGCCAACGCCACCTAAAAGCTGAATTACCCGCTCAGCGAGGACGTGATCTTGATCGGATCGACTATCGACCTCGTCATTGGGGGATTGCTCTTTGGCAAAGTCGCTTCCCGTTAAACAATCGATTGCCGCGCGATTGGCAACATGATCCTCGCGGCCCGGTGTTTTAAGGTCATAGACCAAGATGAGTGCTCGAAAACTAACAAAAAAGATGAGGCTAAAGGCAAGGCCGATACCGAGCGCCAAAAGATAGGCACCGGCATGCGTGCGCATGAGCGGAATAAAGTTGAAGGCTGCCATCTCCATGAGGCCGCCCGAGAAGATGCCGACGATGCCAAAGAGATTCATGGTTGTGGCAAGGCAAGACGATAAGACGGCGTAGAGCAAAAAGAGCCCGGGGTGGGTGAACATAAAGAGAAACTCGAGTGGCTCGGTAACGCCGCAAACCACCGAGGCGATGATGGCGGGAGCAAGGATGACCCTGAGGCCGGCGCGGCGCTCGGGTTTTGCGGTGGAGTAGAACGCGGCTGCGATGGCGGGAAGGCCAAAGAGCTTGACCCAGCCGGTGGCGGTAAAACCGGCCCACGGCGCAAGTTCATTAAGGGGGCGCGTGCTATGGGAGAGGATGGGGAGCAAACTGCTCCACGTGGCGTAGATGCCGTCGTTAATGACCAGGTTGTCGTAGTAGATCGGCATGTAGAGCAGGTGGTGCAGGCCAAAGGGCTCGAGTGCTCGTTCTAAAAAGACAAAGATGCCCACGCCAAAGGGACCGACGCCTGCAAGTGCGTGACGCAGCGTATCAGTTACATCGTATACGTAGGGCACGATGGCGGCCGAGATAGCGGCAAGGGCAAACACGGCAAAAAAGCTGATGAGGTAGACCAGCGAGGAGCCCGAGAAGGTGCCGAGCCAATCGGGAATTTTGGCATCGTAGAAGCGGTCATGGATGGCGACGACGGTTGCCGATACCGCCAGCGGGCCGATAATGCCGGTGTCGAGCGTCTTGATGCCGTCGATGACGGTGATACCGCTGGCGGAGGTCAAAGATGACGGGTACTCAAGTCCAAGGTTGTCTCCGCTCAGCTTAATGATCTCGCTCAAAAAGAAGCAGTAGGCAAAATAGGCGACGAGAGCCTCGAGGCAGCAACGAGCCGGTTGTTTTTGGGCAAGACCGATGGGCAGCGCTACGGCAAAAAGGAGCGGGAGGCGTTTAAAGACCGTCCACGAGCCGCGCTGGATGATAGCCCAGAAAACGTACCAAGGGGTTCCGTATACGGCGAGATCGCCGACGATGTCCGCAGTCGTTGCGAGAGCGGAGACGCCGACCATGAGGCCTGATATAGAAAACAGCATGGCGGGCGCGAACATTGCCCCGCCAAAGCGTTGGATTTTTTGCAGCATGTTCTGCCTTCCGAATATCGAGGCGCGTTGCGCGTGGGGAAACGTTTAAACAATGGATTCATTGTAGAGGACCAGACGATTGTCGTACCGGCAGTTTTGAGCGAAACCGATTTGGGCATGACAGAAACCGTCAACGGTTAAATCCTGTCGCTTTACCGATATTCGGTTTAAACAACTTTAAGAAATGCTATCGTGCCTAGCCGGAAATGAATAATGTAGAGGTGAAACAATGCCAAAAGCGATATACGAAGGAATCTACCGAGAAATACGCTCGCGCATCATTAATGGGACCTATGCGTTTCAGGAGATGCTGCCAACCGAAGCCGAGCTGACCGCGGAGTTCGGATGCACTCGCAATACCGTCCGTCGCGCCTTGGGTATGCTGGCCGACGGGATGTTTGTGCAGCCCATACACGGCAAGGGCGTGCGCGTTATTTGGCTTAAGGGCGAAACCGACATGTTGGGCGCACTCGAAGAGGTTGAGTCGTTTGGCGAGTTTGCAAAGCGCAACAATGCCGTTGCATCGACGGACGTTAAGTCTTTCGAACATCTGGTTTGCACCGAGCAACTCTCTCGTCACCTGGGCTTTAAGGTGGGCGAGGAGTTGATTCGCGTAGTGCGTGTCCGAAGCCTCAACGGCAACGCGCGCCAAGTGGACCATGGCTATTTTTTGGCGTCGATCGCCAAGGGCCTGACTCCCGAGATCGCGGCAGATTCTATTTACGGCTATCTGGAGCACAAGCGCGGTGTCAAAGTGATGGCGAGCCGTCGTACGGTGAGTGTCGAGCTCGCCAACGATGAGGACTGTAGCTATCTTGACCTCGGCAAATACAACTGCGTTGCCGTCATGGAGAGTCAGTCGTACACCTCGGATGGCATCTTGTTTGAGGTGACGCACACTCGCACACACCCCGAGATCTTCCATTACCGCGTCAATTCCAAGCGATAGCCGGCTAGCTCGCAGCCTGACGAGACTCATGGCCTCAAAGAGAAAACGCCCGGTCAAACCGACGGTACATCGGCTTGACCGGGCGTTTTCTCTGCATTCGATAACTAATAATTGTTTATACAAAACTTGTCAAGTATCAAGTTGAAATTACCGTTCACCGATGTTTTTCTACCGCTCTAGTAATACTTGTTCAAACAACTAGCCAAATAGCGTATTGTACAAATCAGCAAAAGGGGCAAAGTCCCCGAGCCAATCTCCGAAGGCGGCGGCAAAGGGTGCCGCCACGGTGTGAAAGGGTGGATTGTAATGAAGAACGAAATGAGCAGAAGGCAGTTCCTGGGCTTTGCTGGTTCCGCGGCTGCGGTGCTTGGTCTGGGTCTCGTGGGCTGCGGTGGTTCTGCCGGCTCCGGCTCCTCTGCTTCTGGTGACGCTGCCGAGGTCTACTTCCTCCAATTCAAGCCCGAGGTCGACAAGGAGTGGAAGGAGATCGCCAAGGCCTATAAGAAGGAGAAGGGCGTCGAGGTCAAGATCGTGACCGCCGCCTCCAACACTTACGAGGAGAAGCTCAAGTCCGAGATGTCCAAGAGCTCCGCTCCGACCCTGTTCCAGGTCAACGGCCCCACCGGTCTTAAGAACTGGAAGGATTACTGCGCCGACCTGTCCGATACCAAGCTCCGCGGTGAGCTCATTGACGACTCCCTGGCTCTGCAGTCCGATGGCAAGGATCTGGGTATCGACTGGGTCCAGGAGAGCTACGGCATCATCTACAACAAGCAGCTGCTCGAGAAGGCTGGCTACAAGGCCGAGGACATCAACTCCTTCGACAAGCTGAAGGCTTGTGCCGACGACATCCAGGCCCGCAAGGACGAGCTTGGTGTCGAGGGTGCCTTCACTTCCGCCGGCATGGACGACTCCTCCAGCTGGCGCTACACCACCCACCTTGCCAACATGCCGCTCTACTACGAGTTTGAGAAGGAGCACAACCAGGAGGACGACGAGATCAAGGGTGAGTTCCTCGACAACTACAAGCAGATCTTCGACCTGTACATCACCGACTCCACCTGCGATCCTTCGCAGCTTGCTTCCAAGACCGGCGACGACGCCACCAACGAGTTCGCAACCGGCAAGGCCGTCTTCTACCAGAACGGCTCTTGGGCCTACTCTGACCTCGTCAAGGCCGGCATGACCGACGATCAGATTGGCATGATGCCCATTTACATCGGTGTTGACGGCGAGGAGAACCAGGGCCTGTGCTCCGGCGGCGAGAACTACTGGTGCGTCAGCTCCCAGGCTTCCGAGGATGCTCAGAAGGCCACCGAGGACTTCATGTACTGGTGCGTCACCGCTGACACCCCGACCAGCATCATCGCCGACAAGATGGGTCTGACCGCTCCGTTCAAGAGCGCCAAGGAGACCACCAACGTCTTCTCGCAGCAGGCCGTTGCCATGGCCAAGGACGGCAAGAAGACCGTCGCTTGGGACTTCGTCTACATCCCCTCTGAGGAGTGGAAGAAGAACCTCAAGCAGGCTCTGATCGCCTACGCTGCCGACAACACCAAGTGGGACGGCGTCAAGAACGCCTTCGTCGATGGCTGGAAGACCGAGAAGGCTGCTTCCGAGTAAGCAGTTGCTGCCCAAGCTATCTGATTAGCGACAGGGGGCGGGCAGACGTAGGTTTGCCCGCCCCCTGCATATTGAAAGGACCCTTCTATGGGCAAAGCACTCAAGCGCTGGTGGCCGCTCTTTATGCTGCCCACGTGCCTGGCGTTTATGATCGGGTTCGTGATCCCTTTTATCCAGGGCTTCTATCTCTCGTTCTGCCAGTTTATTACCATTAACAACGCGCACTTTGTCGGTATCGCGAACTACGTGCGCGCGCTGTCCGATCCGCAGTTTGCCACGTCGTTCTTCTTTACCGTGGCGTTTGCCTTCCTGTCGACGGTGCTCATCAACGTGATCGCCCTGGCAATTGCGCAGGCGCTCACCCGCAAGGCGCTCAAAGGCACCAACATCTTCCGTACGATTTTCTTTATGCCTAACCTGATCGGCGGCATCGTGCTGGGCTACATCTGGCAGATTCTGATCAACTGCCTGCTCTCCAACGTGGGCGCCCAGCTCATTGCCCTTAACTCCGCTGCCGGCTTCTGGGGCCTTATCATCCTGACCCTGTGGCAGCAGGTCGGCTACATGATGATCATCTACATCGCTGGTCTGCAGTCCATTCCGTCCGACTACATCGAGGCCGCCAAGGTCGACGGTGCCACGGCATGGCAGACGTTTTGGAAGGTTAAGATCCCTAACCTGATGCCGACCATCACCATTTGCCTGTTCCTGTCCATCACCAACGGCTTTAAGCTGTTCGACCAGAACCTCGCCCTTACCGGCGGCGCCCCCGCGCACTCCACCGAGATGCTCGCCCTGAACATCTACAACACGTTCTATTCGCGTGCCGGTATCGCATGGCAGGGCATCGGTCAGGCCAAGGCGGTTATCTTCTGCATCCTGGTCGTAGCCATCTCCATGATTCAGCTTAAGGCCACGAGGTCCAAGGAGGTGCAGCAGTAATGAAACGCGATAAGGTTATCAACCGCGCGCTCTCGATTTTCTTTACGATCCTGTCGCTCGCGTGGATCTACCCCGTGTTTATGATTGCGCTCAATTCCTTTAAGAAAGCGACCGCAATCAGCACCACCACGGCATTCGATCTGCTCACGCCCGAGACGTTCAACGGCCTTGCAAACTACGTGCACGCCCTTAACGAGCAGGGCTTTGCCTCGGCATTTATGTACTCGCTCATCATCACGGTCACGTCGGTCGTGCTGATCTTGGTGTGCTGCTCCATGTGCGCTTGGTACGTGGTTCGCGTCAACAGCAAGATCTCGAACTTCTTCTATTACCTGTTCGTGTTCTCGATGGTCGTACCGTTCCAGATGCTCATGTTCACGCTGTCCAATTTGGCGGACCGCATTGGCTTTAACACGCCGTTCAACATCTGCTTTATCTATCTGGGCTTTGGCGCGGGCCTGGCGGTCTTTATGTTCGCCGGCTTTGTAAAGAACATCCCGCTCGAGATCGAGGAGGCGGCCATGATCGACGGCTGCAACCCGGTCCAGGTGTTCTTTAAGATCGTCCTTCCCATCATGAAGCCCACCTATCTTTCGGTCGGCATTCTCGAGACCATGTGGGTCTGGAACGACTATCTGCTGCCCTACCTCACCCTCGACTCCACCAAGTACAAGACCATTCCTATCTTGATCCAGTACTTCCGCGGCGGCTATGGCCACGTCGAGCTCGGCCCCATGATGGCCTGCATCATGATGGTCGTTATCCCCATCGTCATCATGTACATCCTCTGCCAGAAGTACATCATCGACGGCGTGGTGGCAGGTGCCGTCAAGGGCTGATGCCGTAACTGTTTTGCAAGTTTCTGCGGCGCCCCTCAGCGCGGCGCCGCACATCGAAAGGTAAAGACATGGCCGAGATCGTTCTCAAACATGTTCAGAAGGTGTATCCCAACACCGAGTCCAAAAAGAAGGGCTTCTTTGGCAAAAAGAAGAAGACCGAGGAGAAGAAGCATAACCTTAAGGTTACCGAGGATGGCGTGCTCGCTGTAGAGGACTTCAACCTCACCGTTCACGACCAGGAGTTCGTCGTTCTCGTTGGTCCCTCTGGCTGCGGTAAGTCCACGACGATGCGCATGGTTGCCGGCCTGGAGGACATTACCTCGGGCGATGTGCTCATCGACGGCAAGCGCGTCAACGACGTGGCGCCCAAGGACCGCGACATCGCCATGGTGTTCCAGAGCTACGCTCTGTACCCCAACATGACGGTGTACGAGAACATGGCGTTTACGCTTGAGCTCAAGAAGGTCCCCAAAGACGAGATCGACCGCAAGGTTCGCTCCGCTGCCGAGATCTTGGGTATCACCGAGTACCTCGACCGCAAGCCTAAGGCGCTCTCGGGCGGCCAGCGCCAGCGCGTCGCCATCGGCCGCGCCATCGTGCGTGACCCCAAGGTCTTCCTGATGGACGAGCCGCTGTCCAACCTGGATGCCAAGCTTCGTAACCAGATGCGTGCCGAGCTCATCAAGCTGCGCCACGAGATCAAGGGTACGTTCATCTATGTTACTCACGACCAGACCGAGGCCATGACTCTCGGCGACCGTATCGTGGTCATGAAGGACGGCGTTGTCCAGCAGATCGCCACGCCGCAGGAGGTCTTCAACCATCCCGCGAACATCTTCGTCGCCGGCTTCATCGGCGTGCCGCAGATGAACTTCTTCGATGCCCAGCTGGTGCGCTCGGGCGACGGCTTTACCGTCAAGACCGACGACATGAATGTCGCGCTGGCCCCCGAGACCTGCGCTCAGCTCGCCCTTAATTGGGACGGCGGCGACGTGAAGGAGATTACGGCCGGCGTACGTCCCGAGCAGATTCTGCTTGCCGAAAAGGGCGAGGAGGGTGCGCTTCAGGGCACCATCGAGGTCACCGAGCTCATGGGTTCGACCGAGCATGTCCACGTGACCGCTCCCGATGGCCAGTTCGTCCTGATTATCCCCGTCGTCGACCTCGAGGCCAAGGGTGCGCTCAAGGCTGGCGACACCATCTGGTTCAAGTTCGAGAAGAACGCGACCCACCTCTTCGATAAGGTTTCTGGCAAGAACCTTATCTAGGCCCGGTGCATCCAGGCCCTCCCTTTGGGCGACTGCGGTATTGCCATCCTTTTGCCGCGGTCACATATAAGGCTCCCCTCCCGTCCACTGGGCGAGAGGGGAGCCTTTCTTTGTGTTGGGACCGTTCGTCTGTCAGTTTGTCTCAATCTGTAACAGGAGGAGGGCCAAATTGGGTCTAGATGTTACAGATTGAGACAGCATCGAGCTGCCTATCCTTTCATCTCGATCTGTAACACGGGAGGCTGATTTCGGCAGCTACCTGTTACAGAACGAGATTGTATTAGCCGGCTTATCCTTTTGTCTCAATCTGTAACAGTAAGGGCGGATTTCGGACGTTAGATGTTACAGATTGAGATAAACCCTAGGGAAA
This sequence comes from uncultured Collinsella sp., assembly GCA_958407465.1. Classification (GTDB taxonomy): domain Bacteria; phylum Actinomycetota; class Coriobacteriia; order Coriobacteriales; family Coriobacteriaceae; genus Collinsella. The sequence goes on along the minus strand of CATYIV010000029.1, from coordinate 12,318 downwards.
GGATCGGTTTGTCTTGATCTGTAACAGGTAGGACCGTTTTGGCCGAGTGGGTGTTACAGATTGAGACGATTTGGTCGAGGCGGGCCACGGGCAACACGCGGGCAAAAAAACGGAGCCGCGTTGCCACGACTCCGCTTTCAAGAGGATGGGTAAAGGAAACGAAATTAGCTCAGGTGCCAAATCTCGTCGTTGTACTGGGAGATCGTGCGGTCAGACGAGAAGGTGCCGGCGTTGGCGATATTGATGAGCGTCTTGCGCATCCAGGCGTCCTGGTCCTCGTAGTCGGCCAACACGCGCTCCTTGGTCTGGATGTACTCCTCGATGTCGAGCAGGGCCATAAACCAGTCCTTGCCCTTAATGTCATCGTGCAGGCGCTGCAGGCGCTCGACGTTGCCGGTCGCCATAAAGGCCGGGTTGGTGATGAAGTCCACCAGCAGTTTAATGCCGGGCTTGCGGTAGAGCACACCGGCGTCATAGGTGCCGTCGGCATAGAGCTGCTCGACCTGTTTGGACGAGGCACCAAAGGTATAGATATTCTCGTCGCCCACGAGCTCGGCAATCTCCACGTTGGCGCCGTCGAGCGTGCACAGGGTTAGGGCGCCGTTGAGCATGAACTTCATGTTGGAGGTGCCGCTCGCCTCCTTGGAGGCCAGGCTGATCTGCTCGGAGATATCAGCGGCGGGGATCACGCGCTCGGCGGCGGTGACGTTGTAGTTCTCGATCATGACAACCTGCAGGTAGGGAGCCACGTCGGGGTCGTTTGCAATCCACTGCGACAGCGTCAGAATCAGATGGATGATGTCCTGCGCGATAGTGTAGGCAGGTGCCGCCTTGCCGCCAAAGATGATGGTGACGGGGTGCTTAGGTCTGTTGCCGTTCTTGATATCGAGGTACTTCCAGATGATGTAGAGCGCGAGCATCTGCTGGCGCTTGTACTCGTGGATGCGCTTGACCTGGACGTCGATGATGGCGTTGGAGGGAATGGTCACGCCCTGCTCGAGCGCCATGAACTGGCGCATGATGGCCTTGGCCTCGACCTTGGTGGCGGCCAGGCGCTCAAGAACGTCCTTGTCGTCGGCGAACTTGGCGAGTTTGCTCAGATCGCCGGTGCTGCGCCAGTCGGTGCCGATCACATCGTCGAGCAGGCTGGCGAGCGCGGGGTTGGCCCCATGGATCCAGCGGCGGAAGGTGATGCCGTTGGTCTTGTTGGAGAACTTCTTGGGATAGATCTCGTAGAACGGATGAAGCTCGGTGTCCTCCAGGATCTTGGTGTGGAGGGCGGCTACGCCGTTGATGGAGAAGCCAAAGTGGATGTCCATGTGGGCCATGTGGACGGTGTCGTGCTCGTCGATGATGGCGACGCGCGGGTCATCGTGCTCGGCCTTCGCGATCTCATCGAGCTTGACGATAATGTCGGCGATGGCAGGGGAGACCTTCTGCAGGCTGGCGAGCGGCCACTTCTCGAGCGCCTCGGCAAGAATCGTGTGGTTAGTGTAGGCGACCATGGAGCGTACGATGGTCACGGCCTCGTCAAACTCGATGCCATGCTCGGTGGTGAGCAAGCGAATGAGCTCGGGGATGACCATGGTGGGGTGCGTGTCGTTAATCTGGACCACGGCGTAGTCGGCCAGATCGTGCAGGTTGCTGCCGCGCTCGATGGCCTCGTCGATCAGGAGCTGGGCGGCGTTGCTTACCATGAAGTATTCCTGGTAGATGCGAAGTAGGCGGCCCTGCTCGTCGGAATCGTCGGGGTAGAGGAACAAGGTGAGGTTCTTGGCGATCTCGGTCTTGTCGAAGTCGATGGAGCTGCCGGGGACCAGGCCGTCGTCGACGCTCGCCAGGTCGAACAGGCGCAGGCGGTTCTTGTTGGGCTGGCCGTAACCGGGCACATCGATGTTGACGAGCTTGGAGGTAACGGCAAAATCGCCGAACTCGACGGTGTAGGAGCGGTCATCGTCGACCAGGATGTCCTGCTCACCGAGCCACTCGTCGGGGACGGCCTTCTGCTGGTTGTCGACAAAGCGCTGACGGAACAGACCGTAGTGATAGTTGAGGCCCACGCCATCGCCGGTCAAGCCCAGCGTGGCGATGGAATCCAGGAAGCACGCGGCCAGGCGGCCCAGGCCGCCGTTGCCGAGCGACGGCTCGACCTCGAACTCCTCGATCTTGTTGAGGTCGTGGCCTGCGGCGGTGAGCTGGTCCTTAACCTCGTCGTAGATGCCGAGGTCGATCATGTTGTTGATGAGCAGCTTGCCGATCAGAAATTCGGCGGAAATGTAATAAAGCTTTTTCTTGCCGTTGTTGAGCGGGCGGGCGGCGGAGCGCTCCTGCACGAGTTTGACCAGCAGTTTGTAAATGCGACGGTCGTCGAGCTGCTCGAGCGAGGTGCCAAAAGACTGCTCGGCGAGTTCCATGAGGTTAATTTGGGGCATGTTTTCTCCTGTGATGGGTTGTTTCATGTCTGCAATTCATAAGAAGCCCGCGCGAGGGGATTGGGGTGGCCTCGCGCGGGAAAAGCAAGCGCGTCCGCACGGTGGGGAGGGGTTGGGCGCGGTAGCTCCTATTGAGGAAGCTCGATTTCGGCTTCCGACGGGATGCGGAAGTAGGTCTCGGTCCAGTCGGTAAGTTTGTGCTCGAGCTCGCGGGTGATGGCGCCATCGAGCATGCGCCAGGTCCAGTTGCCGCCCAGCGTGGCAGGGGTGTTGATGCGCGCCTCGTTGCCCAAGTTGAGCAGATCCTGCATGGTGTAGATGCACGTGTCGCTCACGCTGGCGGCGATGGTGCGATTGAGTGCATCTGCCATGGGTTCGCCGGCCTGCTGATGGGTGTACAGGGCTGTCTGCTCGCGCTGACGCGGGGTAGCCGTTCCTTCAAACCAGCCGCGTGCCGTCTCGTTGTCGTGAGTGCCCACGTAGGCGACGGTGTTGGCAATGTAGTTGTGCGGCAGGTAGTACGAGTTGGTGCCCTCAAAGGCAAACTGCAGGATCTTCATGCCGGGGAAGCCCGAGTTGTCGCGCATATCGATGACGCCGGGGGTGAGGAAGCCCAGGTCCTCGGCGATGATGGGCAGCGTGCCGAGCTTTTCCTCGAGTGTCTTGAAGAGCTTGAGGCCGGGACCCTGCGTCCACGAACCGTAGGACGAATCAGGCGAGGAGAACGGCACCTCCCAATAGGCCTCGAAGCCGCGGAAGTGATCCAGGCGGATGACGTCGTACATGTCGAGGGCGGCGCGAATGCGGCCCTCCCACCAGGAGAAGCCGTCGGCCTCCATGGCGTCCCAGTCGTAGATGGGGTTGCCCCAGTACTGGCCGGTGGCCGAGAACTGGTCGGGCGGCGTGCCGGCGACGCTCACGGGATTGCCGGCGGCGTCGATCTTAAAGAGCTCAGGTGTCGCCCACATCTCGACGGAGTCACGCGAGACATAGATGGGCAGGTCGCCGATGATGAGAATGTCGCGCTCGTTGGCATAGGCCTTGAGGCGGCTCCACTGGCGATCGAAGAAGTACTGCGTCATCTGGTGGTAGAGCATACGCGCCGGATGGTCGGCGCAGACCTTGGCGGAAGCCTCGCCGCGGGTGCGGAGCTCCGCGGGCCACTCCCAAAACGCCTTGAGACCGCACTCCTCTTTGACGGTCATGAACTCACAGTAGGGGATGAGCCAGTCCTCGTTGGCCTGGATAAAGTCATCGAAATCGGCCGGCTTGTCGGCAGCAAAGCGCTCGGCGGCGCGGTCGAGAATCTGACGGCGGCCGCCAAAGATAGCACCGTAGTCGACATTGCTGGGGTCGGATCCCAGATACACGCCATCGATATCGCGCTGCTCCAGATACCCTGCCTCGATAAGCTCGGCAAAGTCGATAAAGTTGGGGTTGCCTGCGCGGGCCGAGAACGACTGATAAGGCGAATCGCCATAGCTGGTCGTCGTAAGGGGCAGAATCTGCCAGTAATGTTGTTTGCACGAGGCGAGAAAATCGACGAAGTCGTAGGCATTCCAGCCAAAGCCGCCGATTCCGTATGGTCCGGGCAGAGATGAGACGGGCATGAGGACGCCGCTTGCACGCTCCATGAATGCGCTCACCAACCTTCTTGTTGTGGGGTCGGCCTGCCGATGGGTGTGCAGTCCGCCTCCGATGTTCTGATTCGATACGCCTATTGTAAAACATGTTGTTTAAACATGTACAGGCAAGATAAAAAAGTTGGTCGATTTTCGGCGAATGGCTACATGCCATGAAAAAGCCCCGACCTCACAACGTGAGATCGGGGCAAGAACGGTATGTAGGTTTTTGCTACTCGGCGTCGGTGAAGCCGTTGGGGTTGTGGCTCTGCCAGTTCCAGCTATCGCGGCACATGTCCGCGATGTCGTACTGGGCCTTCCAGCCCATCATGCGCTCGGCCTTGGAGGCATCGCACCAGTTGGCAGCGATGTCGCCGGCGCGGCGCTCGCGGATCACGTAGGGCAGCTCCTTGCCACAAGCCTTGGAGAAGGCGGCGACGACCTCGAGTACCGAGGTGCCGGTGCCGGTGCCCAGGTTAAAGATCTCGACGCCGGTCTTGCCGTTCATCCAGTTAAGGGCGGCAACGTGACCAGAGGCCAGATCGCACACGTGGATGTAGTCGCGCACGCCGGTGCCGTCGGGGGTGGGGTAGTCGTTGCCAAAGACCTGAACGGCCTCGAGCTTGCCCACGGCGACCTGGGCGACATAGGGCACCAGGTTGTTGGGGATGCCCTTGGGGTCCTCGCCGATCAGGCCCGACGGATGAGCGCCGATGGGGTTGAAGTAACGGAGCAGCACGACGTCCCACTCGGGGTCGGCGGTGTGGACGTCCATAAGGATCTGCTCGATCATCCACTTGGTCCAGCCATAGGGGTTGGTTGCGGGCTTCTTGGGGTCTTCCTCGGTGACGGGCGGGTTGTCCGGGTCGCCGTAGACGGTCGAGGAGCTCGAGAAGATGATGGACTTGCAGCCATGGTTGCGCATGACGTCGATGAGCACCAAGGTGTTCTCGATGTTGTTGTGGTAGTACTCGACGGGCTTGCTCACCGACTCGCCGACGGCCTTAAAGCCGGCAAAGTGGATGACGCGGTCGATCTGATGGGTATCGAAGATCTTGTTCATCGCATCGCGGTCGAGCACGTTGGCCTCGTAGAAGGTGAGGTTCTTGGCGGCCTCGTCGCCCACGATGGTCTTGACGCGGTCGACGGCGACGGCGCTGGAGTTGGAGAGATCATCGACGATGACGACCTGGTAGCCACCCTTGAGCAGCTGAACGACGGTGTGCGAGCCGATAAAGCCGGCGCCACCGGTAACGAGGACGCAGGTGTCTTTGGGGTCGAGTGCTTTGGACATGTAGTCTCCTATCGAATCAGGAACACTTCTAGAGGGGAGTATAGCGCAGGCGGGGACGCCCAAATGGTGCACTGTAGGAAAAGCAGAGGATTATGTTAACGTACTCATATAAGGGCTTGCTCAATTGTTACCTCAAATTTGACAATTGCTTACGAGCCGCCGACCTTGTAGTTTCCTGCCGTTCGTGGAAATCGTTGGGACGCGCCATATGTACGCTAATATGTATGAGTTGAGCGACATATAAATAAGCATGTAACGGAGTACATATGTCACCAAACAGCGATTCCATCCTTTCCCAGGAGCTCTCGCGCCGCACTGCCCTTAAGGCCCTGTTCGGCGCCGCTTCTGCGGCAGTTCTTTTTGGCCTGCCCACTCGCGCCCATGCGGCGGAGGCTTCCAAAGAAACCACCGATAAATTGAATGCCGCCCAGGCCCAACTCGACGAGGTTCAGGCCCAGCTCGACAGCATCGCAAATGAGTATGCGGCGCTGGCCAACAAGAATGCCCAGACCCTCAACGACATCGAAAATGTCCAGGGCAAGATTGACGACACGCAGGCCCAGATCGATGAAAAGAAGGCCGAGCTCAAGAAGAAGCGCAACGACCTTTCCGATCGCGTGGCCGCCAGCTACAAGTCCGGCGGTACGAACATCCTGTCGCTGCTGCTGGCCTCTGGCTCGTTTGAGGAACTCGTCGCCAACGCGCATTACGTTGAGAAGATCAACAAGAGCGACCGCGATGCCATCGAGGATATCCAAACGATTCAGGCTGAGCTCGACGCGCAGAAGACCGAGCTCGAAGCACAAAAGGCCAACCTGGAGAAACTCAAGGACCAGCAGACGGCTCAGATGCAGGATATGCAGGCCAAGCAGCAAGAAGTCCAGACCGTGCTGAACGGTCTTTCCGACGACGTCAAGGAACTCATGGCTCAGCGCGATTCCGAGATCCTCGCTGCCGCCCAGGCTGAGGAGGCCGCTAGGAAGGCGGCTGCGGCAGCCGCGGCCTCTGCGAACACGGGCTCTTCTTCGGGTGGCGGCTCGTATGCCGGCGGCACCCCGCAACAGACGGGCGGTTCGGGCAAGCAGCAGGCCGTCGTCAATGCGTGCTACTCGACGCCTTCTCCCGGCCAGGGCTGGTGTGCTGCCTGGGTTACCAACGTCTTCCGCAATGCCGGCGTGGGCTATTTTGGCGGCAACGCGTGTGACATGTTCAACGCCTGGTGCTATAGCTCCGACCGCTCGGCGCTGCAGGTGGGCATGATCGTGGCCGATTCCTCGCACAGCGGCACGGGTGCTCCGGGCCTTATCTACGGTCATGTGGGTATCTACGTTGGCGGCGGCATCGTTATGAGCAACGAGGGTGCCATTACATCGAAGTCGCTCGATTCGTTCATTAGCTTTTATGGTACTGGCTCTGGCGTGCGTTGGGGCTGGCTTGGCGGTATTGCGCTGTCGTAAAGCCGACTGGGCCGCGTGCCCGCCCGCAATATATTTGATTGCCTGCTCGGGCAGTCCTGCGCAAGACGAAGGCCACATTAAGTGGCCTTCTTTGCGTGCGGAACTCGCGATCAATCAAATATATTGCGGGCGGGCACGCGGCCCTCTCGGGTTCGGGGCGCTACGCACCGGATTGGTTGTCTGAATAAAAGAAAGTGAAGGCCCCTTTCGGGGCCTTCTTTGTTAGAGGAATTCGCCGACTCGGTGGACTTCGGGTTCGAGGTCTACGTCGAATTGGTCTTTGACGGTTGTTTGGATGTGGCGGATGAGTTCGTCGACATCGGCGGCGGTGGCGTGGTCGGCGTTGACGATGAAGCCGCAGTGCTTTTCGCTCACCTGCGCGCCGCCGATGGCGTGTCCTCGCAGGCCGGCGTCCATGATGAGCTTGCCGGCAAAGTAGCCCTCGGGGCGCTTGAAAGTGGAGCCGGCACTCGGCATGTCGAGCGGCTGCTTGTCCTCGCGGCGCTGGCGGTAGTCGTCCATGTCGGCCTTGATCATCGCGGCGTTGCCCGGGGCGAGATTGAAAGTGGCCGAAAGCACGATGAAACCGTCGTCGGCAATGCGGCTCTTGCGATAGCCCAGGTTGAGCTCATCGACATCGAACTCGATAATGCTGCCGCTACCGCGGGTGCCGTCGTCGAGCATGCGTGCGGGCTTGTAGACGCGCACGGACTCCAGCACATCGGCCATGCAAGCGCCGTATGCTCCGGCGTTCATGTAGCAGGCACCGCCGACCGATCCGGGAATGCCCGAGATGGGCTCCATGCCGGTAAGGCCGGCCTCGGCTGCCGCGGCTGCGACATCGGAAAGCAAGGCGCCGGCTGCCGCCGTGACGTGCGTGCCGTCGACCGTAATGTCGGAGAGGCCCTCGCCCAGCGCTACGACGACGCCGCGGATGCCCTTGTCGCCGACGAGCAAGTCGGAGCCGTTGCCCACGATGGTGAGTGGTAGATTGCAGCGATAGCAGGTATCGAGCGTGGCGACGAGGCCCTGCTCAGTATCGGGCGTGACAAAGACGTCGGCCGGACCGCCGATCTTAAACGTGGTGTGCTCGCGCATGGGCTCGCTCATCAGCACGTTGTCCTCGCCGGCAACGCCAGCGAGCGCGCACAGCAGGTCCTCGTTAAAAAAATCGTTCTCGTGCATACGGATATCCGCCTTTTGGTGGTCGTTGTCATCAATCGATTGCAATATACCCCACCCGGACGGATTTGGTGCGCTGGCGGCGATAAAACAGCCGTCCACCGGATTGGTAAAGTGTTTATCACCGAGGTAGAGGGGTAGTCGCTATACTTTCAAGAGATTGCGCGTAAACCCGGAAGGAGCGAGATGGCCAACAAAGTCACCCTCAAGCAGATCGCCCAGGAGGTGGGGCTTTCCCCCTCGTCGGTCTCGCTTGTGCTCAATAATCGGCCCTGTCGCATCTCGGAAGAAAACCGCAAACTTATCAAGGAGGTCGCGGCGCGCAACCACTATGTTCCCAACCAGATTGCGCGCAGCCTGGTCATGCGCGAGTCGCGCACGCTGGGCCTTATCGTCCCTAACATCGAGAGCCGCTTTTTTGCCTCGCTCGCCGGTAGCCTGGAAAAGCGCTGCCGCGAGGACGGCTATGCGCTCTTCATTACCAGCTTGGGCGGCAGCGCCGATGACGATCTGGAGCTGCTACGCCAGCTGGTGACGCGCGGCGTTGATGGCGTCTTTCTGGTGGTGGGTGACGAGTTCTCCGACGACCGCGCCCTGCGCGAAGAAGTCAGCCACCTGCCCATCCCGGCCGTAATGGTCGACCGTGCCATTGAGGGGCTCGAGTGCGACAAGGTGATGTTCGACCACGAGATGGGTGGCTACATGGCCACCCGCTATCTGATCGAGCAAGGCCACCGTCGCATCGCCTGCTTGGTTAACGCACGCCGTTCCAATACGGGTCGCAAGCGACTTGCCGGCTATGAGCGCGCGCTGCGTGAGGTTGGCCTGCCGATCGACGCACGTTTGGAGTTTGAGAGCGAGTACTACATTCCGAGCGCATACGAGGCCTCGGAGGCGGTGCTCGCAACTGACGCCACTGCCGTGTTCGCAAGCTCGGATAACATTGCCCTCGGTTTGCTCAAGCGCTTGCACGAGATGGGGAAGAGCATCCCGGGCGATATCTCGGTGGTGAGCTATGACAACTCGGCGGCCGACGTTCTCTTTGAGCCGGCGCTGACCGCGATTGAGCAGGACCCTGGTGTCCTTGCGGAGCATGCTTTTGGCTGCATGTCCAAGCGTCTTGCCGGTAGGGGCGGCAGGCGTGCCGAAGAGGTCGTTCTGGAGCCGGAGCTTATCGTTAAGGACAGCGTGCTCGAGCTTACTAAACACAACTAAACACGTTTATCAATTTGCAGAGACCGAATGTGGAGCACCTGTGACGGGCAATGCCGCAGGTGAATGTCGCGTTTTGCTAATCGATGGGATTGATAAGGGTGGTAAAACGTTTTTTCACCATGATAAAACGTTTTAGCAAATATACTAGTCCCAACGAAAGGTTGCCGTATCGGAGGGCGACCGCACAGCGAAGGGACATAAACAATGGCTAAAACACTGGGGACGCCGTGGCAAAAGCTGGGCCACGAGGTGCCGGCTTCCGAGCTCGAGGGCGTCGACCTGTATTGGCGCGCATCGAACTATCTGTCCGTCGGTCAGATCTACCTTCGCTCTAACCCGCTAATGCGCCCCGACTTTGTCGACGAGAAGACCGGCGAGACGCGCGACTTCGGTCGTCCGGACGTTAAGCACCGCCTGGTTGGCCACTGGGGTACCACGCCCGGCATCAACTTCCTGTTCGGTCACGTCAATCGTCTCATTGCCGACCACAACCAGAATGCTATCTTCTTGATGGGCCCTGGTCACGGTGGCCCCGCCGGTACTGCTCAGTCGCTGCTCGACGGCACCTACCGTGAGATCCGCCCCGACATCACCAATGACGAGGCCGGCCTGCAGAAGTTCTTCCGCCAGTTCTCCTATCCCGGCGGCATCCCGAGCCACTTTGCGCCCGAGACGCCCGGTTCCATCCACGAGGGCGGCGAGCTCGGCTACACGCTCAGCCACGCCTACGGCGCCGTTATGGACAACCCGAGCCTGCTGGCCGTGGCCGTGGTGGGCGATGGCGAGTCCGAGACCGGTCCGCTCGCGACCTCTTGGCAGTCCAACAAGCTCGTGAACCCGGCGACCGACGGCATCGTCCTGCCGATCCTGCACCTCAACGGCTACAAGATCGCCAACCCCACCATCCTTGCCCGCGTGTCCGACGAAGAGCTCACCAAGTTCTTTGAGGGCATGGGCTATAAGCCGCACTTCTTTGTCGCCGGCTTTGACGACGAGAGCCACGCAAGCATTCATGCGCGTTTCGCTGCCCTGTTTGAGCAGGTCTTCGATGAGATCTGTGACATCAAGGCCACCGCGCAGGCCCAGGCCGCCGCAGGCGAGACCGTGGTCCGCCCGGCCTATCCCATGATTGTGTTCCGTACGCCCAAGGGCTGGACTTGCCCCAAGCACATCGACGGCAAGAAGACCGAGGACTCCTGGCGCGCGCATCAGGTGCCGTTGGCGAGCGCCAAGGACACCCACGAGCACTTCCGCGTGCTGCGCGAGTGGCTGCGTTCCTACAAGCCCGAGGAGCTCTTTACGCCCGAGGGTCAGGTGCGCCCCGAGGTGACGGCCTTTATGCCGACCGGCGAGCTGCGCATCGGCGCCAACCCCAACGCGAACGGCGGTAAGGTGCGTCGCGAGCTCGAGCTGCCCGATATTCATGCCCACGAGGTCCCCGTCGCAACTAAGGGTCATGGCTGGGGCTCCACCGAGGCCGCCCGCGTCTTTGGTGAGTACACTGCCGACGTTCTGGCCAAGAACATGGATGACTTCCGCATCTTTGGTCCCGACGAGACCGCGTCCAACCGCCTGCAGGCTGCCTACAAGGTGACCAAGAAGCAGTGGGACGCCGGCTTCTACGAGGACGAGGCCAACGACGAGCTGCTGGCAGGCTCCGGTAAGGTTGTCGAGCAGCTGTCCGAGCACCAATGCGAGGGCTTCCTCGAGGCCTACGTGCTCACTGGCCGTTCCGGCGTGTGGAGCTCCTATGAGAGCTTTGTCCATGTGGTCGACTCCATGGTCAACCAGCACTGCAAGTGGCTCGAGGCTACCAAGCGCGAGATTCCGTGGCGTGCCCCCATCAGCGGCCTTAACATTTTGCTGTCGAGCCACGTCTGGCGTCAGGACCACAACGGCTTCTCGCATCAGGACCCCGGCTTTATCGACCTGCTGCTCAACAAGGCCAACGACACGCACATCGTAAACGCCTACTATCCGGCCGACGCCAACATGGCTCTCGCCGTGGCCGAGCGCGTCTACCAGTCCACTGACTGCGTCAACGCCATCTTCTGCGGCAAGCAGCCTGCTCCGACCTTCCAGACGGTCGACGAGGCCAAGGCGGAGCTCGCCGAGGGCGTTGCGACCTGGGAGTGGGCATCGACCGCCGATTCGCTCGCCGAGGCCGACGTCGTGGTCGCCACCTGCGGTGACGTGCCGACGCTTGAGGCTCTGGCTGCAACCGACATGCTGCGCGAGCTGGGCATCAAGGTATGGTTCGTCAACGTGGTCGACCTGCTCAAGATCCAGAACGTCTGCGAGAACGACCAGGCTCTCAGCGACGAGCGCTGGGCTGAGCTGTTCGGTTGCGGCGAGAAGCCCGTGCTCTTCGCATTCCATGCCTATGCCGGCACGATCCGCCGTCTGATTTGGAACCGTCCCGGCCACGACGCCTTCCGTGTCCACGGCTACGAGGAGAAGGGCTCCACGACCACGCCGTTCGACATGCTGCGCCTGAACAACATGGACCGCTGGGCGCTTGCCGCCGACGTGCTGCGCATGGTCGACGCCGATAAGTTTGCCGAGCAGATTAACGAGTGGGAGGCGTTCCGCACCGAGGCCTTCGAGTTTGCGTGCGACGAGGGCTTCGATCACCCGGCCTTCACTGGCTGGGTCTGGCCCGACGCCGCAGCCGCAACTGCTGCCGACGGCGCACTCTCCGCAACGCAGATGACCGCGGGCGACAACGAGTAACTTAGTTACGCGGTTTTACCAAACCGCGTAATGGCTCGACGCTGCGCGGGTTCCAGGCACCCCATCTCGCCGTTCAAACCGTCGCTCGCGTACATAAAGTACGCGTCGCTCCTCTTTCACGGTGACCTGGGGCACCTGGAACTCGCTCGCTGACTTTTGTGCAACCAGCGGCGAGCGGTTGCTTGGGGAGCGCTTGCGCTGGACGGTCTCGCGCTGGGGCCTTGCCCGGCGGGGTGGCCTTCTCGACCGTTTCGATATGCGGGGGCTGATTCTTTTTAATGTAATAGGGACTTTGCTCACGCTGCCTTGTGGACCGTGCATCCAACTATGGTCAGCCAGGGTTACATCGCCAGGGCCGGGGCGCCTGCTTTGTTTTGAGAAGT
>CATYIV010000028.1 GCA_958407465.1 uncultured Collinsella sp. | reverse complement strand
GTGGTCAGGAATCTCGGATTCATCGTAGTAAACCGGCATAGTTTTGTTCGGGCGGCCCTGCACGAGTGTCTCCGCCAGCCTCGCGGGACCAAAATGATCCGTTTTCTTCCGCCCGCGGAGATCGACTGACGGCGCCCGCCACGAAATCGGCCCATCTACTACGTTTGACTCGATACCCCTGACCATACCTTCGTTTTGAACAAAACCGCAGGCGTTCTACCTGCGGTTTTGTTTTCGCGCTTTTTGGCATGGTTGGGGGTAAGGGGCTAAACGTAGTAGATGGGCCGGTTTCGTGGCAGGCCCTTCTCGCCTACGCACAAAAGCGCCGCCACGGAGGAGGGAGATACCTCCGTGGCGGCTGGGGCTGGGGGTGGGGCTATGTTCTGGCTCCCCGCCGGCCGCCCGGGGCCTTTTGCCCCCGGGCGCTGCCAGCGTGCCTAGCGCTTACGGATACCCCAGACCAGGGCACCGACACCGGCCATGGCAATAACAAATGCCATGAGCAGTGCGGCGGCCTGTTGGTCACCCGTGGTGGGCAGGAAACCCTTGACCGTCTTGACGATGTTCGTCACGGTCTTGGGCGTGCCGGGGTCGGGCGTCGGCACGGGCGTCTCGGGCTTCTTGTACGTGTTGTTGAACACGATACCCTCGACGCTTTTGTCGCCCTTAGTATAGGTAACGCTCGCCTTGAGGTTACCCTCGCCGTCGTCGACCACGTTAACGGTCGCGGTAAAGACGGACTTGTCGTAGGTCATACCGGCCTCGTCACCCTTGACCTCGCTGATGATGTAGACGTACGTACCGGGCTCGTCGTACTCGAGCTTGTCGAAGTTGATCTTGCCGTCGGCATCGTTGGTAACCGTAGACTCGATGTTCTCGCCAACGAGCTTAAAGCTAAACTCGTCCTTCTTGAGCTCGCGTCCCTCGAGCACCTTGACCGCGCCGATGGAAACCTGCGTGGGCATGGCGTGATACTTGTTGGTAAAGCCAGCCGACTCGGTGGTTCCCTCGAGCTTGTGCGTCGCGGTCAGCGTGCCGTCGCCGTTGTCGGAAACGGTGGTCACGACGGTGTAGGTCGTGCCGTCATAGGTGACGCCCTTGTACAGGCCGAGCGCGTTGGGGCAAGCCTCGCGCAGCGTGTACGTGTGCGTACCGGGCGCCTCGTAGCGGATCGGGCTCAGCGTAACGTTACCGTTGGCGTCGTTGGTGCCACTAGCGACAGTCACGCCGTCCTCGAGCAGCTCAAACGTGAACTCGCCAGCTGCAAGGTCGCGGCCGGTCAGACGCTTAACCGTCTTGACCTGATCGGTCACGGAAGAATCGGTAGGTGCCACGCCGTACGTGTTGGTGAACGTAAAGGCCGCACCGTCGCCGCCGTCGCGCTTGACGATCAGATGTCCGGCACCGTCATCGGTCACGGTGTAGGAAACCTTGCGCGTGGCGTTGGTGTCGTTGGTCACGCCAGGGGCGCTACCGGACTCGGCCACCGTGTAGGTAAAGGTGTGCGAGCGCGGGGCAGCGGGATCTGCGGGCTCGGACTCGTCGCTGGGCTCGTCGGCGTTGGCATCAGCGTCGGCGTCGGCCTCTTCAGCCTCTGCCTCGTCGGCCTCAGCCTCGTCAGCTTCGTCTGCCTCGGCCTTATCGGTCGCATCGTCCGTCACGCCCAGGGCGCGGTTGAGGTCCTCGAGCGTAAAGTGGATCTTGCCAAAGTCCACGTTGCCGGCCGCGTCGTTGGTTGCGGTCGTGCGCTCGGGCATCGGGGCACCCGCCTCGTCAGCGGTCACGGTAAAGGTAAACTTACCCGCGATGTCGGCCGGGGCCAGGCCCTCGGCTGCCTGGAGCTTCTTGGTGCCGATGAGTGCGGCATCCACGGCCTCGGCGCCGTAGACGTTTTCGAACAAGGGCTCGACGCCACCGTAGTCGACCGTTGCCGTCAGGGTACCGTCACCGTTGTCGACAACGATAACCTTAAAGCCAAAGCTCCACGTTGTAGCGGAAACGCCATTCGGCAGCCCGAATAAATCTTCGTAGGCCGTGTAGTTAATGGTCCAGGCAAGCTTGCCGTCCTTATCGGTACGATAAGCAAGCCCAGCAGCCTCAAGATTAGCAAGCATCTTGGTGTCGTAGTGCAGCGTATCAAAGCTCACGTGCCCGCCGATATTGGGCTTGAGGTTTTCGTATGCCACAAGCTCACCCTGATAGGCGATGCCGAACCAGAACTCGCCGTCGGCCATCGGGCGACCGGTCAGAGTCTTGGTGGCAACGACCTGAGCAGCGGCGCCACCAGGCGTGTTGGTCGTAGCGCTGTAACTGTTGTGGAACGGCACCAGGGCCTTCTCGACCTTGTTCTCGCCACTCTTGTGGACCGTCTCATGCGTGCCCTCGGGACCACCGGAAACGGTCGTCGTAGCAGTGAGCGTACCGGCGGTGTCGTCGACGATGGCGATCGTCACCGTGCGCACGGCGTCATCGTAGGTGTAACCGGGCTGGCCGTCGTTCTTTTCGGCCACGGTGTACTTGAAGGTCTTGCCGGCGTCAGCTTGCGTAAATTTAACCTCATGACCAGCCAGAATGTCGATCAGTCCGACCGTTCCCTCTATCGTTGCGGGGGACTCGAAGTTGTTGGCCCCGGGCAGCAGGCCAAGTGCGCGAGCCGAATCATCGTCGGCGGGCGTCACGGTAAAGGTGAACTGGCCCTCGGTCATGGGACGTCCGGAGAGGGTCTTGCTGAGCTTGAGGCCGCCGGCCGCGGTGTAGTTGAGCTCAGAGCGGTACATGTTGGTAAAGCGTCCGTTTTCCTTCTTGGTAACGTTGGCGGTCAGGATGCCATCGCCGTCCTCGGTCACGGTCACTTCGGCGGTCGCGACATGCTCGTCATACGTCATGCCGACCGTGCTGCCCGCGTTCTCGCGGATCTCGTACTTGTAGGTTCCGGCAGCCGTGTAGCGAATCTTGCCGAACTTGATGGCAGCGATGCCGTCCTTCGCGTCGCGCTTGCTCACGGTTACGGTTGCAGGATCGGGCAGCGGGGTGCCGTCGGGGGCGGTGATGGTAAAGCTGAACTCGTCCCCATCCGTCCACTCGCGACCGTCGATGGCCTTGCTCAGACCAAAGTCGAGGTCTGCATCGGTCGGGGTCACGTTGTAGGCGTTCTCGAAGGTCGCAGCCGTGGCGTCCTTCGCGTCCTTCAGGACATGCTCCGCCTTGAGGGTGCCGTCGCCGTTGTCCGTGATGGTGGTCTCGATGGTGTACTTGGCGTCACTGTAGGTGATGCCCTTGCTGGTGGTTCCGCCGTTGACCTCGCGCAACGTGTAGGTGTGCTTGCCGGGCTTGTCGTAGGTAATCTTGTCCATTGCAATCTTGCCGTCGGCAGTGTTGGTGCCCTTGGCAACGACCTTGTCGCCCTCGACGAGCTTAAAGGAGAACTCGCCATCCTTGAGGTCGCGACCGGTCAGGACCTTGGTCGCGGTGATCTGGTCGGTGACGCTGAACTCGTCAGGATTCGGCTTGTAGCTGTTGTTGAACTTCGCCTCGTTGGCGCCCTGCAGCTCATGCTTGACCGTGAGCTTACCATTGCCGTCATCGGTAACGGTAGTCACGATGGTGTAGGTCGTGCTGTCGTAGGTAATGCCGTTGCCTTCGGCGCCCTTGGCTTCGCGCAGGATATAGGTGTGCTTGCCGGCGGCGGTGTACTCGATGGGGCTCATCTTGATCTTGCCGCGGGCATCGTTCTTGCCGGTGGCAACAACATCGTTGCCCTCGACGAGCTCGAAGGAGAACTCGCCTTCCTTGAGATCGCGCCCGGTCAGGACCTTGGTCGCCGTGATCTGATCAGTAACACTGAAGCTCTTGGGGGTTACGGTGTAGGCGTTCTCGAAGGTCGCCTTGTCAACATTCTGCAGCTTGTGCTCCACGCTGAGGGTGCCATCGTTGTTATCCTTGACGGTGGTCACAATAGTGTACTCAGCGGTGCTGTAAGTAATGCCGTTTTCGGTGGTGCTGGCCTTGGTCTCGCGCAGCATGTAGGTGTGCTCGCCAGCCGCAGTGTAGGTGATCTTGTCCATCGTGATCTTGCCGTCGGCCGCATTGGTGCCCCTGGCGACGACATCGTTACCCTCGACGAGCTCGAAGGAGAACTCGCCTTCCTTGAGGTCGCGGCCTGTCAGGGTCTTGGTCGCGGTGATCTGGTCGGTGACGCTGGACTTATTCGGGGCAGTGTTGTACTTGTTCTCAAAGCGTGCCGTCTCGGGACCCTCGAGCGTATGGGTCACCTTAAGCGTGCCGTCGCCGTTGTCGATGACGCTCGTCTTGATGGTGTAGTTCGTCTTATCGTACGTGATCCCGTTGCTCAGCCCCGCCTCGTTGGGGAGCTTCTCGCGCAGCGTGTAAGTGTGGGTGCCGGGCTTGTCGTAAGTGATCTTGTCCATGGCAATCGTGCCGTCGGCAGCGTTAGTGCCCTTGGCGACGACCTTGTTACCCTCGACGAGCTCGAAGGAGAACTCGCCCTCCTTGAGGTCGCGCCCGGTCAGGACCTTGGTCGCGGTGATCTGGTCCTCGACAGGCTTCACGCTATAGGTGTTCTTGAACTCGGTCTCGCCCGAGGTCTTTTCAACGTCGGCCTTAAGCTCGCCCTTGGCGTTAACCGTCACAGTCACCTTGAACGTGGCAACGTTCTTGCTGTAGGTAATGCCACCGGCGTCGCCCTTGACCTCGCGGACCTCATAGGTGTACTCGCCCGGCTCGGCATAAGTAATCTTGCCAAAGTTAATGGCTGCCTTGCCCTTGTCGAGATCGGCATTGGTCACAGTTACGGTCGCGGGGTCGGGCATCGGGGCATTGTTGTCGGACGTCGCGGAGAGCTCAAACTCAAACGCATCCGTATCCGCCCACTTGCGGCCCTCGAGCACCTTGGTCAGACCAAAGTCAGTCTTGGTATCCACCGTTGTCGGCTTGGTTGCAAGGCTAAAGATAATCTTGCCGTTGTTGCCCAGGTGCGAATGCACGTGCGTGGAAGTCGCAACGGAGGAAAGGTCATTCCACCTGGGGTTAAGCACGTCGCGCGCGGTCTCGGTCTTGTTACCATTCACCTCCACATCGTCCTTGGTGGTATGCAGCTGGTCGATATAGGCCAAGCGCGCGGTTCCCTTATTAAAGGACCAATAGCCGTCATCTTTGACCAGAGCGCCGTCGTAGCTGGCGATCTCGTGCCCCTCAAACTCCACAACGGCATAGTCGTCCTTCGGCTTGCCGTTTGCGCCCATCGCCACAAACTCGTCCTTGTAGTAATAGACGTCGTTGCCCTGCGGCTTTACCGTCGCGCGCTGGGTGCATTCCTTGTCCGTGTAGATAGGCGTGATTTTTTGGAAGTAATAGTAGCTGTTGGTATCGGCGGGCTCAAACTCGGCGACAACATCGCCCAGCTCGCCGCCCGACCACTTGTTGGCCAGGAAGTAGACCGTCTGGTTGTCGGCGTCCTTGTGGTCATCGATATACTTCTTGAGCACCCTATCGGGCGTAAACAGGTTGTTGCGTGCTTCGTCCTTGACGCTCGAGGTGTATTTAATCTGAATAGGCTTGATGTCATTGAGCGACGTGCGCTCAAAGATCCCGTTTTCCATGTCCACGTGATAGCGGATCAGCGGAATCAGCGATGCGGGGATCTTAACCGTCACGATATCGCCCTGCTGCGCATTGGCAGAGCGCTCGACGGTGATGACCAGGTCCTTGGCCACGCCCGAAAACTCGTACGTGTCCGTATTGCCCTTGGTTGTCTTGGTCACTTCATCAAAGGGGACGCCATTAATCTGAGCGCTGACAAACGTATCGACCTGCATAAAGTCGCCCAGCTCATCACTGAAGGTGATGTAGCCGGACTTGCTCTCGTCGTAACCATCCTCGATCTGAGTGGGAGAGCCCTTGCCCGAGGTGATAGAGCTCGAGATATCATCAAACACCTTCTTGAGCTCATCGGCATTCGACGCAGCCTTGTAGAAATCGGAATTCTCGGTGCGCTTACCAAGCTCATTGGTTGTGTAGGACGTGGCGTTTGGATAGTTGCTCGACACGGCGTGCATGAACTTGTTTTCGTCGCTCGTCCAGTAGTTCGTAGGCACGTCAGCGGGATTCGCATCATCAAAAATGCCGATGGTGTAGACCGTAGCGCCTTTCCCCTTCATTTTCTTGGCGGCGACTATGGCATTATTGGCAACCGTAGGGTTAAAGTTCCTGACGTCTGTGGGCGTGCCGTCCGTAAAGAACACAACTACCTTCTGGGCATCCTCGCGGCCCGACATGTCGCGAGCAAGTTCAAGACCGTAATCAGCCCGCGTGGCACCGGCAGGTTCGATGTAGCCGACCGTATTCTTAAGTTCCGTCGCAGCGCTATCAACACACGGCGTCAGGCTCTTCATGGTCTGCGAGTAGTTGTGCGTGTATCCCTGACGATCGCGATACGTATCGTTGCCGATCTCGTTTTTCTTTGCACCCGAAAA
The DNA here is from genome assembly GCA_958407465.1 of uncultured Collinsella sp. Taxonomy (GTDB): domain Bacteria; phylum Actinomycetota; class Coriobacteriia; order Coriobacteriales; family Coriobacteriaceae; genus Collinsella. Next base: position 21,904 of record CATYIV010000028.1, on the reverse strand, counting down.
CTTAACGATGGCAACCTGATGCCGCTTATTCGTATCTTTAATGCTCTTGTTTTGCTCGGCGATGGTGTCGATAAAGGAACTGGCAGCTGCCTTGAGTGCGTCGATGCGTTTGCGTTTGGTCGAATCGCTGTCACCCATGTCATTATCCATCGACCCGGAGGCATCAAGCACCATCACGATATCGAGCGGTTTAGTGACCAGCGACGTTGTGTCAGAAGTCGAAGACATCGTGGAGAGCGTCGTCACAAAGTCGGACTTTTCGTCCTGCGCTGGCTCGACCGTCTTGTCCGTCCAGATTCGGCCTACATAACGTGTCGTCAGGTCCTGCTCGCCGCCCGACGCCCAGTACTGCCAGCGGCCGGTGGTGTCAGGGTCGACTATCTTTCCGCTCACCGTCGGTCCGTCCATTCCGGTACTGGACCTGGCGTTGGCCTCGGGCAGCATGGCAAATGCTGCAGCCGGCAACACCAGCACTACGGCCAGCATCACCGCCAAGAGACCCCTCGTGTACTTACTCATCGCGTCTCCCTTCTCGCAGGCTCAGACCTTGCATCAGCCTAAAGTTACGAAATGAGACACAATTAGGGCAGGTGACACACGTTCCAGATTCATTTTTAGGCGTGAGACAAATGTCTCACCAAAGTTGAGACACGAGCGTTTTCGCAGGAAAACGGGTGCGACTCAAGATGGACGGGGCAAAAGAACCCGTTTTCCTCCGTCCCCGGGGGATCTATTGGTGGTGCTCGCCACGAAACTGGCCTATCTACTATGTTTAGTCCGGTACCTCCGACCATAACCGCGTTTCATGAAAAACCGCAGGCGTTCTACCTGCGGCTTTCATTTCGCATTACTTGCCGTGGTCGAGGACTGCCGCCTAAACGTAGTAGATAGACCCATTTCGTGGCAGACGGGTCACGCGGCGGCCCTCGCGAGGCCAAAATGATCCGTTTCCCTCTGTCCACGGGAGATCAAGGGCTGTTACGGATATGATGTCATTTCAAAACTATGCCGGATTACGGGGCTAAAGTCGAGGCCCTCATCCATACCTTCATTTTTTGAAAAACGGCAAGCAATCTACCTGCTGGTTTGTTTTTGCGATTTTCTGTATGGTCGGAGGTTCGCTATCCAGCCCCGTAATCCGGCATAGTTTTGTTCGTGGCGGCCCAACCGCGCGTTTAAGCGCGGGGCCGGTGGGGCATTTCCCCCACCGGCCCCTATTCCAGCTCTATACCAATGCTACTCCGACTTAGTTTCTACCGTGGGAGTCTTGTCCGCCGCAACTGGAGTACGAGCGGTGTCCATAGTCAGGCAGTGCTTGGGGCAGCTCTCGATGCACTCACCACACACCACGCAGGCATACGGGTCGATCGACCACGTTCCACCCTTGCGATCGACCGCGAGCGCGCCCGCCGGACAGCGACGCGCACACATGCCGCAGCAGATACACACGTCCATGTCGTTGACGATATGCCCGCGCAAGCGCTCGGGTGCCGCGAGCTTCTCCTGCGGATAGCACACCGTTACCGGCTGCTTGACCATAGAGCCCAAGGCCGTCTTGGCAAATGTCAGTAAACTCATGCCGCGCCTACCTTTCCGTGCAGCTAATGCAGGGGTCGATGGTCAGGATAATCATGGGCACGTTGGCAAGGAGCACGCCCTGCAGCGCATGCGTCAGACCCGCTAGGTTCTGCGACGTCGGCGTGCGCACGCGGAAACGGTCCAGGTTCTTGGTGCCGTTGCCGCGCACATAGTAATACGCCTCGCCACGCGGTTGCTCAATCACAACCTCGCCGCGTGCGCCGTCGGCCGGCGTAAGCTTGGTGCGCCCGCCGATACCGTCGTGCGGAATCTTGCCCACAAGCTCCCTAATGATGTCCATGGCCTGTGTGACCTCGGCGCAACGCACCTGGCAGCGGGCATAGCAGTCGCCGTCGGTGGCGACAATCGGCTCAAACGCGGCCAAGTCCGCATAGGCACCGTCGCCAAACATGCGCACGTCGTAGTCCACGCCCGAGGCGCGAGCGAACGGGCCGACCATCGAAAGCTCCAGCGCGTCTTTCTTGCTGATCACGCCCACGCCATGCAGGCGCTCGCCGCAGCTGTTGTCGTCCAAAAACGTATGCACCAGGGCCTCGTAGTCGGGGCGCATGGCGTCGAGCGTCTGGACAATGCCCTCCAGCTCGGAGTCCTCAATGTCGTGTTTAAGGCCGCCGATCTCGTTAATCGACAGAATCACGCGCCCGCCGCAAGTGCTCTCAAAGATCTTGAGAATCTGCTCGCGCAGGGTCCATGACCGATAGAACAGCGCCTCAAAGCCAAAGGCGTCGGCGAGCAGGCCCAGCCACAGCAGATGCGAGTGGATGCGCGAAAGCTCGTGCAAAACGGTGCGGATATACTGCACGCGGCCGGGCACCTCGATGTCGAGCATGCGCTCGCAGGCACTGGCATAGCCGCAGCTGTGGCCCACGGCGCAAATGCCGCAGATGCGCTCGGCGATGTAGCCAAACTGGTGCATATCACGCTTTTCGGTGAGCTTCTCGAGTCCGCGGTGCACAAAGCCGATCTGCGGAATTGCCTCGATGACGCGGTCGTCCTCGATCACCAGGTCCAGATGAAGCGGCTCGGGCAGCACCGGGTGCTGCGGGCCAAACGGAATGACGGAGCGATGTGCCATGGGCCTTACGCCTCCTTTTTCTGCTTGTCGCGGGCGGCCTTGGCGGCAAGCGCCGCGCGGACCTTGGCCGCTTTCTCGGGATCCATGGCGGCGAGCTTTGCCTCCATCTCGGCGGCCTTGAGCGCGGCCTTCGCAGCGGCATCGTCATGCTGGGCATCGGAGCCGGCAGCCGCAGCGGGCTGAGCGACGGCAGCGCCCGCAGCGCCCTCCCCTGCAGCAGCCGCAGCGGCGGCCTTTTCGGCCGCGGCCTTGCGCGCCTTGGCCTCGGCAGCGGCACGGACCTTCATGGCTTTCTCGCGCGCGGCCTTCACCTCGGGCGTGATGACGCTCATGGGCTCGGCAGTCGAAACCTGGTAGAAAAAGCCCTTAAAGTCGATCTGCATGTCGGTGATGGCAAGGCCAAACAGGTCGTGGGCCTCATTTTCAAACGGGAACACCGCGGGGTAATACGAGCTGATGGACGGAACCTCCTGGTACTGGTCGATGCCCTCAACCACCAGGTTCTCAATCGCATAGCTGCCGTCCTGCGCAATATGCTCCTGAGCAGCACGAACGTTGATAAACGTATAGACCAAGCGATACGAGCCGTCGTCGACGTTGCGTTCAGCGTGCATTTGCACAAAGCGCGCGCCGACGCCCTTAAGCGCCTGGACATGCGACAGGAGCTCTTCGATCCCGACGGTGGTATAGATAGCCTTTTGCATTACTCGGCCTCCCTTGCAGCGGCGGGCGTCTCAGCAGGTGCGTCGCCAGCGGCGGTCGCGTCGCCGGCCTCCGCAGCAGCCACAAACCCGTCCTCGCCCAGCTCAACGCCACCGTCCCAGGCAGCGGCGCCGCCCACGGTGAGCGGGTCGCCGCCGGCGCGCATCACGGCCTCCTTCTGGTCCAGGATGCCACACGCCTCCACGATGGCATCGATCACCGTCTCGGGGCGAATGGCGCACCCGGGCGCGTACACGTCCACGGGAATCGCGCGGTCCACGCCGCCGATCACGTTGTAGGCATCGCGGAACACGCCGCCCGAACACGCGCAAATGCCGCACGCCACCACGCACTTGGGCTCGAGCATCTGGTTGTAGATCTGGCGCACGACGGGCAGGTTCTGGGCATTGACCGACCCCGTCACCAAAAAGATATCCGCATGCTTGGGGTTGCCGGTGTTGACCACGCCAAAGCGCTCCGCATCGAACAGCGGCGTGAGCGAGGCCAGCACCTCGATATCGCATCCGTTGCAGCTCGAACCGTCGTAATGAATAACCCACGGCGAGCGCGACATTTTATGATCCATGGATGCCGCCTCCTAAATAAATACGTCGACGAGGATGGGCATAAGGTTGAGCAGGCCAAACACCAGCGCCACGCCCCATCCGAGCCTAAAGCAGCTGCGCCAGGTGCTGCGTGCGAAGGTGTTGTCGATCAGCACCTCGACAAAATACGTCGCGGCCATCACGACCAGTGCGACCACCCAGCTCACCGGGTTGTCCCAGACGAAGAACATGCCCACCCACATCAAAAACAGCACGGTCTCGCACCAGTGCATAAGGGTCATCTTGGCCAGCGTGCCGCCGCTCATCTCGGTGGCGACGCCCTGGACGATCTCCTGATGCGCGTGATGCGAGTACGAAAGGTCAAACGGCGACTTGCGCAGCTTGATGGTAAGCACCGCGAGCAGCGCCAGGAAAATGGGCGCACTGTACACGATGATGGGGGCCGACTGCCCCGTCACAGCGATGGAATCAAAGCTGTCGGTGGCAAGATACAGACCCACGCTCATCAGCAGAACGGCGGGCTCGTAACTCATGACCTGCAGCAGCTCACGATCGGCGCCAACCTGGGCAAACGGGCTTTGCGTCGAGGCGGACGCCAGCACCACAAAGATCGCGGCGAGCGTCACCATAAAGGCGCACAGTAGCGTGTTAGAGCCCGACACAAAGATGCCGCCGCCCACGACGGTAAAGATGAGCGCGCACGCCATATAGGTATCGTCCATGGTGTTTACGCTGGCAGGGGCTTTGCGCAGCAGCTTGGCAACGTCGTAGAAAGGCTGGAGCAGGCGCGGGCCCACGCGGCCCTGCATACGGGCCGAAAGTTTGCGGTCAACGCCGTCGATCAGGCCACCAACCAAAGGCGCCAGCAGGGCAAACACCAAGGTACCAATAAAGATGCCCACGACACCCGAACCTTCGAAATACTTGCCGCGCAGCACCGAGGGCGCGCTCATGGCAAGCCTCTCGGGCCCAATCCATGCGCAGCACAGCAGCGCAAACAAGATAATGCTGCAGCACACAACGCTACCCACGGGGCTAATACGCTTCTCGCCAAGGGCGTCCTCCGAGTACCAATTGCGCTTTTCGGCCTTCACCTCGTGTCCCATCGAGCCGCGGAAGTGGCGATATTTGTCGGTTCCCACACCCGAAAGGTACACGTTGACGTGCGGCTTATTGCTCACGCGGAACGACGTCAGCAGCACCACGGCGATAAAAGCCACGATAACCACCATCAGATACATGGCGTCCTTGCCGATAACGTACGGCACGCGGCCAAACACCATGGCCAAGTAAGGCGACACCAGACCGCTCGAGATAACCGGGAACGCCACGCAGCACAGAATCAGCAGCGCGGCGATGGTGTTGAGGGCCATCCATTCGGTCTTATGGACATTGACCTCAACGTTTTGAGCCGTGGGGTCGACGCCCGAAAGCTTGGCAAGCCACTTGCCCCAGAAGTAAAACGTCGCGGCCGAGCCAAAGGCAAGCACCATGATCATGAGCACGTTGCCGGTCTGCGCAAACGCCACCAGAGCGCCCCACTTGGACACGAGCATGCCAAACGGCGCCACGAACATGCCCATGATGCCCAGCATCATCAAGCGCGTCAGGTGTGGCATACGGCTGAACATACCGTCCATGTCCTCGATATTGCGGCTGCCGATATGATGCTCGGCGGTGCCCACGCACAGGAACAGCAGCGACTTTGCCACCGTGTGGAACAGGATTAGGAAGATGGCGGCCCACACGGCCTCGGGCGCGCCGACACCCAGGCAGGCACTGATGAGGCCCAAGTTGGAAATGGTGGAGTACGCGAGCACGCGCTTGGCGTTGCTCTGCGAGATGGCCATGAGGGCAGCGAGCAAAAACGTGATGGCACCCACACTCGTGACCATAAAGCCGGTCACGGGATAGATGGCATAGAGCGGGCTCAGCTTGACCATTAGGAACACGCCGGCTTTGACCATGGTTGACGAGTGCAGCAGGGCACTCGTGGGCGTGGGGGCAACCATGGCACCCAGCAGCCAGGTGTGGAACGGCATCTGCGCGGCCTTAGTGAGTGCGGCGAGCGACAGCAGGATGACCGGCATCACCAGCAGCGCGGACTGCGCGGTTCCGGCGCCGGAAAGCTCGATCATGCCCGAGATGGTCAGCGGCATGCCGTTAACGTGCAGGTACATGAGTCCGGCCAAAAACGCGATGCCGCCCAGCATGTTGAGGATAATCTGGGTAAAGGCGTTCTTGATGGCCTCGGGCGTGCGCGTGTAGCCAATCATGAGGAACGAGCACACGGTGGTGATTTCCCAGCCGCAGAACAACCACTCAAGGTTGTCGCTTGTCACGATGACGAACATGGCCGAGAGGAACAGGAACATAAGCGCCAGGAACTGCGGGCGTCGGTCGGGCGCAGTCTGCCCGCGCAGCGCAGCCTCGTGCTCGTCATGGGCCTGGAAGTCCTTCATGTAGCCCAGGGCATACACGCAGATAAGGCTGCCGACAATGCCGACGGCGAGCACCATGATCACGCTCATGTAATCCAGGTAGAGCGGCGTTGCCGTGACGGCTTCGGCCGCGGGCAGCGTCATGGCTGCAAAGGCGAGCGAGCCCACCAGCTGGACTATGCCGAGCACCGTGGTGAGCGCGTTCCTATATTTATACGCGTTGTATAGGATGACGGCGCACAGGATGACATCGATGGCGGAGCTGATGATCGAGAGCACATGCGAGGTGCCGGAGGCAACCTCAAAGCTCTGCGGGCCCGCGCCAAAAAACATGACGGCGACTACAACTGTCACCGCCATAATGATGCCGGAACCTATGAGCCCCACCGCATCGCGGGCGTGGTCACCGCGCGCGAGCAGCATGCCCAGCGCCGGTACCAGCGGAAACAGGGTAAGGAAATACAGTAGCGTCATACCATCACTCCCCCATGCAAAAACGCTGCAATTGTTTAACGTTATAGCTCAATTGAGGAGTAGCGGCGGCGGGTTTTCGGTCAACTGGGGAGTTTTGTACGTGCGGGGTAAGGAGTCTGTCCGCATTGGAGCAGAGGGGCGGCAAGAAAAATGCGCCCCTGTGGGCGCACCATCCCGTTTGCTATTCCGCCTTTTTAACGCGCGGCTTGCGACCGCGCGGCTTATCGACCAGTGCGGCCTCACCGCTCTCGCGGTGCTGACGGCACCAAGCCTTGACCGAAGACTCGCTGGGAATCTTGTGCTTGATCATGGCCTCGCGAACCGTCAAGCCGTTTTCCAGACGGTCCTTAACCACAGCGAGCTTTACGTCGTACGAGTAGGTGTGATGATGCGAACCGGCATTGAGAACGGCGTCGGCACCGCCCACGGCATACGCGCGGGCCCACTGACGAGCCGTGGCCTGGGGAATGCCAAGCTCCGCGGCGAGGGCGCGATGACCGACCCCCTCTTGGAGGATCTCGACGGCGCGCTGCCTAACCTCGGGCGCATGCGTGCGAGTCCTAGTTGCTTCCGACATACCTGCCACTTCTTAGCCTTAACCGTTAATCTGCTTTCTTACGTGCAAGTTAGATAGTAGCATTTTACTGTTTGCTCAAAGCAGTTAATTAAAATAGACGCGGCGTTATCTGGGCATTTGGCACCAAATTACGACATTTCTTTATCGATTATTTACGCTGGTAGCTGACTCGCAGCTAATCGTCATTCGCTTGTCAACAAAATTGGCATCTCTTTATGTCCTTTGATATAGAGGATATGGTTATTAACCCCTCCCCCAATAATTTTGAGTGATCCGCAAGGCAGTAGACGTCCTCACTCCTCATGATTACCTCGCATTGCTATCCACCGGAGCAAAACAAAAAGGGCGGGACCTGCTGCGCTTGCAGGCCCCGCACCGGTTGACACCCGACGGGGCACAGCCGGGCGAGACGGATCCGTGCTACCGCCCCGCCTGGCCGCGATGTTCAACTACAGCTCGTTGGCCGCGTGATACGCCGTGCGAATGGCGCTCGCAATGTCGGCGGTGCGCTCACCCGAGCAGTCGCCCACGCAGGTCACGGGCACCGTCACGCCATCCAGGTCAAACGCGTTGGCCTTGGAGCCCACGGCCATCACCACGTAATCGCAGGCGATCTTCACCGGCTCCTCGGCGCCGTCCTCGGTGGTGCGAACAGCCTCCACGCCCTCGTCGGTAATGGCGGTCAGGCGGGTCTTCACGTGCTGCTCCACGTTGTGCTCGGCAAAGTCGCTCATAATCAGCGGCAGAATGGTCTCGGACTCGCCCGCGGCAATCTTGTCGAGCATCTCCACGATCGCCACCTCGCAGCCGTGCTGCAGCAGATACTCGGCGGTCTCGGTGCCCACCAGGCCACCGCCAATGACGGCGACGCGGCCGCTGAGCTCCACCTTGCCGGCCAGCACGTCCCAGCTCGAGACGACCTTGTCCGAGTCGCCACCCGGAACGGGGATGACCACGTCGTGCGCGCCCACAGCCACAATCGCGGCATCGGCGGCGTTGAGGTCCGCGGGGCTAGCGACGTGGTTGAGCTCGACCTTCACGCCCAGGCCAGGCAGAATCTTCTCGTAGTACTCGACCGAGCGCATGATCTCGTCCTTGCGCGGAGGCGCAGCCGCCAGCACAATCTGGCCGCCCAAGTGATCGCTCGCCTCGTAGATGGTCACGTCGTAGCCGCGCTTGGCCGCCACGCGTGCGGCCTCCAGGCCGGCGATGCCGCCGCCCACCACGGCGATCTTCTTGTCGCCCTCGCCCGGCTTAATGGCGATGGTCGCCTCGTCGCCGTTCTCGGCATTGAGCACGCACGAGATGTACTTGCGATTTTGAATCGCGTCGACGCAGCCCTTGTTGCAGTTGAGGCACTCGCGGATGGGCTCACCCGTGGCGGCCTTCAGCGCAATGTCGGGGTCGCACATGAGCGAGCGGCCATAGGCGATGATATCGGCCGCGCCGTCTTCCAGAATCTTCTCGCCGGCCTCAACCGAGACAACGCGGCCGACGGTTGCCACCGGCACGGAGACCAGGGCCTTGACGCGCTCGGCCACGGGCAGCGTCCAGTTGTAGGGCATGGCGCCCATGGGCGGAATGGTGTCGCCCATGTTGCCGGTGTGGTTGGCCTGTGCGACCTGAATCATATCGATGCCCGCGCCCTCGAGCAGCTTGGCAAACTCGCAGGCCTCGTCGGGCTGCAGGCCACCCTTGCCGCGCGGCGTGCCGTCGGGGTTCTCCATGATCACGGGGAGCTTGTACTCCACCATCAGCTGCGGCGCGGCTTCCTTAATGGCGGCGACGACCTCCAGCGCGTAGCGGACGCGGTTCTCGAACGAGCCGCCGTACTCGTCGGCGCGCTGGTTGAGGATGGCCGAGCACAGCGAACCCACCAAGCGGTCGCCGTGGACCTCGATGGCGTCGATCCCGGCCTGCTGTGCGCGAGCGGCCGAGGCAGCGATGGCCTCCTTGATCTGGGTGAGCTGCTCTACGCTCGCCTCGTTCACAAAGTGCTGCATGTCGTGATGCAGCTTGGCGTAGGCCTGGTTGCGGATCTCGTTGGACTCGGCCATCTTGGCGGCAAAGGTCTCCTCGTCGCCGGCGGCCTTGGCCTCCTGCGCGGCCTTGGCGGCGGCCATGGATCCCATGACCATGCGGCCGACACCGGGCACATCGTACTCGGGGTGGAACAGCTGCAGCGCGACCTTGGCGCCGTGCTTGTGGACGGCGTCGGCCAGCGCCTTAAACGTGGGGATCTGGGCGTCGGTTGCCAGCTTGGGCGTGGGGCTTGCGGTCATGACGGGAGCGACGTCGCCGATGACGATGTAGCTCACGCCGCCACGGGCCAAGCGCTCGTAAAAAGCCAGGCTGCGCTCGCCGATGGAACCGTCACGCTCCTCGTAGCCGGTGGTCAGCGGCGGAAACATAATGCGGTTCTTGAGCTCAAGGGGGCCAACCGTAATGGGCTGGAGCAGCTTGGATGCAGGTGTGGTCATGGACATTCCTCTCTTGTAGGCGCGGCGGCGATGATGCCACGTAGTTGTCTAGAGGATATGGCATGGGAATACAGCAGCGCAACGGAAATCGGCGAATATCAGGTGCCGGCAGGTGGATGGGATGAGCCCAACAGCGGGTTTTTCTCGATCTGTAACACCTAGCCGCCTAAATCGGGTCTAGATGTTACAGATCGAGATTTTGTTTGAGAGGCCAAGAATTGGACCGAGAACACGGTCCCGGAATAACAAAAAAGCTCGCCGGCTAGGCCGACGAGCTGCAAGTTCTTGGTCGCGGGGGCAGGATTTGAACCTACGACCTCCGGGTTATGAGCCCGGCGAGCTACCAGACTGCTCCACCCCGCAATGTCTGGGCGCCTCATGTGCGCAAGAAAGAATATTACGCGGGAGTTCGGTAAACGGCAAGGAAAATCTCGTAGAGCATAATTCCTTCATATTTAAACCTCTCAGCCCCTATCACCGTAAACGAATCGCAGCCGAGCGCCGTCGACGGCGCGTATACAATGGTGCGCGTCCTTTTATGCCAACACTGGGAGTAGACATGCTGCTCGCTATCGATATGGGAAACACGCAGACGGCCATGGGCCTGTTTGACGGAGACGAGCTGGTGCAGTCGTGGCGTATGCCCACCGACCGCTCCTATACCGCCGACGAGATCCACGTGCGCCTGATGGGTTTCTTTAAGATGTACGGCCTTTCGCTCGATGCGGTCGACGCAATCGCCTTTGCGGGCGTGGTGCCGCAGCTCTCGCGCGAGTGGCACGCCGTGGCCGACCGCATTGCCGCGGACGCCATCGTCATCGGGCCGCAGACGGCCGCGGTGACCAAGCTGCGCGCGGCGCGCCCCCAGGCCGTAGGTGCCGATCGCGTCGCCAACGCCGTTGCGGCCGAGACTTTCTACGGCGCGCCGGCAATCGTGGTGGACTTTGGCACCGCGACCAATATCGACGTCATCGATGAGGACGGTTATTACATTGGCGGAGCGATCGCGCCGGGCATCCGCATCTCCATGGACGCGCTTGCCGCCCGTGCCGCCAAGCTCGCCAGCGTGCCGCTCGAGGCACCCGAGCACGCCATCGGCCGCGACACCGAGGAATGCATCAAGGTCGGCGCCGTAACGGGCGCCGCCGCCATGGCCGAGGGCCTGGTCGCGCGCATGAAGCGCGAGCTGGGCCGCGAGGATGCCACCGTTATCGCCACGGGCGGTCTCGCCAGCATCGTCGCCGATTCGACCGATGCCTTCGATGTGGTCGACGGACAGCTCACCATCAAAGGCATCTGCGAAATCTACCGCCGCATGCAGGAGCTAGGGTAGGACAGGGGCTTAAGTCGAGCACGCCCGATGCCACAGTCCCCGCAAAGGCTCGCCAAGCCTATTCCTCAAAATCGAAAAATTTTCAGTTTTGAGGAATAGGGCGCTGGCAACCCATTCCCCAGATAGGCGAAACCCTCCCCGGCACAGGCCGAGGAGGGTCTTGTTGTCATGTCTATCTTTGGGCGCGAACGCCCCGCGCTACAGCCCGCGAATTCGTACGGCCTCGGGCGGAAACTCCTGCTCGCCGGCATCGGTCTTAATGGTCGCGCGGCCCCAGATGTCCAGGCCTGCAAACACACCGACCGCAAGCGGCAGGCCGTTGGGCGACACCGCCGCAACTTGGCGGCCCAGCAGCGGCACCATGTCGAAGTACTCGCCCAGCACGGGAGCCAGCGGCCCTGCGGCGCCTTGCGGCGTGTTGGCAACAACCGCCCAAGCGTCCACGCGGGCCAGCACGGCGGCGGCCAGCGTCTCGACCAGCGCTTCGTCAGCCACGTCCACACCAAGCTCGCCCAGCGCCGAACGCTCAATATCCACCGTCACGGCACCGAACATGCCCGCAGCAGCGGCACCGCCGTTCACGGCAACACGCGCGAGCGACGTCTCAAACGCAGGCGCACCGCACACGATATCGCTCGGCCACTGGATACCCACCTTACCGGCAAGGCCCAACCCCGGCGTCGAAGCCGTACCCACGAGCGCGTCCATCATGCCCATCGCAGCCACAAACGGCAGGCCGTGGAAGGCATGCATGTTCACGTCCGGGCGCACGATCAGCGAAAACGTCAGCGAAGCATCGCCCGCGCTCCAAGCGCACCAGCCCGCGGACGCACCCTCGCGGCCCGCGTCGCGCGCGGCGTCAAGCTCGGTACCGGCGACAACAGCATTCATCTCGATCATCTACATACGCCCCAATTCGCCCACGATATGGCCCACGCGGTCCTCGGGCTCCTTGACCTCGACACCGTTGTAGCGGAAGAACCGCGGCGGGTCGTGCATCAGGTCCTCGAGCGGCACCAGCACAAAGTCGCGCTCGCCAATGAGAGGATGCGGCAGGCGCAGCTTTTTGCCGCCGTGAGTCTCGCCGTCCATCCACAGCAGGTCCAGGTCGATGGTGCGCGGACCGTTGGCCTTGGCCTTTTTGGAGCGGTCGCGCCCAAGCTCGGCCTCGATCTTCATGAGCTCGTCGAGCAGCACCAGCGGCGCCAGCTCGGTCTTGATCTCGATGACGGCGTTGGCAAACACGTCCTGGCGCGTCTCGTAGGCCGGCTCGCTCTCGTAAATCTTGGAGGAGTTGGACACGCAGGTGAGTGGAATCTCGGCGATCATCTCGCGCGCGGCGCGGATGTTGTCGCAACGATGCCCCAGGTTGGAGCCCACGGCCACAAACGCACGGCGCGGCTGCGGCTTGGCGACGGCCCAGTAACCGTTCAGAAACTGCGCAAAGCCCGCGACGTCGTGCACGCGCACGATGTTGGCACCGGCCTGGATGGCGCCCAGGCACACGCCAAACGTGGCGGCATCGCGCTCGGCGGCCTCGGTCACGCCCGAGACGGCACCCACAAAGCGCTTGCGCGACACGGCGCACATGAGCGGATAGCCCAGCGACGCCATCTTGGCAGTCTCGCGCTGGATGACGATGGCCTCGTTAGCCGACTTACCAAAGCCCGGGCCAGGATCGATGCAGATGCGGTCGCGCGACACGCCGGCATGGATGAGCGTGCGGGCCTGGTCAGACAGAAAGCCCATGACGCGGCGCATGATGGGCGCCGAATCGGGCAGGATAAAGCGGCGGAGCTGCGAGGTGGGCACATAGGCCTCCTCACGGCGGGCACTGCGGCGCATCATGGCGGCCAGGCGGTCATTGGACTCCGATGCGGCCTCGGGCGCGGGCGCGACGGTCTCGGCGGCGGCAGCCTGCTCGGCGGCCGGCGTCTCCTGCTCGCTTGCAGGCTCGGACGTGGGCTCCGGTTCGCCAAACGGCAACGAGGGCTGCACCACGCCGCCCGGAAGCTTGGCCTCCGGCTTAGGCTCGCCCAGCAACTTGCCGCGACGGCGGCGAGCCGGCTTCTCGGCCTCACGCGCGGCCTCGGCAGCCGCCTCGCGCGCCTTCTCGGCAACAAACGCCGCTGCCGAGGTATCGAGCTGCACCGTTGCGTGCGTGCGAGCGGGCGCGGCGACCTCGCCGGCATGCATCACGATGACGCCGCAGGTACTCGTCTTAACAAACTCGACCATCTTGGGATCGGTGAAGCCCGTCACGTCGTTGACGATCGAGGCGCCGCAGCGCACGGCCGCCTTGGCAACCGCCACATGACGCGTGTCGATCGAGACGATGGCGCCCTCCTTGGCCAGCGCGCGCACCACGGGCAGCACGCGGCGAGCCTCCTCGTCGGGGTTGACCGGGGTAAAACCAGGGCGTGTGGACTCGCCGCCCACGTCGATGATGTCGGCGCCGGCGTCGAGCATCGCCAGGCCGTACTCGATGGCGGCATCGGGGTCGAAGTGCTCTCCGCCATCGCTGAACGAATCGGGCGTCACGTTGAGGACGCCCATGATGCGCGGACGGTCAAAGCTGAGCTCGTACTTTCCGCACCGCCATGTCTTGCTGTCGTTCGCCATGAACATCCTCCTAAAATGCCCACGCCGCCGAGCTTGGGGAGCTGGCGGCGGGGTCGCTTTGCACTCAGTCTTTCTATTGTATCCGCGCGCGCGGGCTAGAACGCAAACGCGGCCGCGATGTCGCAAGAAATCAGCAGGTCGGCATTTGCATCCTGATCGGTGGGAGCAAGGTTGCATATGGCCAGCGTATCGCCGGTAAAGTATCGCGTAAGGCCTGCCGCCGGATACACCACGAGCGAGGTCCCGCCCACAATGAGGGCATCGGCCGCGGCGATGGCGGCAACGGCACCGGTCAGCACATGTTCATCGAGCGGCTCTTCGTAGAGCACCACATCGGGCTTGATGCGGCCGCCGCACGCGGGGCACGCAGGCACGCCCGCGGCATCCTCGTGCTCGCGCGAGCAAATCCACTCGGCGCTATAGACCGTGCCGCACGACTGGCAAATGTTGCGATGGACCGATCCGTGCAGCTCGAACACGCGCTGTGATTCGGCCATCTGATGCAGGCCGTCGATATTTTGCGTCACCACGGCATCAAGCTTACCGGCGCGCTCCAGCTCGGCCAGCTTGGTGTGGCAGCGGTTGGGTTTAGCGTTAAGCGCGATCATCTTGGTGCGGTAAAAGTCGAAGAACTCCGCCGGATGCGCCTCGTAAAAGCTATGCGACAGCATGGTCTCGGGCGGATAGGCAAACTGCTGGTGATACAGGCCGTCCACGCTGCGGAAATCGGGGATGCCACTTGCCGTGGAAACACCAGCGCCGCCAAAGAAGACCACGCGCTTGTGGGTGTCAAACAGATCCGCCAGCGCGGCGGAGGCCTGCCTGGGGTCCGATATTGCCTGCGCCATATGAGTCCTCCGTCCTTAGTTAGTCGGGCAGCGTTGAGCGACGTCCCAGCATGCGGCCTTTAAGTCAGCATGCGCGGATCCCACCCCGCCCCTGTTGCGCTAATCTTAAGCCTGCCAACCCCGTCGAAAGGACACCATGCCTCAGACTTACACCTTTGCCTCGTGGAACGTTAACGGCCTGCGCGCCGTGCTCAAAAAGGACCCGAGCTTTATCCAGATCGCGCAAGAACTCGACGTCGATATCCTGGCACTGCAAGAGACCAAGCTGCAAGAAGGCCAGGTTGATATTGACCTGCCCGGTTATCACCAAACCTGGAGCTACGCCGAGCGCAAGGGCTACTCGGGCACCGCGGTCTTTAGCCGCCAGGAGCCGCTGCGCGTGCTGCACGCCGACGCGCTGCTGCCCTACGCCGGCGAAGGCGAGGCGGCCGTGCTCGTCGCCCAAGCCGCAACCGAGGGCCGCGTCTGCGCGCTCGAGTTCGACAAATTCTGGTTTGTGGATGTCTACACGCCCAACGCACAAAATGAGCTCGCGCGCATCGACGTGCGTATGGCCTGGGACGATGCCTACCGCGGCTTTTTGAACGCGCTCGAGCGCGAGACCGGCAAACCCGTCGTAACCTGCGGCGACTTTAACGTGGCGCATGAGGAGATCGACCTTAAGAACCCCAAGTCCAACCGCGGCAACGCAGGCTTTTCGGACGAGGAACGCGGCAAGTTTACCGAGCTGCTCAACGCCGGCTTTACCGATACCTGGCGCGCGGCAAACCCCGACGTCGAGGGCGTCTACAGCTGGTGGAGCTATCGCTTTAATGCCCGCAAGAACAACGCCGGCTGGCGCATCGATTACTTTCTGGTAAGCGATTCGATCGCCGCCAACGTTCGCGACACCGGCATCCGCGGCGACATCTTTGGCAGCGACCACTGCCCCGTCACCCTCACGCTAGAGCTCTAGCCCCAAGTAATTCCTCTAGGGGACAGAGGAAAACAGATCATGTGACCCCTCTCCCCCTATAAGGTGCGGTGGAATAGTTCCTGTTTGGGCAGCAAATAGCCAAAAACGAGAACTATTCCACCGCAAGTTCGTGAGGGAACGCGAAATGCCTTACAGCCCGTATTTCACGACGACACGGTTAATGCGGCGACACCAGGGCTTGTACAGGGCGGCCAAAAACACGCAGGTCGCAAGGCCGTGCGTAATGTCGAACGGTGCGGCGGTGGCAAGACGCGCCGTGGCGCCCGCCCACGTGAGCGGTTGAACAAAACCGATGATGTCATACGCGTTGATTACCACGCCGTATAGCAAACCCGAAGCAAAACCGTAGGTCAGTAGCGCCGGCATGCGCACGGTTCCATCCGCACGGTCGAACGCGCCCGCATGCGCCAGCGCGCCGCCAACATAGCCAACCAGACCCCAGGCATACATCTGCCACGGCGTCCACATGCCCTGTCCAAAAAAGAAATTGCTGGTCAGCGCCGCCAGCGCGCCAACTATAAAACCATTACGGCGGCCAAGCGTCGCCCCCGCGATAATGGCGATAGCGCTCACCGGTTTAAAGTCGGGAATGGGCCCAAACAGGATGCGCCCCGCCGCCGCCAGCGCCGCCAGCACCAGCGTGGGCATAATCTGGCGCAAACCCGGACGAGATGCCTCGTAACCCGCAAAGAACAGCGCGAGCACCAGCGCCACCACGACCAGCATGGCAAGTGCCGCCTGCTCAACGCCCGCTAGCAACGCCGCAGCCATCACCGCTGGCACCGCCAGCAGCAACGGGATCTCCAGTTTTGTAAGCAGGCGCGCGACGCGATAATCCGTCATCCCATCACGCCCTATAAAACACGTTGTCGGCAAAGAAGTCGGCCGGCGGCTCCATGCAGGCGATCTCACCGTCAAACATCATGACGACGTCGTCGGCTACCTGCTCGGCAAAGTCCAAATCGTGCGTAGCCATGATGACGGTGCCGCCAGCCTTCGCATGGTCACGCAGGGCGCGGGCAATGATGCGGCGGCTGAACAGGTCTAGACCCTTGGTGGGCTCATCGAGCAATAGCAGTTCGGGGCCGATTAGCAGCAGTTTTGCCAATGCAAGCAGTTGACGCTGCCCGCCCGAAAGATCGTACGGATGGCGTCCATCCAGACCCGACAACCCCAAGCTCGCCGCACGCTCCCGCGCCAAGTTCTCGTCATATCCGCAGGTCGAGGCCCATTCCATCAGCTCATCGCGAACCGTCTCGGCAACCAGCAATGCTTTGGGATTCTGAGGCAGCAGCGCCGCCGAGGCCGCTCCGCGCACCATGCGGCCGCGCTGCAGCTTGGCGGTCTTCGCCAGCACCGAGAGCATCGTCGACTTGCCGCAGCCGTTACCGCCAACAACCGCATGCACCGCACCGGCCGAAAACGACGCATCGAGCCCACGCAACACCCAGCCGGACGCTCGATCGTAGCGAAACCAGCCTTCCGACAGGGTGGTAGCCGACCCGCCGTGCATTTTTTGGAGTATTCTGCTTCCATCCGTGCGCGAGAAGGCTTCCGAGCCGTTCTCGAGCGACGTTTGCGCCACAAATTCGGACGATTTGTCCAATTCCGAACTTTTTTTCGCGCTCGATACGTCCCCGGGCGGCTCCAGAGAGCCCAAATTGTCCTCACGCCTGCTGAATACTCCGTTTTTTGCACATCGGATGGCACCCCACCCCAACGTGTCATCGGAAAACAGCGATTCTCGGCATACCAAAGAAGCCATATCCGCCACCTCGCACACGCGTCCGCCCTCAATCCGATACGCACACGTCGCGTATTCGAGCATTGGGCGCGGCTGATGCGTCGCCACAACAACCGTGCAGCCCAGCTCGCGATTTACACGAAACAGCGCGTGCAGGAAATTCTTCTCGGCAACGGGATCGAGCTGAGACGTGGGCTCGTCGAGCAGCAGCACGTGCGGGCGCAGCGCCAGAACGGCCGCCAACGACAGCAGCTGCTTGCGGCCACCCGAAAGCGTATCGGTATCACGATGAAGCCAGTCCTCCAGACCAAAGAAATAGCTGGTCTCGGCAACACGGCGGCGCATCTCGTCGCGCGACACACCCAGATTCTCTAGGCCAAACGCCATCTCGTGCCACACGGTCTCGCACACAATCTGGTTCTCGGGATCCTGAAACACATAACCCACGCGCTCTGCCGATGCCCGCACGTCCATGTCGGCAACGTTCTCGCCCAGCACGCGCGCATCGCCAGTGCGCTCGCCCGCTGGAGCGATCTCGGGCTTGAGCAGCGACAGCAGCGTCGACTTGCCCGAACCGGTACCGCCAACAAGCAGTGCAAACGCACCTTGGGAAACACGCCAATCAAGCCCCTCGAGCACCGGTGCCTTGACCCCGGGATAGGCAAAACTAAGGCCTCGCACCTCAATCGCCGGCGCGGCCGAGCCATATGCCACACCCGCCGCCGAGCTCCTATCAAACCGAGCCATCAGCCAAACCTCTTCTCATCAATCGCGTGCAACGCGCAAGGCAACACCATCCAGGCGGCGTACACGACATAGCCTGGCCACGGCGCCGGCACCGAGAGCTGCGGATAAAACGAATACTGCGTCGTCGCGGTCCACGCCACCGCCACCGCGGCAGCGCCAAACAGTACGAGCCCGGCCAGCGCGGCAACGTCACTGCGCCCCAGCCGATACCGCGCATACGTCGTACGACGCGTCGCGGCACCCCACCCGCGCGAGCGCATCGCGTCCGCGCGCTCCAGCGAATCTTCCATGCCCCAGCCCATCAACACACTCGATGCCCGCAAGCGCGAGCGCACGGGGTCGGCCGGCGCACGCCCCGGCACATCAATCGCATCCTGCACCGCCAGCACCGTACGACCGCGGCGTAAAAACTGCGGGATAAGCCTCATGCACATCGAGATCATGAGCGCAATCACCGGTGCGGCATTGCCCAGCAGCGCGAGCACCTTGTCGTATTCGAGCATCGACGCCGCGGCCTCAAACCACAGCACGCTCGCCACAAACAGCCCGCCCATGCACAGGCCGTATACCATGCTTTCCAGATACACCGCGCGCATGCCAATACGGAACAGCTCCGTCGAGCCCGAGGCGCTAAACAGCGGATTGACCAGCGCGATAATCAAAATCACCGGCAACTGCCAGCGGAGTGCGCCCAGCGTGCGGGCAGCCCCACGCGTCGCAAATCCATACGCCAGCCCGCCCGCAAGCGACAGCACGATCAGCACCGGTTGCATCGAGAACATGGTGAGCCCCAGCGTCAGCACCATGTAGAGGGCTGGCACAGCCGGATGCGACATCGAGAATGCCGCGACGGGCTCGCCGCCAAACTCCTCTTGTATGTTGTCCACGGGCACCCCCGTCCCCTCGCTCAAACGGCAGCTCCGCAGCACCGCCAACGCCGCACGCAAGCAGCGCAAACGCCACGCCGGCGGCGCAAGCCTCAACCGCCGCAAACCAATCGCTACGCGCTCAACATATGCCTGCGGTATCATATTGCGCCGTGTATCGTTTCCAAACACACGTCTCTATAACGTAACAGGAGATCACATGGACGCAACCGCAATTATCCTCGCTGCCGGCGAGGGCACCCGCATGAAGTCGAACCACTGCAAGGTTTCGCACAAGATCCTGGGCAAGCCCATGGTCCAGTGGATCGTCGACGCCACCATCAAGGCCGGCTGCAGCCGCGTCGTGGTCGTCATCGGCAGCCACGCCGACGAGATGCGCGCCCTTATCGACGGCGCCTACGCCAACAGCGCCACCAAAGTCGAGTGCGTCGAGCAGACCGAGCGCCTGGGCACCGGCCACGCCGTGAAGGTCGCGCTCGAGGCCTGCGGCATCGCGCAAGGCCCCGTCGTCGTGCTCAACGGCGACCTGCCACTCATCACCGCCGACACCGTCGCCAAGTTCGCGCAGACCGTCGCCACCGGCGAGCTCGCCTGCACCGTCATGACCATGACCCCGCCCGACCCCTTCGGCTACGGCCGCATCAAGCTGGGCGCCGACGGCCAGATCGAGCGCATCATCGAGCAGAAAGACTGCACGCCCGAGCAGGCCGCCACGCTGCTGGAGTGCAACGCCGGCTGCTACGCCTTTGACGGCGCGCAGCTCGCCGCCCACATCAACGAGATCGGCAACGACAACGCACAGTCCGAGTACTACCTGCCCGACATGCTCGAAATCCTCAAGGGTCACGGCCAGGCGGTCTCCATCTTCCACTGTGACGACTACCGCGACGGCCTGGGCGTCAACAGCCGCATCCAGCTCGCGCAGCTCACCGCTATCGCGCGCGACCGCATCAACGAGCACTGGATGGCCGAGGGCGTTACCTTCATCGACCCCACGCAGGCCTGGATCGGCCCCGATGCCGTCATCGGCCGCGACACCATCGTGTGGCCGCAGACGCATCTGATCGGCCACGTCACCGTGGGCGAGGAGTGCCAGCTCGGCCCCAACAGCCGCCTCACCGACACCACCGTCGGCAGCGGCTGCACCATCGATGAGACCATCGCCATCGAGGCCGTCATCGAGAACGGCGTCGACTGCGGCCCGCGCGCCTACCTGCGCCCGGGCACCCACATGCTCGACGGCTCCAAGGCCGGCACGCACGTGGAGATCAAGAAGTCCACGATCGGCGAGGGCTCCAAGGTGCCGCACCTGTCCTACATCGGCGACACCACCATGGGCTCCGGCGTCAACGTGGGCGCAGGCTCCATCACCTGCAACTACGACGGCGTGCACAAGCACAAGACCGTCATCGGCAAGGACGCCTTCATCGGTTCCGACACCATGATGGTCGCGCCCGCCCAGATCGGCGACGGCGCGCTCGTGGCCGCCGGCTCCGTCATCACCGAGCCGGTCCCGGCCGACGCACTTGGCCTGGGTCGTGCCCGTCAGGTAAACATTGAGGGCTGGGCCGCCGATTACCGCCGCCGTCTGCACGAGGACGACGAGGTATAACGTTTTACCAA
This sequence comes from uncultured Collinsella sp., assembly GCA_958407465.1. Classification (GTDB taxonomy): domain Bacteria; phylum Actinomycetota; class Coriobacteriia; order Coriobacteriales; family Coriobacteriaceae; genus Collinsella. The sequence continues at coordinate 1,210 of CATYIV010000028.1, read as the reverse complement.
GCATCTAAGGAGCTGTTCCCGTGGGGGGGCGGCTCCTTTTTCTATCGTGACCTGCGCAACCGGATGAGTGGTCGGTTCGTGTCCGTTGACGGTAAAGACGTTATCAGGACTCGATAAACCCCGTCGCGCGGTTACAATGCAAAAAGGCATCTATATGGCATTCGATATAAAGGAGAAGGGTAATGCCGATTAATGATCCCGAGAAGTCGGAGAATATGCGCAAGTCCATCCGCGTGTATTCCGGTTCCTCCAACCGTCCCCTCGCTCAGAAGATTGCTGAGTACCTTGGGGTCGAGCTTTCGGGCCTTACGCTAAAGCAGTTCGCCAATGGTGAGATTTACGCCCGCTACGACGAGACCGTCCGCGGCGCCGACGTCTTCCTGATTCAGTCCGTGGCCGGCGGCAACGTCAACGACATGCTCATGGAGCTGCTCATCGCCACCGACGCTGCCAAGCGCGCATCCGCCCGCTCCATCACCGCCGTTATCACCCACTACGGCTATGCCCGCCAGGACCGCAAGGCCGGCCCGCGCGAGCCCATCACCGCCCGCCTCGTCGCCAACCTGCTCGAGCGCGCCGGCGTCAATCGCATCATCACCCTCGACCTGCACCAGGGCCAGATCCAGGGCTTCTTTGATATCCCGGTTAACCACCTGTCCGCGCTGCCGCTGTTTGGCCAGTACTACAACGACATGCACTTCGACACCGACAACCTGGTTGTCGTCTCCCCCGACGTGGGTCGCGCCAAGGCCGCCAAGAAGCTGTCCGACATGCTCGGCTGCGACCTGGCCATCGCCCACAAGGGCCGTCCGCGCCACAACGCCGCCGAGGTCATGGGCATCATCGGTGACATCAAGGGCAAGACCTGCATCATCAACGACGACATGATCGACACCGCTGGCACCCTGTGCGCCAACGTCAAAGAGCTCAAGGCTATGGGCGCTGGCGACATCTACGTCTGCGCCACCCACGGCATCTTCTCCGGTCCGGCCATCGAGCGTCTGAACGACGCCCCGATCGTCGAGTGCCTCGTCACCGACGCCATTCCCGTCGAGGTCGGCGGCAAGATCAAGACCATCTCGGTCGCCGAGGAGTTCGCTCAGGCCATCTCCGCCGTTTACCACGAGGAGCCCGTCTCCACGCTCGTCGGCGGCGATTTCGCACTGTAGTCGCTCGACCCTCGCATCCCTCCGGAAGCCCCGGACACGCC
>CATYIV010000027.1 GCA_958407465.1 uncultured Collinsella sp. | reverse complement strand
CCCGTCCCGGCGAGCGCTTGGGGACCGGTGGCCTACAGGTGGCTGATGATCAGTTCCATCTTGCCTTCGAGGTCGATGGAGCTGACGGTGCTCGGGGCCAGCAGGTGGCTTCCCTTGTGGACGGGGTCGCCGCAGACGGTGCCTTCGCCGTCGATGAGCGACAGACACATGAAGGGCCAGCGCTGGTCGAGGGTTTTGCTGCCGTCGACGCGCACACGATCGACGGTGTAGCAGGAGTTAGACTCGAGCTCGGTCACGCCGTTCACCTCGGGCGCGGTCACCGTGCCGTCGGTCGGAGCCTGGGCATCAAAGTCGATGCAGTCGAGGCTCTGCTCAATGTGCAGTGGGCGCAGCTTGCCGTCGGTGCCGGGACGGTCGTAGTCGTACAGGCGATACGTCACGTCGCTCGACTGCTGCGTCTCCAAAATGAGCGTGCCGGTCTTGATGGCGTGCACGGTACCGGAATCAATCTGGAAAAAGTCGCCCTTGTGGATCGGCAGCACGTTGAGCATGTCGTCCCAGCGACCCTCTTCGATCATCTGCGCGGCCTCGGCACGGTCATGTGCGCGCTGGCCGACGATGATCGTGGCGCCGGGCTCGCAATCCAGCACGTACCAGCACTCGGTCTTGCCCAGGCTACCGTTCTCATGCTCGGCGGCGTACTCGTCGTTGGGGTGGATCTGGATCGACAGGTCGTCCTTGGCGTCCAGAATCTTAATGAGCAGCGGGAACTCCTTGCCCTCGCAGTTGCCAAAGAGCTCGCGATGCTCGGCCCACAGCCACGACAGCGTGTGGCCGGCGTACGGACCCTCGGCAATCTGGCAATCGCCGTTGGGGTGCGCCGAGATGGCCCAGCACTCACCGATGGGACCCTCGGGAATGTCATAGCCAAAGACGGTCTCCAGCTGGCGGCCGCCCCAAATCTTCTCGTGGAAGATCGGCGTGAGTTTAATCAAATTGGACATGTGCATACCCCCATCAGGTTGTGCAGGCACCTCGCGAAAAACGGCTCAAAGCGAGCGCCTGCCGGATTACAAACTTAAGCCAACGTTACGTTGTGCAGCTCAAAGCGGTCGCCCACGTTGCGCGAAATCGAGTACTCAAACGCGGCGCCGCTGTCCAAAAAGCCAATCTGGTTGAGCTCGAGCAGGGGAGAGCCGGGCTTGGTGTTCAGGCGCTTGGCCTCTTCCTCGGTTGCCGCCACGGCACGAATGGTGCGGTGGAAGCTCGAGATCTTAAGCCCGCATTGCTCGCGGATATAGCTGTAGACCGACGCGTACAGGTCCTTTTTCTTCAGGCCCGGGATCAGCTCGAGCGGCATATAGGTGTACTCGATAACGATGGGCAGGCCATCGACCTCGCGTACGCGCACGATGTGATAGGCAAAGTCGTCTTCGGCCATTCCCAGCTGGGAGGCAACCTCTGCCGGCGGATTGACGATCGAGAAATCGTAGACCACCGAGGCAACCTTCTCACCGCGATGCTCGTAGGTAAAGCCCTGCGCGCGGTCGTTTCTGCCTTGGAAAAACGCTTTGCCGGGAAGCCCCGCGGTGTCCTTGACGTAGGTGCCCGATCCGCGACGGCTCGTGACCAAGCCTTCCTCGGTAATTTGCTCAATTGCTCGTTTGACGGTGATCTTGGAAACGCCATACAGCTCGCAGAACTCAACGACAGTGGGTAGCTTGTCGCCGGGCTTAAGGGCGCCATCCTCGATACTGCGACGAATATCCGCAGCTATTGACTCATATTTGGGAATCATGGAACCCCCTTTCTAACATGAATGCCTGTAAAAGAAAATATACCTACTATAAAAGCATCTATATGGCTTTAATCAAAGAAGTTCGAGAAAGAAAAACAAAAAAGACGCTTTACATAAAAAATTAGAGCGCTATAGTTATAGATAACAAGCGAGATGCATGAGCATCGCCTGTACCGCTTGGAGACGGATTTGTTTTGGTGGGTCGGATATCCGGATAACCGGTGCGCGCCCGCGCCGGATTACCCGCCAAAGCAAACCCGCCTCCAATCGGAGGCTCAAAGACACGAAAGCGAGGACTTCGATGGCACAGTATCAGCTGCCCAGCGACTTTTTCTTTGGCGCGGCCATGTCCGGTCCGCAGACCGAGGGCCAGTGGAACCAGGGCGGCAAGCTCGAGAACCTGTGGGACACCTGGTCCATGCAGGATCTGGGCTCGTTCTATAACCGCGTGGGTTCCTATGCCGGTAACGACTTTATGGCCAAGTACAAGGACGACCTTCGCATCATGAAGGACCTGGGCCTGGATGCCTATCGCACCTCCATCCAGTGGAGCCGCCTGCTCGATGCCGACGGCAACCTCAACGAGGAGGGTGCTGCGTGGTACCACGAGCTGTTCCGCGCTTCCCGCGAGGCAGGCCTGGAGCCGTTCGTCAACCTTTACCACTTCGATATGCCCACCTATCTCTTTGACCGTGGCGGTTGGGAGAGCCGCGAGGTCGTCGAGGCCTACGCGCATTACGCCGACGTCGCCTTCCGCGAGTTCGGTCAAGAGATCAAGTACTGGTTTACCTTTAACGAGCCCATCGTCGAGCCCGAGCAGCGCTACCAGGAGGGCGTGTGGTTCCCGCAGCTCCACGACTTCAACCGTGCTCGCACCGTGCAGTACCACATTTCGCTGGCGCACGCGCTGGCTGTTGCCAACTATCGCAAGGCCTATGACAAGGGCGCCGTTCGCGCCGATGCCAAGATCGGCATGATCAACTGCTTCACCCCGGTCTACACCAAGGAGAACCCCAGCGAGGCAGACCTCGAGGCCGTGCGTATGACCAGCGGCATCAACAATCGCTGGTGGCTCGACCTTATCACCAAGGGCGAGCTTCCCGCCGACGTGCTCGACAGCCTGGCCGAGGGCGGCGTCAAGCTTCCGTTCCGCGCCGGTGACCAGGAGATCCTCAAGCAGGGCGTCGTTGACTGGCTTGGCTGCAACTACTACCATCCCACGCGCGTCCAGGCGCCGGCGAGCAAGATCGACCAGTACGGTCTGCCGCACTTTGCCGACGAGTACGTGTGGCCCGATGCCGTCATGAACAAGAGCCGCGGCTGGGAGATTTACCCGAAGGGCCTCTACGACTTTGGCATGGACTGCGCCAAGAACTATCCCGATCTTGAGTGGTTCGTCTCCGAGAACGGCATCGGCATCATGGACGAGTACAAGAATCGTGACGCCGAGGGAACCATTCAGGACGACTATCGCGTCGACTTTGTGCGCCAGCACCTTGAGTGGGTCGCCAAGGCCATTGACGAAGGGGCCAAGTGCCGCGGCTACCACTACTGGGCCGTCATTGACAACTGGTCCTGGGCAAATGCCTTCAAGAACCGTTATGGCTTTGTCGAGGTCGACCTCATGGACGGCTATCAGCGCCGTCTTAAGAAATCGGCAGCTTGGCTCAAGCAGGTCGCCACGACCCACGTGGTGGATTAGCGATCGGGCGCTCAGCCCCAAAACGGGCGCTCAGCCCCTGCGCAAACGCGCAATAACATTGGCACATCTGGTGGCAGAGGGCGACAGACCACCGTGCACATAGGAAAAGGCCGGATTTGAAAGTTAGGAGCAATCATGGCCAGTGACAACGGAAAGAGCTTCCTCGACAAATTTGCCGAGGTCTCTGCGAAGGTGGGAAACCAGGTTCATCTGCGTTCCCTGCGCGATGCCTTCGCGACCATCACGCCGCTCTATATCCTTGCGGGTATCGCGGTTCTTATCAACAACGTCGTGTTCCCTCTGTTCCCGCTCGATGCGGCGGGCCTCGCCAACCTCCAGACCTGGGGCTCGGCAATCACCCTGGGCACCCTTAACGTGTCCGCCATTATCCTGGCCGGTCTGATTGGCTACAGCCTCGCCAAGAACGAGCGTTTCGATAACCCGCTTGCCTGCGTGGTTGTCGCTATCTCTGCCTTCGTCATCATGATGCCGCAGCAGATCACCGCAACCCTTGCCGCCACGAGCCCGCTTCTCACCGACAAGATCACCTCCGCCGAGGTCACCGGTGCCCTTTCGACCGCCAACACCGGTACCAACGGCCTGTTCTCGGCCATCATCATCGCCCTGCTCTCCACGACGCTCTTCATCAAGATCTCGGGCGTCGAGAAGCTCAAGGTCAAGCTGGGCGAGGGCGTACCTCCTGCGGTCTCCAACTCCTTCAACGTCATGATCCCAATGCTGCTCAACCTCTCGATCTTCGCTATCGCCTCGGCCCTGCTCGCCGTCTGCGCCGGCACCGACCTGTGCACCATCATCTCCACCTGCATCTCCAACCCGCTCAAGAGCATCATGAACGCCGGTCCGTGGGCTGTCATCCTCATCTACACCCTCGCCAACCTGCTGTTCTGCGTTGGTATTCACCAGTCCACCATCTCGGGCGCTACCGTCGAGCCGATCCTGACCATGCTCATCGTCGACAACATGGCTACCTTTGCCGCCGGCGGTACCATCCAGCCCGATCACTACATGAACATGCAGATCGTCAACAGCTTCGCCCTCATCGGCGGCTCGGGCTGCACCCTCATGCTGCTGCTCGACACCTTCCTGTTCTCCAAGAACAAGGCCTCCAAGACCGTTGCCAAGATGGCCATTCTGCCTGGCCTGTTCAACATCAACGAGCCGGTCATCTACGGTTACCCCATCGTGTACAACCTGCCGCTCATGATTCCGTTCGTGCTTCTTCCCGACCTGTTCATCGGTGTCACCTATGGCCTGACCTGCGCTGGCATCATCAGCCCCTGCATCGCTCAGGTGCCTTGGACCATGCCGCCCGTCATCAACGCCCTGCTTGCTACGGGCTTTGACTGGCGCGCCGGCGTGTGGCAGGCTCTGGAGCTGGTCATCGGCATGGCTGTCTACCTGCCCTTTATGAGGATCTCCGAGAAGGCCATCGCCAAGCAGGAGGCCCTCGCCGAGCAGAACGCCTAGCGTTTGTCCATTCCACCCTTGCGGGTACCGATGCTTGGTACCGGTACCCGTATCTCCTTTTTTGCCTAAACGTGCAAAACAGGGGAAAGATAACCACAAGGATTTATCCAGTTTGTCGTCTGCGCGCCGCGCAGTTATAAGGAGGAAACCATGAAGAAGATCATGCTTTGCTGCAATGCCGGCATGTCCACGAGTCTGCTGGTCCAGAAGATGCAGTCCGAGGTCGAGAGCCGTGGTCTGGACATCGAGGTCGAAGCCCGTCCTATGAATGAGGCCCACGATCACCTGGACGAGTGCGACATCCTGCTGCTCGGCCCGCAGATCGGCTACACCAAGGGCGACTTTGAGAAGGAGGCCGCCGGCCGTTTCCCGGTCGAGGTCATCAACATGGTCGACTATGGCCGCATGAACGCCGCCGGCATCATCGACCACTGCGTCAGCGTGATGGGCTAGGTGCAGCGCATGGAGGATATGAACGAACTGCAGATGACCTGCTTCGAGATCATCAGCTACGTCGGTACCGCCAAGAGCATGTACATCAACGCCGTGCAGAAGGCCAAGGAGGGCGATTTCGACGCCGCCGAGGAGCTCATTAAGCAGGGCGACGAGGCCTATAACGGCGGCCACGATGTTCACATGGGACTTCTTAAGAAGGAGGCCAATGGCGAGCGCAACGGCGAGGCCCCGCTGATTCTGCTGCACGCCGAGGACCAGATGGCCGGCACCGAGACCATGCGCGTCATGGCCACGGAGCTCATTGAGGTCCACAAACAGCTACAGGCACTCAAGGCCTAGCTGGCGTTTTCGCCGCGACGGATCGTGCGGTTCGCATACAATCCAGTCCCTTTTGCAGGCGCCGGGAGTCTCCCTCTCCCGGCGCTTTTTGTTTGGCGAGTTGCTGAGCGTCATTGCTCGTTGAGCGGGCGGACGTTTCCCCAGATATAACCTGCCAAAACAAACCTGTCCCTTTTTGGTAGGTTTTTGCCTTGGGAGCGGTACCATACAGGCAATGTTTAAACGAGAAAGGTGGGCTCCCATGGAACCTAAGCAGTACTACATCGGCATTGACGTCGGCGGCACTTCGGTTAAGGAGGGCCTGTTCGACGAGGACGGCAACCTGCTAGCCAAGGCCAGCGTGCCCACGCCTCCCATCGTTGACGCCGCGGGCTTTGCCGCGGTGACCGAGGCTATCGACCAGGTGGTCGCCAAGGCACGGATTCCGCGTGCCTTTGTGGCGGGCATTGGCCTGGCCGTTCCGTGCCCCATCCCGGCATCGGGCGATGCCAAGGTCAAGGCCAACATTGCCATTAACCTGCCCGAGCTGAGGATCGCCATTCAAAAGCACTGCCCCGACGCGGTCGTTAAGTACGAGAACGATGCCAACGCCGCTGCCATGGGCGAGGCCTGGCTCGGTTCTGCCAAGGGCGTGCAGAACGTGGTGATGGTCACCATCGGTACCGGCGTGGGCGGCGGCGTTATCGTTAACGGCGATGTGGTATCGGGCGTTGTGGGCGCCGGCGGCGAGATTGGCCACATGTGCCTGAACCCGGCCGAGGAGCGTACCTGCGGCTGCGGTGGCCATGGCCACCTGGAGCAGTATTCCAGTGCCACCGGCGTGGTGAGCAACTACCTTGCCGAGTGCAAGAAGGCGGGCGTCGAGCCCATCGAGCTCACCGGTCCTTCCGATTCCAAGGACGTATTCCAAGCCTGCCGCGAGGGCGATAAGCTCGCGCTTGCCGCGGCCGATACCATGGCCGACTACCTCGGCCGTGCCCTGGCGCTTATCGCCAACGTGGTCGACCCTGAGATGTTCCTCATCGGCGGCGGCGCCTCCGCCTCGGCCGATGTCTACCTTGACGCCGTGCGCGAGCACTTTAAGCAGTACGCGTTTTCCGTCTCGCGCGAGACGCCCATCGAGGTCGCCTCGCTCGGCAACGACGCCGGTATCATCGGTGCCGCCTACGTAGCCCTGCGCGCCGCCGGCAAATAGCCGGTGCAAGGGGGTCAGGTTTCTTTGCACCAACATGGTGCAAGGGGGACAGACTTGGCCCCCATGCTTGCCCCAAAATGTGCCGTGGCCCTTCCGTCTGCGAAGGCTCGGCATCGGCGTGCTACCATAGCTACGTCCAAGTACACATATCAAGTGGAGGATATCCATGGCAAACGTTCTTGTCTTTGGTCACCAGAACCCCGATAACGACGCCATCATGAGCGCCGTCGTCCTGTCCCAGCTGCTCAACCAGGTTGAGTATGCCGGCAACACCTACGAGGCCTGCGCCCTGGGTCAGCTTCCGGCAGAGTCCGCCAAGCTGCTCGCCGACGCCGGCATCGCCGAGCCCCGCGTGATCGAGTCCGTCGAGGCCGGTCAGCTCGTCGTCCTCACCGACCACAACGAGTCCGCCCAGTCCGTCGCCGGCCTTAAGGACGCCACGGTCTTTGGCGTTGTCGATCATCACCGCATCGGCGACTTCGAGACCGCCGGCCCGCTGCACTACATCTGCCTGCCCTGGGGTTCCAGCTGCACCATCGTCACCAAGCTCGCCGGCGTGCTCGGCGTTGAGCTTTCCGACGTCCAGGCCAAGCTGCTGCTCTCGGCCATGATGACCGACACGCTTATGCTCAAGAGCCCCACCACCACCGATGTCGACCGCGCCGTCGCCGCCAAGCTCGGCGAGCAGGTGGGCGTCGACCCGGTCAAGTTTGGCATGGAGGTCTTCCTCACCCGTCCGTCCGGCTCCTTCACCGCAGCCGAGATGGTCGGCAACGACATCAAGATGTTCGAGCCCGCCGGCAAGAAGCTGCTCATCGGCCAGTACGAGACCGTCGACAAGACCCGCGCACTCGGCATGATCGACGAGATTCGCGAGGCCATGCGCGCCTATGCCGCCGAGAAGGATGCTGACGGCATCGTCCTGTGCATCACCGACATCATGGAGGAGGGCTCGCAGGTCCTGCTCGAGGGCGAGACCGAGGCTGCTCAGAAGGGCCTGGGCATTGCCGACGAGCACGACGGCGTCTGGATGCCGGGCGTCCTCTCCCGTAAGAAGCAGGTCGCTGCCCCCATCATGGCCGCCTGCTAGGTTTAGTCGACCAAACGCCACGACCGGATCGCGGACGCCCCGTGCTCCGGTCGTTTTTTGTGCACGGCGCCGCGTCGTCTCTTGGATAGGCGTGCCCGTGCCGTTGAGCAAATAATGTTCAACCTGTGGTTCCGCTTTTCGGCCACGCTTGCGCGCTTGTCGTGCAGGGTAGGCTAGATGCAAGCGTAATACGTTAGAGCGCGGCGCCGCCACTTGGGCGGGCCGTGCTTTTTTAAGACGGGAGCTTTCCCGTGAAAGGAGCCGCCCATGGCAGCACCCGAGCAGCTGTTCAACGTCCGTGAGCGCAAGCGTTTTGAGCGCCATGACATTTGGGAGCGCATCGCCGAGAACGGCACGATTTCCGCCGCCGTCATGGTGATCGCTGCCATCGCCGCCGTCATTTGCGCCAATACCGATGCCTACGAGGCCATCCATCACTTTTTGGAGACCCCGCTGTATGTGGGTCTGGGCAACCTTACGGCCGGTCTCACCGTTGAGCTTTTCGTCAACGACTTCCTCATGGCGATTTTCTTTTTGTTGGTGGGCATTGAGCTTAAGTACGAGATGACGGTCGGCGAGCTCAAGAATCCGCGTCAGGCCATGCTTCCCATGCTGGCGGCCGTGGGCGGCGTCGTCGTTCCCGCCTGCATCTACCTGATCTTCAACCATGCCGGCGCCCGCAACGGTTGGGCTATCCCCATGGCAACCGATATTGCCTTTGCGCTGGGCGTGCTGTCGCTTTTGGGCAATCGCGTGCCCAACGGCGTGCGCGTGTTCTTCTCGACGCTCGCCATCGCCGACGACCTCATCTCCATCGCCGCCATCGCCATCTTCTACGGTCAGAGCCCCAATCCGTTTTGGTTGGGCGCCGCCGCGCTTGTGACCTGTGCGCTCGTGTGGCTCAACAAGACGCAGCATTACCGCCTTGCCCCGTATTCGGTACTGGGCCTGCTGCTGTGGTTCTGCATGTTTAAGAGCGGCGTGCACGCCACGCTTGCTGGCGTCATCCTGGCCTTCACCATCCCGGCCAAGTGCGGTGTTAAGCTTGATAGCCTCACCGATTGGCTGGGCGAGTGCCTGCCGCTGCTCGATGACCGCTACGACGACGAGGCGCACATCCTGGGCCAGCATGACTTTACCGTCTCGACCACCAAAGTCGAGCGCGTCATGCACCGCGTGACCCCGCCGCTCATCCGCATGGAGCGCCTGATCTCCACGCCGGTCAACTTTGTGATCCTGCCGATCTTTGCGTTCGTCAACGCACAGGTTCGCCTAGTGGGCGTGGACATGAGCACGCTGCTCACCGACCCGGTGACGCTCGGCGTGTACTTTGGCATGCTGCTGGGTAAGCCGATCGGTATCTTTGGCATGACGTTCGCCTTGGTCAAGCTCAAGGCCTGCGAGCTGCCGCACAATGTCAACTGGCATATGATTGCCGGCGTGGGCATTCTGGGCGGTATCGGCTTTACCATGTCGATTCTCATCAGCGGCCTCGCCTTCCCGACGGCCCAGTTTGAGGTTCTGGCTGCCAAGGCCGCTATTCTCGCCGGCTCTGTCACCGCGGCCGTACTTGGCATGATCTACATGAGTGTGATCTGCAAGCACCCCGCGCCCAAGAACGAGTAGGCGCGTAGAAACAGACGCCAGAGCCTGCTCGAGCGCGTGTAAAACGCGGTTTTGAGTGGTACTTGCCACCTGCCGGACACCCCAGTGGCCAAAAAACGCCGTTTGTGAGTACTGTCACAAACGGCGTTTCATTTTAGGCGCGAAAAATAATGTACAAATCTATTCTGTCTGTGCATTAACGATTGCGTGGCTGGACGAAAAATGCTGATGCATCCTTCCAAAACCGGACACAAAAGGCCAAGACTGGCCTTTTTAATTCAAAATCGCTGTTACTAAAAAAGTAACAGTACTCATATTTGCTATTTTTTGACCACAGGCCCCAATGACTAGGTTTATTCCACGGTGCCGTAGATGGCGCCCCAGCCGTGGGCGGCCAAGGCGGAGTTGAGCTGGTCGCAAAGTGACTGGCGGTCGTAATAGCCGGGCGGTAGCAGGTTCACGATTTCCATGAGATCGGGCGCCAGGTCCAAGATTTCGGCCTGTACGATCAGATCCAGGCGGTCGATGGCGTGGCGGTCGTAAAACAGTCCGTCGACCAGGCGCTGAAGGTCGCCGAATTCCTCGGCCTGGAACGATCCGTACTCCATAGTGCCTCCTTGGGCGCTCCACGCCAGCGTGCGCGGCGATTCGTAATTCATTGCGATGGACTTAATCTATCACGGCTTCATAACGTTGCGACGGTGGCGGTCTATACTTAGAAGAATTGCAACGTACCGCTTCGTGAAAGGTCGCACCCATGCAGACGATCTACCAGAAGATGGAAACCACCGAACTCGATGCCGCCATCGAGGCGCTCAAAGCCGAGGTCGCCGAGGTCAAGGCCAAGGGCCTGGCGCTCGACATGGCCCGCGGCAAGCCGTCGCCCTCCCAGGTGGACATCTCTCGACCCATGCTCGATATCCTCAATGCCGATGCCGATCTGCACGACGGCAACGTCGACTGCTCCAACTACGGCTGCTTTGAGGGCATTCCTTCGGCGCGCAAGCTAGCGGGGGAGTTTTTGGGTTGCCCCGCCGAGCAGACGCTCGTACTGGGTTCGTCGAGCCTTTTGATCGAGCATGACATCGCCGGCATGTTCTGGCGCTGCGGCTCGTGCGGCAGCGAGCCCTGGGAGGCTTACGAGGCCGCGCACGACGGCAAGAAGGTCAAGTTCCTGTGCCCGGTTCCCGGCTACGACCGTCACTTTGGCATCACCGCCGACCTGGGTATCGAGAATGTCCCCGTCGCGATGACCGACAACGGCCCCGACATGGACGAGGTCGAGCGCCTGGTTGCCGCCGACGACTCCATCAAGGGCATCTGGTGCGTGCCCAAGTATTCCAACCCCACGGGCATCACCTTTAGCGAGGACACCGTGCGTCGCCTGGTTGAGATGCCCACGGCCGCACCCGATTTCCGCATCTTCTGGGACAACGCCTACTGCGTGCACGACCTGTACGACGAGACCGACGAGCTCGCAAACATCTTTGACCTCGCTCGCGCGGCGGGCACCGAGGACCGCGTGGTGGCATTTGCCTCGACGTCCAAGATCACCTTCCCGGGCGCCGGTATCGGCTTTATCGGTGCGAGCCCCGCGGTCATCGCCGAGTTCTCCAAGCGCCTGAAGGCCGGCCTCATCAGCGCCGACAAGCTCAACCAGCTGCGTCACGTGCGCTTCCTTCCCACCATCGAGGCGGTCAAGGAGCACATGAAAAAGCATGCCGAGTTCCTGCGTCCGCGCTTTGAGGCCGTCGAGCGCAAGCTCACCGAGGGCTTGGGCGACACGGGCTGCGCCACTTGGACGCACCCCCGCGGCGGCTACTTTGTAAGCTTCGATGGCCCCGAGGGCTCGGCCCAGAAGGTCGCCGCGCTTTGCGCCGACCTGGGCGTCAAGCTCACGCCGGCCGGTGCTACCTGGCCCTATGGCAAGGATCCGCGCGACACTAACATCCGCATCGCGCCGAGCTATCCCACGGTCGAGGACCTGGAGGCCGCGCTCGATGTGCTGGTGCTGGCTGTGAAGCTCGTCGCTGCCGAGCTTGCGCGTGCCGAGCGCGCCTAACGCGCGGCTTCCCGTACTATCCGCACTTTCGATACGTAAAGGAGCGTATACATGGATTTGGGTATTTCCACCAACCCCACGCCAGAGCTCTACACCATTAAGGTAACCGGCGAGATCGATATCTCTAACGCCGATAGCCTGCGCAATGCCATCGACCTGGCGCTCGAGCAGCCCACTGAGGCCGTTGAGCTCGATTTTGCCCAGGTGAGCTACATCGATTCGACGGGCATTGGCGTGCTCGTGGGCGCCGCACACCACGCGGTCGACCACGGTAAGCGCTTTAGCTGCACCAATGTGCAGCCCCCGGTGATGCGCGTGGTTCAGCTGTTGGGTGTCGACCAGGTGATTTCGATCACCGCTGCATAATCTTTGCCCCCAAAAGGGCGTGCCGTTTGGCATATGTTTGTGATGCGCTCGGACGTTTTGGCGTCCGGGCGCTATACTTGACCGAATGAATAGACGAGTTCCGGCCGAATGGCGCGGTGCGGGCTCGACTCACATCGAGCCTTGGAGGTATGTGTGTTTGGTATTGGAGAGGGTGAGCTCGCGATCATCGTGGTCTTCGGCTTTTTGCTGTTTGGCCCGGATAAGCTCCCGCAGATGGGCCGTACGATCGGCCGTGCCATCCGTCAGTTCCGCGAGACGCAGGAAAAGATGACGGCCGTTGTTCAGTCCGAGATCATCGACCCGGTAAGCGAGGCCGCGTCGGCCCCGGTCAAGCCCAAGAAGGCTGCTGCGACCGACGACGATTCCGATGCGGACGAGGATGCCGCCGAGACGGCAGCGCCCGCCAAGAAGGAGACCTTTGCCGAGCGTCGCGCCCGTCTTGCTGCCGAGAAGGCCGCAAGCGAGAGTGCCGCTGAGGGAGAAGGTGCTGCCGAGGAGGCTGAAGCCGAGGGTCCCGACGCCGGGTCTGCCGATGCCGCCGTCGAGCCCGAGCCTGCTGCAGAGCCGGAGCCCGAGCCCGAGCCGGCAGAGCCCACGACGGCCGACCTCTATGCCCGTCGCCCCCGCAAGCGCAAGGCCGTCGTCGACCAGCTCGCCCGCGAGCTCGAGGCCGAGGACGACGCCGCTGCCGCCGCTGCCCCGAAGGGAGGCGATGAGTAATGCCTATCGGACCTGCGCGTATGCCGCTCTTCGATCACCTGGGAGAGCTCCGTCGCCGCCTGACCATCGTGGTCGTCTCGGTGTTTGCCGCAGCCATCGTGCTGTATTTCGCCACGCCCGTGGTGCTCGACATCCTGGAAGATCCCATCCGCTCCTTTGTGCCGGATGGTAAGTTCTACATCACCACCACGCTCGGCGGCTTTGGCCTGCGCTTCTCGCTGGCCATCAAGATGGCCGTGGTCATGTGCACGCCCATGATCATCTGGCAGATTCTGGCGTTTTTCCTGCCGGCGCTTCGCCCCAACGAGCGCAAGTGGGTCGTGCCCACGGTGCTCGCCTCGACGGTGCTGTTCTTCCTGGGCGCAATCTTTTGCTACTTCATCATCATCCCTGCGGGCTTTGAGTGGCTCATCGGCGAGACCTCGGCCGTCGCTACGGCGCTGCCCGATCTGGAGAACTACGTCAACATGGAGCTGCTCTTTATGATCGGCTTTGGTGTGGCGTTTGAGCTGCCGCTCATCATCTTTTACCTGTCCGTCTTCCATATCGTGTCCTACGCGGCCTTCCGCGGCGCCTGGCGCTACGTGTACGTAGGCCTGCTCGTGGGCTCGGCTGTGATTACGCCCGACGGCTCGCCCATTACGCTGGGCCTCATGTATGGCGCCCTGCTCTCGCTCTACGAGATTTCGCTTGCCATCGCCCGTGTGGTCATTACCGCGCGCGAGGGCAAGGAGGGCTTGTTTGTGAGTCGTCTGGACCTGTTCTCGGACGACGAGGACGACGAGGAGTAAATCGGTATGCACGAGGTTGGCATTGTCAACGGCATACTCGATACAGTGATTCGCGCGGCGCGTGGGGCGGGGGCCTCGCGCGCCGTTTTGGTAACGCTGCGTATCGGGGATATGACCGAGGTCGTGCGCGAGGCGCTTGACTTTGCATGGGAGACGTTTCGTGACGAGGACCCGCTCACGCGCGGCTGCAAGCTTGCCGTGGAGGAAGTCCATCCGCAAAGCGAGTGCCTGGATTGCGGCGAGGTTTTCGAGCATGATCGCTTTCATTGTCGCTGTCCCCAGTGTGGCGGCGCCAACGTGCGCCTACTGCACGGTCGCGAGCTCGACATCGCAAGTATCGAAATCGAAACCCCCGACGATTAGCCCGCTAGCCACCTGGGGACGGGGTATAAAGGGGCTAAAGTAAGGAGTGCCAAGTATGGCTGAGAAAACGATTGATATCGCGTCGCCGATTCTGTCGCGCAATGAGCGCCTGGCAGATCAGCTGCGTCAGCGATTTAATGAGACAAACACCTATGTGATTAACGTCTTGTCGAGCCCCGGTTCGGGCAAGACCACCACGATTTTGGGCACCAACGAGCGCCTGCGCGACAAGGCGGACTTACGTTGCGCCGTCATCGAGGGCGATATCGCCTCGGACGTCGACGCCATCACCATGAAGGAAGCCGGCATGCCCGCCATCCAGATCAACACGGGCGGCCTGTGCCACCTCGAGGGCAACATGATCATGGAGGCCGTTGACGCCTTCGACCAGGCGGTGGGTCTGGAAAACATCGACGTCATCTTTATCGAAAATGTGGGCAACTTGGTCTGCCCGGTCGACTTTGACCTGGGTGAGAACCTGTCCATCATGATTCTTTCGGTGCCCGAAGGCGACGACAAGCCTATCAAGTACCCGGGCATCTTCCAACACGCCGGCGCGCAGCTGCTCAACAAGGTCGACGTGGCTCCGGCTTTCGATTTTGACATGGATAGGTATACTAAGACACTCGATGACCTCAATCCGCAGGCGCCGCGGTTTGCCGTGAGCGCGCGCAAGGGCGAGGGCATGGATGCCTGGTGTGATTGGCTCATCGGGCAGATTGAGCAAGCAAGGGCGTAAGTCGGCCGCCATACGGGCGGGCGTAGCCGCAGAGATACGAGATAGGAGCCTCTTTTGAAGCTCATCATCGCCGAGAAAAACGACGCCGCGCGTCAGATCGCCGAGCGGCTGTCCACGGGCAAGCCCAAAAAGGACAAGGTGTACAACACCGCCATCTACCGTTTTGAGTGGAAGGGCGAGGAGTGCGTGACGATCGGTCTTGCCGGTCACATCCTTGCGCCCGATTTTTGCGACAGCGTGCTGTTCGATAAAAAGCTGGGTTGGTATTCGGTCACCGAGGACGGCGAGATGCTGCCGGCCGACATGCCCGATGGCCTGGCGCGTCCGCCCTACGACACCAAGCGCAAGCCGTTCCTTGCCGATGGCATTTCCATCAAGGGCTGGAAGCTCGAGAGCCTGCCTTACCTCACCTGGGCACCCGTCATTAAGCTGCCGGCCGAGAAGGAGCTCATTCGCTCGCTCAAGAACCTTGCCAAGAAGTCTGACAGCGTCATCATCGCCACGGACTTCGACCGCGAGGGCGAGCTGATTGGCTCGGATGCTCTCAACAAGGTGCGCGAGGTTGCGCCGGACTTGCCGGTCGCCCGCGCCCAGTACTCTTCGTTTACCAAGGCCGAGATCATGCACGCCTTCGATAATCTCGTCACGCTCGACCAGAATCTGGCCGACGCCGGCGAGAGCCGTCAGCACATCGACCTCATTTGGGGCGCGGTGCTCACACGCTACCTGACGCTCGCCAAGTTTGGCGGCTTTGGTAACGTGCGCTCTGCCGGCCGCGTGCAGACGCCGACGCTCGCCCTGGTGGTCGAGCGCGAGCGCGAGCGCATGGCGTTTGTGCCCGAGGACTATTGGCAGATTCGCGGCATGGGCGCCGCACAGGGTGCTGCCGAGGACGACCGCTTTAAGATCGCGCACAAGACGGCGCGTTTTACCGACAAGGATGCTGCCGAGACGGCGTACGGCCACGTTGACGGCGCTACGACGGCGACCGTCGCCGCGGTGACCAAGCGCTCGCGTAAGCAGCAGCCGCCCACGCCGTTTGCGACCACCTCGCTGCAGGCTGCCGCTGCGGCCGAGGGCATCTCGCCTGCGCGTACCATGCGCATCGCCGAGTCCCTCTACATGGCCGGCCTCATCAGCTACCCGCGTGTCGACAATACCGTGTACCCCGCGACGCTCGATCTGGGCGCCGTGGTGAGCGACCTGGCAAAGATCAATCCAGCGCTGGCGCCCGTGTGCAAAAAGGTACTCGCCGGTCCCATGAAGCCCACGCGCGGCAAGGTCGAGACCACCGACCACCCGCCTATCTATCCCACGGGCGAGGGTGATCCGTCCACGCTCGACGGCGGCCAGCGCAAGCTCTACGACCTCATCGCCCGTCGCTTCCTGGCAACGCTCATGGGTCCCGCGACCATCGAGAACACCAAGCTCGAGCTCGACGTCAACGGCGAGCCGTTCGTGGCTTCTGGTGACGTGCTCGTGACCCCGGGTTTCCGCGAGGCATACCCGTACGGCCTTAAGCGCGACGAGCAGATGCCGCCGCTGGAGCAGGGCGATACGGTCGACGTGTTCGACATTAAGCTCGAGGCCAAGCAGACCGAGCCGCCCGCGCGCTACAGCCAGGGCAAACTCGTGCAGGAGATGGAGAAGCGCGGCCTGGGTACCAAGTCCACGCGCGCGAGCATCATCGAGCGCCTGTATGCCGTGCGCTACCTCAAAAACGATCCCGTGGAGCCGAGTCAGCTGGGTATCGCCATCATTGACGCGCTGACGCAGTTTGCCCCGCGCATCACGAGCCCTGATATGACCAGCGAGCTCGATGGCGATATGACCCGCGTGGAGCGCGGCGAGGATACCGAAGAGCATGTCGTGACGCACTCGCGCGCACTGCTGGCTGGCGTGCTCGACGAGCTGCTCAAGCACACGCAGGAGCTGGGCGACGCCATCAGCGACGCCGTCACGGCCGATGCGCGCGTGGGCACCTGC
Source organism: uncultured Collinsella sp. (assembly GCA_958407465.1). Lineage (GTDB taxonomy): Bacteria > Actinomycetota > Coriobacteriia > Coriobacteriales > Coriobacteriaceae > Collinsella. The sequence continues at coordinate 12,357 of CATYIV010000027.1, read as the reverse complement.
CCCAAGTGCGGCAAGGACCTGGTTATGAAGACGAGCGCCAAGACCCGCGGCAGCTTCATTGGCTGCATGGGCTGGCCCGACTGCGACGTGACCTATCCGGTGCCGAGCGGCGTCAAGGTGAGCCCACTCGAGGGTGAGGCGGCCGTGTGCCCCGAGTGCGGCGCGCCGCGCATTAAGTGCCAGCCGTTCCGCCAGAAGGCCTTCGAGATTTGCGTGAACCCCACGTGCCCCACCAACTACGAGCCCGACCTTAAGGTGGGCGAGTGCAAGGTGTGCGCCGAGGCAGGACGCCACGGCGACCTGATCGCGCACAAGAGTGAAAAGAGCGGCAAGCGCTTTATCCGCTGCACCAACTACGATGATTGCGGCGTGAGCTATCCGCTGCCGGCACGTGGCAAGCTCGAGGCGACGGGTGAGACCTGTCCCGAGTGCGGCGCTCCCATCGTGGTGGTCAACACGGCGCGCGGCCCGTGGCGTATCTGCGTCAACATGGACTGCCCGACCAAGGAGAAGAAGCCCGCCCGCGGCCGCAAGACCACGACCAAGGCGAGCACGGCGAAGAAGACCACGGCGGGAAAGAAGACTGGTGCCAAGAAGACGACCGCCAGGAAGACTGCCGCGAAAAAGACGACCACCAAGAAGGCCGCCGATAAGTAACGGCGCAGCCGAAACATTGACTAAGACAAAAACGAGCGAGGGTCCCATGATCCTCGCTCTTTTTTTGACCGGCAGTTAGGGACGTTCCTTTTTCTGCCGGCAGTTTAGGAACGTCCCTAACTGCCGGCTCGGAAACGACAAGGCGTTAGTTCACTTCGACGGGTTTGGCGCCGGGATAGCGCTCCTCAAAGTCTAGGCGGTACTTATTGTCATTGGTGCCCGCCACGTTGTCGCGCGACAGCGGCGCCACGATCTCATTCTTATGGTCCGCGGGCTTTGCGTACTTTAGGCTGATCTCCCAGGCATCGCAGATCGCATCGATGCGGTTGTCCAGGTCGTCATACAGGGCAACGATGTCTTTCCAAGAGCTGTAGTTCTTGGAGCTCATGGGGACGTCCAGGTCCTCGACAATATCGTAATACTGCTCGATGGTGTCCTCCGTGCGCTCGGCGACGTCGGCGAGATTTTGACGGGTGGTACGGTCCTCTTCCAGATAACCGCCATTGAACGCCTCTGCGCAGGCACGGACCTGGTTATCGAGGTCTTCGAGCAGGTCGTAGTATTCGCTCAGTCGGCGGTAGAGATTCTGCTCGGAGAGCGTTGCTTCGCCGCCATCCTCGTCGTCATCGTCATCGTCGTCATCGTCGTACAGGCTGTTGGGATCGCCGAGAGGCTTTAGGTCATCGTCGTCGACGTCATGGTGCAGCTTAGCTACCTCGGCAGTCGTCTGCGTGGCGGCGTTGTCGAAAGGCTTGATCACAAAGAAAACGACCAGGGCGATGATGATCGCCACCAGCACAACGATAACGGCGATAAGCGGCCCGATGCCGCTCTTTTTGGGAGCGGGGGTCTGTGGCGAAGCGGGCGCGTATGCGGGAGCCGGCTGCTGTTGGGGCGAGCCGCTCGCGACGGGTATGCGCTGCGTGGTCTCGACGGCCGCGGGGCCTGCGGCGGGGTCGGGGCGATAGGCGAGGGGGTCGTCCGCCTTGGCTTGCGGCGTATCGAGGGAACCGGTCTGCTCAAAAGCGGGCTGGCTATCGCTTGCGGTTGTTTGCTCAACGGGTGCACCGCACGAGGTGCAGAACTTGGCATTATCTGCAAGAAGTTTGCCGCACGAGGCGCAATACCGAGACATTGCCACTCCTTTCGCCACATTTCAATGCAATACGACGATTATACCCAGCGTCCAAAATTCCCCTTCATAAGTTGCGGTGAAATAGGGACTGTTTGGCGGTCTCAGAGCTTCAATCAGTCCCTATTTCACCGCAACTTTGGAAAGGCACCTTTAGCCATTGGGGACGCGCCGAGCACTGGGGTATCATGGCTTGGTTGATATATCTGCATTTACGCGCCTTGTAGGAAGGGGCTGCGCCCATGGCTTTTGTGCCCGCTCAACATAGCTTCATTACGCTCGAGGGTGTCGATGGCGCCGGTAAATCTACGCAGGCGCGCCTGCTTGCCCGTGCGCTCGAGCTCGCTGGCTACCAGGTTGTGAGCCTGCGCGAGCCGGGCGGTACCGCCATCAGCGAAAAGATCCGTGCTCTGCTGCTCGACCCCGCCAATACGGCGATGGGCGACACTTGCGAGCTGCTGCTGTATGAGGCCGCCCGTGCCCAGCTAGTGCATGAGGTTATCGCGCCCGCCCTCGCGGCCGGCAAGGTGGTCCTGTGCGACCGCTTCTACGATTCCACGACCTGCTATCAGGCGTTTGCCGACGGCCTCGATCGTCAGATGGTGCGCGATGCCAACAACCTGGCCGTCGCGGGTACGCACCCGGCGCTCACACTCGTCTACCACATCACGCCCGAGCAGGCGGCGCTGCGCATGGCAGCCCGTGGTGCGGCAGATCGCATGGAGGCTAAGGGCATGGCCTTCCAAGAGCGCGTCTACCAGGGATTTTGCGCCATTGCCGCCGAGGAACCAAACCGCGTAAAGCTCATCGACGCGACCGCGTCCATCGAGGAAGTCTTCGCGCAGACGGTCGAGCGGGTTCGCGCCTACGGCCTCGACATTTCCCAGGACGCCGTCACCGCTGCGCTTGCCCAGGAGGCCGAGTAGCATGGCCCCCGCTCAGGCAAGTCTGCTGGCCAAGCTCGACACCCAAGAGCGCGTGCGCGACTTTTTGACCAATGCCGTCGCCAGCGGTCGCGCATCGCACGCCTACCTGTTTTTGGGCGCGCCCGGCGCGGGCAAGCTCGACGCCGCGTGGGCGCTCGCCCAGGCCTTCCTGTGCGAGCAGGACGGCTGCGGCGCATGCGACAGCTGCGTGCGCGTTGCGCGGCACACGCACCCCGACGTGCACTATTACACGCCCGAGAGCGCCACGGGTTACCTCATCGCCCAGACGCGCGAGCTACTCGACGACGTGCCCCTGGCGCCCATCCGTGCCAAGGCCAAGGTCTACATCATCGACCGTGCCGAGCAGCTGCGCGCCAACACCGCCAACGCGCTGCTCAAAACGCTCGAGGAGCCGCCCGAGGGCGTCATGTTCATCCTGTTGGGCACCTCGGCCGACGTGATGCTGCCCACCATCGTGAGCCGCTGCCAGTGCGTGCCGTTTCGGCTGGTGTCGCCCACTGTGGCCGCGCAGGCCGTGAGCCGCGCCACCGGTCAAGATCCCGCGCGCTGCCGCATGGCCGTCGCCGTGGCGGGAAGCCCCACGCGTGGTATCGAGTTTCTCAAGAGCGCCGAGCGCCAGGACGCCCGTCGCCAGATGGTCCGCGCCATCGACTCGCTCATCGTCGCCGACGAGGCCGATGTGCTCAGTCGCGCCAAGTCGCTCATCGTCGCCGTCAAGGCGCCGCTCGCCGAGGTCAAGTCCACGCAGGAAAAGGTGCTCGAGCAAAATGCCGACTATCTGTCGCGTGGAGCATTGAAGCAGCTTGAGGACCGCAACAAGCGCGAACTCAACGCGCGCGAGCGTTCGGGTATCATGGAAGCGCTGGCGAGCGCGCGGACGCTCATGCGCGACGTGCTGCTGACACTTCAGGATGAGGCGGCAGACGTTGTGAACGAGGACGTGCGCGACACGATCGGGCGGCTTGCCGCGGCGACGAATGTTGCGGGTGCCACCCGGGCGCTCGAGGCAGTCGCGACCGCTGAGCGCAACATCGCCAGAAACGTTACTCCCCAGCTGGCCATCGAGGTCATGCTGTTCGATATCAGGAAGGCACTGAAATGCCGTTAGTCGTACCCGTTAAGTTTACCTACGCCTCGCGCGACCTGTGGTTCGACCCACAGGATCTGGATATCCTCGAGGCCGATTATGCTATCTGCTCCACCGAGCGCGGAACCGAGATCGGCCTGGTCACGGCCGATCCCTTCGAGGTGCCGCTCGACGAAATCGGTCAGCCGCTCAAGCCCGTGTTGCGCGTAGCGAGCGACATCGACCTGCAGCTTGCCGACGACCTGGCTATCCAGGGTGACGAGGCCATGGTCGACTTCCGCCGTCTGGTCAAGGAGCTCGACCTCGAGATGAAGCCGGTCGGCGTCGAGTACCTGTTTGGCGGCGAGAAGGCTGTGTTCTACTTTGCTGCCGAGGAGCGCGTCGATTTCCGTCAGCTCGTCAAGGACCTGTCCTCGACGCTGCACATTCGCGTCGACATGCGCCAGATCGGCGTGCGTGACGAGACCCGCCTGGTGGGCGGCTATGCCCAGTGCGGCCAGGAGCTCTGCTGCACGCGCTTTGGCGGACAGTTTGAGCCGGTTTCGATTCGCATGGCAAAAGAGCAGGACCTGCCGCTCAACTCGTCCAAAATTAGCGGCGTCTGCGGCCGCCTGATGTGCTGCCTGCGCTACGAGTTCGAGGCGTACAAGGACTTTAAGAGCCGCGCGCCCAAAAAGAAGACGCTTATCGATACGCCGCTTGGCAAGGCGCGTATCCAGGAATATGACACGCCGCGTGAGCAGCTGGTGTTGCGCCTGGAGAACGGCAAAGTCTTTAAGGTCAACCTGGCCGACATGACCTGCTCGGAGGGCTGTAAAAAGAAGGCCGCCGAGCAGGGCTGCAACTGCCGCCCCGACTGCGTGACGCGCGATGTGCTCGAGCGTATCGAGTCGCCCGAGATGCGCTTGGCGCTTATGGAGCTCGACCGCGAGAACGGCGTCGACGTGGGCGATGGCCTGTCGAGCGCCGACCGTCTGGCGGGGACGACGATGCCCAAGCGCCGCCGTCGCGATGCGGACGCCGATACCCGTGCGGGTCAGAGCCAGGGCGAGGGTCGCGGCCGCGGTAAGGGTCGCGGCAAGGCCGAGGCACCCGAGGCTGAGGAGGCTGCCGGTGGACGTCGCCGCCGCAAGCGCTCGGGTTCGGGCGATGCCGGCGAGGCCGCTCCTGCAGGCAAGAACTCCCCCCGCGAGCGCGAGGCCCAGCAGCCTCAGCAGCAAAATCGCGGCGGTGGCATGAATCCCACGCGCCGTCGCCGTCGCCATTTGTCGAGCGAGGAGCGCGAGGACGCCTTCCGCGCCGCAGCCGCTCGCGAAGCCGGTGCCGCCCCCAAGGGTGGTTCGGGTTCCGATGCGCCTGCCGACAAGGGTGGCAAGCAGCGCAACGATGACGAGCGCACCCCGCGTCCGCGTCGTCGCCATTCCTCGGGCGCGCAGCAAAAGCCTTCGGTGCCCTCCGTGGCCGATCAGGTCTCGGATGGCGAGGTCAAGGTCACGCGCCGTCGCCCCGGAGATGGCGGAGGGGCGGCCGCCAAGGCCGCGCGCGGCGCTGCTCGCGATGAACGCGAGTCGCGCGACGATCGTGGTGGCGAGGGTTCGGCCGACCAGGGTCAAAAGCGCCGTCGCCGTCGCCGTTCCCGCAAGCCGCGCCAGGATGGTGGCGAGGGCTCGACCCAAAACTCGTCCGCACCGCAACCGCCCACCGGCGAATAGCGCCCGCAAACGGATTTAGCCCGCCTTGCCCCAGCACCTTTGGGTATCATGGCTCTACACCGACAACCCTCCCTTCGCCTTCGCGTAGGGAGGGTTGTGTCATGAAGAGACATCTGAACGTATTGACTCGCTTGCAGGGGGCAGGCGTCCTACCGTTTGCGGACGAATTGCTACCGTTTGCCGAGTGGGTGGCACGCGAGGCGCTCGAGGCATTGTCGCCAACACGATGTGCCGGCTGCGAGCGCGCCGGTGCGCTTATTTGCCAAGACTGCCTGACCGCGCTCACGCTCATCGACCCACGTCATAGCTGCACCCGATGCGGCGCCCCGTTTGGGGATTTGCTGTGCACTGAGTGTTCGGTCGAGGGCACGTCCTCGGCAATGGCGGAGGCGCTCGACCGCTGCCTGGCGTGCGCCGTCTATGCGCATCCGCTGCCGCGCATCATTAAAGCGTACAAGGATGCGGGCGAGCGACGTCTGGCTCCGTATCTGGCGGAGCTGCTCTACGACACCGCCCTGCATGCCCAGGTCGTAGCGCCCGATCGCTATGGAGGCGTGCTGTCCGGTGCGGATGCGGTGGTGTTTGTGCCTGCGACGGCGGCAGCGTTTCGGCGGCGTGGTTTTGATCATATGGAGGCCATTGCGCGCCCATTTTGCGAGCTGTCGGGTGTTCCCCTGCTCGATGCTCTCGTCAAGTACGGGCATGGCGACCAGCGAGAACTCGGTCGTGAGGAGCGCCGCGAGCGTGCCCGAGGTATGTACGAGACGGTTGAGGACGTACTGGGCCGCCGCCTGCTGCTTATCGACGACGTTATCACCACGGGTGCGACGATGGCAGCGGCTTCGGCGGAACTCAAGCGCGCCGGCGCTGCGGCAGTCGATGGCCTTGCTATCGCACGCGTTTGGTAGGGCTGATTCATGTGGCGGTAACAATCAGGCGGTGCAACAAACCGACAAAAGAGCAGCTAGCGGCTTCCGTAATCCTAACAGGCGCCTCGGCGCTGCGCATGATGCGCGCCGAGCGCCGGCAGATGGGCTACATAAGCTGGAAGGACCTTAATCCCGATGAAGAGCGCCGTGTGCTGCGCACGTCGTCGCCCTCGACCGAGGACATCTATCTTCCCGATTTGGTGCGGATTGGGGCCGCAAGCGGCGAGGTGCAAGAGGATTTGTGCTTGCTGGTAGGGTCTGCAGCGCAGCGCCGCCGTATTCTTGGCGTGAGCTGGTCCGTATGCTCCGAGTTGCCCGCCGGCTCGATTCTAGAGGTGGAACCGGGGGTGTACAGTCTATCTCCCGAGGCCCTTTGTGTTGTCGTCGCCCGCGAGGTCGGCTGTATCCAGGCATTTGCCCTGGCCCAGGAGCTGTGCTCTAAGATTTCGCTGAGTGACCGCGGGAAGTATCTGCCTCCCTACACCTCGCCCGTTACGAATAAACTTGCAAAGGACAAGGACCAGCCAGCAGACGTGGGCTACTTTGAGGTTGAGCCGGTGCTGACGCCCGATCGTCTGGCAGATTACCTCGCGGTATGCAAGGGGAATGCGGCCAAACAACTGCAGCGTCTGTGTCCCTACTTGTCAGAAAACCTGCGCTCGCCCATGGAGTGCATCATGCTCGCTCTGTTTTCGCTTCCGTTTTCCTATGGCGGATTTGCCTGCGGTCCCTTTAAGACCGACTACAAGATTGAGTTCGATGACCGCGCACAGGCAATCTCGGGGATGCCGCATGCAGTTTGCGATGCGTATCAGGAGGCAGCCCGGTTTGACCTGGAATACAACGGTGAGCTGGGTCATTCCTCCCGGAGGGGACGTATCCATGATGAAAAACGCAACACGGGCTTGATTACTATGGGAATCGAGGTCGCGACGGTCAACAACGAAATGCTCCGCGACATGGAAGCGATGGAAGCGCTCGCATGGCGCATCCACCAGCGTATGGGTAAGCGATATCAGAATCGCGTAGAGGCTCGTCGAAAGAGGCAAGATGCTCTGCTGAATACGCTCCGAGCGTGCTTTGGGCTCAAGCCAGCGTAAAACTACGGCTTTATAGGGGGTCTGTTTATATGCTCTGTGCAAAAAACGGCAAATATGAGTACTGTTACTAGATTAGTGACAGCAAAAACAAAGAAACTTGGGCCGAAAATCTGGATTCAGCGAAGAGATAGTAAACGAATGTGGAATATCTTGGCGCCAAGCAGGCTGTGCGGAACTCAAAAAGGGCTCGTGAGGCGGTAATACGCTGCTACTAAATTGGTAACAATACTCATATTTGCCGTTTTTTGCACACGGCACCCTGAGACGGGTGCCCCGGAGCTCCCCGTAGGGAAGCTCCGGGCTTCATAGGGGCACGAATGGTCCGCTCCGACCCGCAAAATCTGTACTCGCGATGCGAATGACGCCCCTAACCTTAAACTTTAGCTTGAACTTAGCTATAATGCGCTTCGTTCCTACCAGGCTGTGGTTGCGGACGGACGAAATGCCCGTCCTAGTCCAAGACAGACGCGGTCAAAGGGATCCACGTAAGCGACCGCGTGCGCGCGGCGCGATCATGGCGCGTCCTAGATGTAAGCCGCACCGTCCGTTCTACTTTCTTTGGGGCAATACCGCCTCGCGGGCGAGCGGGTCAGTCGTGAAGGTGGCTGCGGCCTCCCGAGCAAACACCCCGGTGCGCAAGTGTGGGGTCAAATACCAGGTCAGCTGGTGGGAACAACCTGATATTCCGCGCAACGCACGGATCGTATACGACACAGAAGGCAGGGTAGTGGACATGGTGAGGGGCAGCTTGATGCACGCGGCTCGGTTAGGTGCTGGGACCGCAGCGGTCATCGCCGTTTTGGGCCTGAGCGGATGCGCGTTCAACCCGCTGTCTACGTTCACGACTCCCACGATCGACCAGATCGAGTGCGAGACGGTCACGCCGGCGGTGTCGGACGATGCCCTGGTCACTTCCGGAACCCTGACGGTTGCCCTCGATACTTCCGATGCACCGCAGGCCATGCAGGACGCCGACGGCGAGCTCACGGGGTATGCGGTCGACGCCGCCCGCGCCCTCGCAAGCCGCATGGGCCTTAAGGTCGCCTTTGTCGATGCGTCCTCGGCAGGTTCCGCGCTCGGCGACAAAAAGGCCGATATCTTTATCGGCAAGATCAACTCCACGGACGGGGACATTAGCTCGCTCGGCACCTGCCTGTACGATGCCACTTCCGTGTTCGGTAAAACTAACGATGGTGGGTCGCTAAGCGTTTCCACCGAGACCCTTAACACGTCCACCCTGGGCGTTCAGATGTCCTCGGCCTCGCAGGAGGCGCTTGCTAAGCAGAGCATCACCGCCAACCAAAAGACCTACTCCAACATCAACGAGTGCTTTGAGGCGCTCGAGTCCGGCGAGGTCGACTATGTGATCTGCGACTCCACGGCCGGCGGCTACCTTGCACGCCTGATGAGCGAGGTCTCCTATGTCGGTTCGCTCGAGGCACCCTCGACGCTTGATGTTGCGGGCCTCTCGTCCAATGACGAACTGTGCCGTGCCGTGAGCGATGCCCTCGACGGTATTACGGCCGACGGCACGCTCGAGGCGGTCCACTCTGTCTGGTATGGCAGTATGCCCTACGACCTCACCACTAAGACGGTTTCGGGCGCTAACGTGCAGCCGGGCGACTCTGAGTCCAGTGAGACCACGTCCTCCGGCAGCGAGTCCTCCGATTCCAACAATGAGACCGCATCCTCCGAGGACAAATCGTCCAGCCAAGAAGGCGCCATCACCGACGACGACATTAACAAACTCAATAGCTAGTTATTGCTAGGGGTGGTGTCTCCTATGCGCTAAGAGAGACGCCTCTTCACGGTTTCAACACGCATTGCCGGGCTTTCCCAACAGGGGAGCCCGGCTTTTTCGTTTCCGTAAAACCAGCAGGTCAAAGCCAATTTTCGGGACCAAATACAAATCTGTCGGCTCCCTCCTATAGCGCACTTTGCCATGGAAAAGTACGAGACTTCGGTATGCGGTATCAAGCAATCGTTATTCGGGTCTTTAGGAATCCGCGTGATTAAATGCACGGCAATGGGTACATAGCCAGTACAGTAAGTCCCCGAGGCAGATTGGAGCCACGTATGGATATCAAGGTTTCTGGACGCAAAACGACGGTAACCGATGCTCTGCGTGCGCATGTGGATGAGAAGATCGGCGAGGCGCTCAAGGTTTTCGATATCGAGCCCATGACAGTTGACGTTGTACTTCGCTATGAGAAGAACCCCTCGAACCCCAACCCGGCAATCGTCGAGGTTACGGTTCGTGTCCGCGGTTCGGTGATTCGCGTTGCCGAGCACGGTGCAGATATGTACGCCGCCATCGACCTCTCCGCCGATAAGGTTACCCGCCAGCTGCGCAAGTTCAAGACCAAGGTCGTGGACAACCGCCAGGGCGGTGCCAGCGCAGCGGATGTCGCACCGGTCGAGCGCGTCGAAGATCTGGCCGACCTGCTGCTGCCCGAGGAGGAGGACGACCTGCTCGTCCGCGAGAAGGTCATCGACGTCACCCCAATGACTGAGGAGCAGGCGCTGGTGCAGACCGATCTGCTCGGCCACGACTTCTACGTGTTCGAGAACGCGACGACCGGTCTCATCAATGTGGTGTATCACCGTAAGAATGGTGGATATGGCATCATCAAGCCCCGCATCGAAACACTTGACGAGTAAAATACGTTAACTTGCATGAGTTAACGGTTGGCGGCCATCCCATGCGGGTGGCCGCCTTTTTACGTAAGGAGTCGCTTTGATGGACAAGGCCGCATCTACCGGTCATTCGGACCGTTGCCGCATCGTCGTCGATACCTGCTGCGACTTTAGCCCCGAGGTCGCCGCGAACCTCGATGTCGATATCCTGGGTTTCCCCTTCATTATCGATGGCGAGGAGCGCACGGATGACATCTGGTCGAGCATCACGCCCAAGGAGTTTTACGACCGCATGCGCGCCGGTGCCCGCGTGTCCACCTCGGCTGTGTCGCTCGGTCGCTATATCGAGTTTTTTACCGAGTGCGCCAAAGAGGGCACGCCCACGGTCTACCTGTGCTTTACCTCGGCGCTGTCGTCGAGCTACAACTCCGCGTGCCAGGCGGCAGATGTCGTGCGCGCCGAGTATCCCAACTTTGAGCTCTACGTGGTCGACAACGCTCTGCCCTGCGCGACCGGTGCGCTCTTGGCGCTCGAGGCCGTGCGCCAGCGTTCGGCGGGACTGACCGCCAAGCAGCTGGTCGATTGGGCAAACGAGGCAAAGACCTACGTGCACGGCTACTTTACGCTCGAGAGCTTCGACGCACTGGCTGCCGGCGGCCGCATTCCTCCCGCGGCGGCGCAGCTCACGGCAAAGCTCGACGTCAAGCCCGAGCTCTCCTACGACCTGGCCGGCTCGCTGTCGCTGATCGGCGTCAACCGCGGCCGCAAGAAGGCGCTCAAGTCCATCCTCAAGTCGTTCCGCGAGAACTACGTGCCCGATCGCACCATGCCCATCGCCATCATGACGGCCGATGCCGAAAAGGATGGTGACTGGCTCGAAGCCGCCATCCGCAAGGAGGAGGGTTGCGCCGACGTCACGATCATTCGCGGCTCCGTGGGTCCCACCATCGGCTCGCACGTGGGCCCCGGCATGGTGGGCTGCGCGTTTTGGGGTAAGAACCGAGCCGACAAGGCGTCGCTTTCCGACCGTATCGCCCGCCGCGTGCGCGGTCAGTAGGCAAGCGCTGCGTCCGTAATCGCCCTCGACTCACAGCCCAAACGCTGGCACCGAGTATTCAACCTGGTAACAACACCCAACCCAAAAGGAAAGGTTTCATGGCAAACAAGCTCTCCGTCGCATTCATCGGCACCGGAATCATGGGTGCCCCCATCGCCGGCCACATTCTGGACGCCGGCTATCCCGTCACGGTCAACAACCGCACCAAGTCCAAGGCGGCGGCGCTTATCGAGCGCGGCGCCGTCTGGGCAGATACGCCGGCCGATGCCGCGGCGAACGCCGATGTCGTCTTTACCATGGTGGGCTATCCCTCCGAGGTCGAGGAACTCTACCTGGCGGGCGACGGCCTGCTCGCGTGCACTAAGCCCGGCGCGGTCTTGATCGACCTCACCACGAGCTCGCCCGAGCTTGCCCGTGACATTGCCGAGGCCGCCCAGGTTTCTGGTCGCATGGCGTTTGACTGCCCCGTCACCGGCGGCGAGTCGGGCGCTATCGCCGGTACGCTCACGGCTATCGTGGGCGCTACCGAGAACGACATCGCGCCGGTCCGCGACATCCTTGCCACCTTTGCGGCCAACATCTGCTGCTTCGACGGCGCCGGCAAGGGCCAGGCTGCCAAGCTCGCCAACCAGGTGTCGCTGGGCGCCTGCATGGTCGGCATGGCAGACGCCATGGCATTTGCCGAGCTGAGCGGCCTTGATCTGGAGAAGACCCGCCAGATGATCCTGGGCGGTACCGGCAAGTCCGGCGCCATGGAGAGCCTGGCTACCAAGGCGCTCGACGGCGACTACAAGCCCGGCTTTATGGTCGAGCACTTCATCAAGGACCTGCGCTTGGCGCTCGCCTATGCCGACGATCGCGAGCTTGCGCTGCCCGGCGCCGACGTGGCCTTTACGCTCTACGACATGCTCGATGCCATCGGTGGTGCCAAGCTGGGCACCCAGGCCATCACGGTCCTCTATAAGGAGGAGGCCGACGCCATCGCCGCCGGTCTGGACTGGTCGCAGTATCGTCCCGAAGAGCACGGTGCTCACGAGGACGGCTGCGGTTGCGGCGAGCACGGCGACGACCATGAGTGCGGTTGCGGCCACCATCACGG